>CAJXVU010000005.1 GCA_913062555.1 uncultured Bacteroidota bacterium
GAACGTTGTTTGCCTCCTACAGAAGTGTCTTTTGAGTTTAATTTGGGAGAGGAGTCTCCTGTTTTAGGTGAATCAGATAGTTTTTCACAAATTTTTGATCCTGTAAAATGGTCAACATCAGTAGAGAAAATTTCAGAAACTAGTTATAAATTAATTTCTAAAGCAACTATTGACTCTGGATGGCATGTGTATTCCCAGAATGTTCCAGATGATGGACCGATACCTACAACCTTTACTTTTGATGATAAAAACGGGGCAATTAAAATAGTGGGTAATACTTCGGAAGAAGAAGGACATACTGTTAATGATCCTGTTTTTGACATGACAATTAAGTATTTTGAAAATGAGGCAATTTTTGAACAGCAAATTGAAGTTTCAGGAGCTATAGATACGGTGAATGGGGTTGTTGAATTTACGGTCTGCGATGATGAAAAATGTTTAGCGCCGGTCGAAATAGATCTACTGTTTAATCTTACAGGAAAAAAAATAACGGGTAGTGGTGATACCTCCAGCTCTTTAGCTGAAGTCGTTGACAAAGAAGCTAATGAGAATTCTGCTCGGGGACTTTGGTCAATATTTTTCATTGCATTTATATCAGGATTCGCGGCATTACTAACACCCTGCGTATTTCCAATGATCCCTATGACGGTGAGTTTCTTTACCAAACAAAGTAAAAATAAAGCTGCAGGAATTAGAAATGCAATTATTTACGGCATTTGTATCATTGTAATTTATGTGCTATTAGGAACCGCAGTAACTGGAATATTCGGAGCAGATGCTTTAAATGCTTTAGCTACAAATGTTTGGTTCAATATAATTTTCTTTTTATTATTAGTTGTATTTGCAGTCTCATTTTTGGGAGCTTTCGAAATAATGTTGCCGAATTCTTGGGCAAATAAAGTGGATTCTCAAGCCGATAGAGGCGGTTTAATCGGGATCTTCTTTATGGCTTTAGCACTAGCTATAGTTTCTTTTTCTTGTACAGGGCCAATAGTTGGAACCTTACTGGTAGAAGCCGCATCTAAAGGAGGCTTAGCGCCAATTATTGGGATGTTAGGATTTTCATTGGCAATTGCATTACCATTTGCACTATTTGCTGCATTCCCAGGATGGTTAAATTCATTACCAAAATCTGGAGGATGGTTAAATACAGTAAAAGTGGTATTAGGATTCTTAGAGTTAGCTTTGGCATTCAAGTTTTTATCGCAAGCAGATTTAGTTTTAGACTTACATCTATTAGAACGCGAAGTATTTTTAGCTATTTGGATTGCTATATTTGGAGCCTTAGCATTCTATTTGTTTGGCAAGATTCAATTACCACATGACTCCCCGGTAACACACATTTCGGTTGGTAGATTAAGTTTAGGCTTAGTTGTGATGTCTTTTACAATATATATGATTCCAGGCCTATGGGGAGCACCTTTAAATTTGATTAGTGCATTTCCACCACCACAACACTATAGTGAATCCCCTTATGGTGTAGGATACTCCAGGATGGGAGGAAGTGCCTCAACAGCCCATGATGATATCCCAGAAGGAGCTCATTTAATGGCGCCGCATGATATTCTTGCTTTTAATGATTACTATAAAGGATTGGCTTATGCTAAAAAGGTAAACAAACCTGTAATGATTGATTTTACAGGTAAAGCATGTGTGAATTGCAGAAAAATGGAACAAAATGTATGGGTTAAAGACAAGGTCTTAAAAATATTAAAAGGAGATGTTGTGTTAATTTCTTTATATGTTGATGATAAACGACGATTGCCGGAGAATGAAGTTGTAGAATCAAAATTAAGACCCGGTAAAAAATTAAAATACATTGGTCAGAAATGGAGTGAATTACAAACAATAAAGTATAAAACCAACTCACAACCCTATTATGTGTTAATGGACCATAATGAGGAGAATTTAATTGCGCCTGTAGCATATACCCCGGATGTTGATGAATATTATGCATGGCTTAAAAAAGGGGTGTCAAAGTTCAAATAATTAAGTAGCTTTGGAAGAACGCAAATTACTTACTTATGCTTGAAAATGTTTGGTTTAATATAGAATACGGAATTAACCATGTTTTGGATATTAATGGGTATGACCATGTGCTTTTTTTAATGGTCTTAACCGTGCCTTATCTTTTTAAAGATTGGAAACGCGTGCTAGTATTGGTGTCCATGTTTACCTTAGGACATACATTATCATTGGTGTTGGCAGCATATAATGTTGTGAGTATTAATGGCAGTTTAGTAGAGTTTTTGATTCCACTTACCATTTTAATTGTTGCAATCTATAATGTGTTTACTGCTGGAAAAAAGGCAAAAGAACAAAAAATAGGTATTTTGTTTGTCTCAACCTTATTTTTCGGACTTATCCATGGGTTGGGATTTGCTAGAGAATTCAAAATGTTTATCGGGAGATCGGAAAGTAAGTTAGAACCCCTTTTAGAATTTGCATTAGGAATTGAAATTGCACAAATTATAATTGTTTTTGTCGTGCTATTTTTAGGTTTTATGGGTCAAACTATTTTTAGGTTTTCTAAACGAGATTGGATGATGGTAATTTCTGCTATAGTTGTAGGTCTCGTGATACCAATGCTTATACGCAGTGATTTGTTTTAATCAATTCAATATTAGATAAGTTATAAGCTTCTTGAGAAGCGTTCCTGTCTTGTTTGTCTTGAAATTACTATTTTTGACGCGAAAAGTGAAAGTTATCATAAATCAAGAGACTACTATTGTAATTAAAACTTGAACCTTGTATCTTCGTTAGAATACATACTTAAAGGGTTTTGATTCTTTTTAAATTAATAGATTAGTCTTTTTTAAAATAAACGTTAGTTATTAATGCCAGAACAAAAACAACTAAAATACGATAAGGCTTATTTGAGAATTGCAAAAGAATGGGGACAGCTTTCCTATTGTAAACGCAAACAAGTGGGTGCTATAATAGTAAAAGATAGAATGATAATTTCTGATGGATATAATGGCACACCGACAGGATTTGAAAATTATTGTGAAGATGACAAAGGTTATACAAAATGGTATGTATTGCATGCGGAAGCAAATGCCATTTCAAAGGTAGCATCATCAACACAGTCGTGTAAAGGCGCGACACTTTATATTACGTTATCTCCGTGTAAAGAATGTAGTAAATTGATTCATCAAGCTGGAATTGTACGAGTTGTGTATGGGAAGGCTTATAAAGATGATTCTGGTATAAGGTTCTTGGAAAAAGCAGGAATAAATGTAAAACATGTTAGTGATTTAAATTAATGCATATTCAAAAAAAATATTTACCTCTAATTATTGGTGTTGCAATCGCAGCAGGCATCTTTATAGGCGGAAAATTGAGTTTCGCAGATAAGTCTGATCGATTATTTTCTTCAAATTCAAAAAAAGACAAGCTCAACAGACTTATTGATTATATAGATCATGAATATGTTGATGATGTTAATACCGATAGTATTGTAGATGTTACGGTGAATAGTATATTGGATAATCTAGATCCACATTCTACATATATTCCCAAAAAAGATCTTCAAAAAGTTACCGATAATATGAAAGGTGATTTTGTTGGTATTGGAGTAAGTTTTTATACCTATAAAGATACGGTAACTGTAATAAGGTCTTTAGAAGGAGGACCAAGTATAAGAGCGGGTATTAAAGGAGGAGATCGAATTGTTGTTGCTAATGGGGAATCTATTTTTGGCCCCAGTTGGACTAATGATTCAGTTGTAAAAAGACTTAAAGGGGAGAAGAATACAAAAGTTAAATTAAAAATCTATAGAAGGGGCGAACCGGAGTTATTAGAGTTTAAAGTAAGACGAGGAGAAGTCCCTATAAAAAGTATTGATGCTGCCTATTTGTTATCAAATGACTTAGGCTATATTAAAATAAATCGATTCGCAGAGTCCACTTATAAGGAATTTAAAAAAGCATTGACTGCACTTCAGGACGATGGTGCTACCAAATTGGTTTTAGATTTGCGTGATAATCCTGGTGGGTTTTTGAATATTGCAGAACAAATAGCCGATGAATTTCTAGAAAACCAGAAGCTAATTCTATTTACTAAAAACAAAAAAGGTAAAATTGAAAATAGTTTTGCAACGAGTAAAGGGAGTTTTGAAAATGGTGAAGTTTACGTTTTAATTAATGAAAGTTCGGCATCAGCCAGTGAAATAGTAGCAGGTGCTTTACAAGATAATGATAAAGGAACTATTGTTGGGCGACGGTCTTATGGTAAGGGCTTAGTGCAACGAGAAATGGCTCTGGGAGATGGGAGTGCTGTAAGGCTAACCGTGTCACGTTACTATACACCAACCGGACGGTCTATTCAACGTTCATATGAAAATGGAAATAAAGATTATTACCATGAGTATTACAAACGTATAAATAATGGTGAGCTTTCTAGTGCAGATAATATAGAGATTGCCGATTCACTTAAGTTTACAACCCCAAAGGGCAAAGTAGTGTATGGTGGTGGAGGAATAATCCCTGATGAATTTGTTCCTATTAATCAAAAAATGGAAAACCAAACCATCAATTATATCCTGAATACTGGGATTATGGAATATTTTGTTTTTGAAGATTTGGATAAAGATCGTAGTTTATTTGAAAATGTTACTAGACAATCATTTTATGAGACTTATACCGTAAGTGATGAGGATCTTAAAAGGTTCGAGGCCTATTACAATGCTAGAATGCGTCGTTATAAAATAAGTATTATAGCCTATAGTGATGAGGTGAAGTTATATCTTAAAGCTAAAATGGCTGAACAGCTATATGGTAATGAAGCCTATACCCAAGTACTGAACAGCAATGATAATATGCTTGAACGTGTGAAAGAATTGACTAATCCTAACAATTATTAAAAGATCACTTCTTTACTACTGAATCGTGCACCTTAGTGTGTTTACCGCCATTCCAAACTGTTAAAATATCTGTTGCAACATGGGCGCCACTACCTGCGCTAATCGCAAACTGGCTTCTCCAACCGGCTAAAGTCCCTGCAACATATAGATTAGTGTCTACAAGATGATCATTGTTTTTTAACCAAATTCTATCTTTTTCTGGAACAGCTCTGGGATGAGCCTCAATATATTTTTCTATTCCTTTAATATGAAGAGAATTTGTGTACCCAATAGCTATTACTGCTATTTTGGTAGTATAACTATTTTTGTTAGTCACAATTGTAAAACTGTTACCCTCTCTAATGATAGCATTAACCTTTTCACTCTCAATTTGTGTTATATGAGGGTATAACGTCGATAATTGAATCTGGCCACTTTCTAATATTGAAGCACCAGTAGTGCCTGGAGTTAAGCCTAAAACATTATTAAACAAGGCGTTTTGAAGGTGAGATGTCTTTTGATGAGTAATTATTGCAATGCTTTTATAAGCAACATAAGGCCTTGCTTGTGCAGACCCTAATACTAGAGCACAGGACATCCCAGCCGCACCTCCGCCTATAATTAAAACATCATGCATTAGCGTTTCTTTTTAATAGTCTTTTCAATTGATTTTGATAGGCGAACTATGGTTAGTAACAAAATAGCACACAGTCCTGCAACAACAGTTATTACTGCTACAATGCTATCTTCCCCAAAAGGGGTACTGTAATCTATTTGTGTGAGATTAAATGCCACAAAAATAATGGCAATAATGCTAAGAATATATGTAAATGCTTTCATTCGAGTTTAATAATTATTAATTCGGTTAAATCTAATATTAATTTATGCGGGCTCTTGAATATTAAGATTTAATAATGGATGTTTCATAATTATAAAAGAGCTTTTATATTAGTTGTAAATAGTTTGACGGCAATAGCTAGCAAAATTACACCAAAAACCTTACGGATAATGCTAATGCCATTTTTACCAATAAAGCGTTCTATTTTTGCAGAGGTTTTTAATACGATATAAATAAGAACCACATTTAATATTACAGCAATAATAATATTCTCAATTCTAAATTCCGCTCGTAACGATAATAGTGTGGTTAAACTTCCTGGCCCTGCAATTAAGGGGAAGGCTAGAGGAAATATAGATGCAGTTAACGCATTGTTATCTTCTTCTTTATAAAGTGTTATCCCAAGAATCATTTCTAAAGCAATAAAAAACAATATAAAAGCACCAGCAACGGCAAACGAATTCACATCAATACCAATTAAACTTAAAATACTTTTCCCTAAGAATAGGAAAAGGATCATAATGAAACCGGCAATTATTGATGCCTTCTCACTCTGTATATGACCAACTTTTTTGCGTAAATCTATAATTATTGGAATATTTCCAATAATATCTATTACAGCAAACAACACCATAAAGGCAGTAATTATTTCTTTAAAATTGAATTGCATAGGCATGATATTAAAAATTGCTGTGCAAAGTTCGGTATTTATTATTTAATTATATTATAAAACTTTATGTTGATTATATCTCTTTATTAAAATATAATTACACTTATATTTGCGCCATGTTTCAATTAGGAAAAACCATAGTTTCAGAAGAGATTGTCGAAAAGGACTTTGTATGTAATTTAAGTGCATGCAAAGGCGCGTGTTGCGTTGATGGAGACGCGGGGGCTCCCCTTGAAAAAAAAGAAAGTCAAATACTTGTAGATATTTATCCAATCGTTAAACCTTACTTACGTCAAAAAGGAATTGATGTTATTGAAAAGCAAGGTGCTTTTATCACAACGGATGATGGTGAGTTGGAAACACCATTAATTGATGGGGCCGATTGTGCTTATGTAATTTTTGACGAGCATAAAACGGCTCTTTGTGCTATTGAAGAAGCATATAATCAAGGAGATATCACATGGAAAAAGCCCGTATCTTGTCATTTATACCCGGTTAGAGTGAAAGATTATAGCGAGTTTTCTGCGGTTAATTATCACGGATGGCATATTTGCGATGACGCATGTACACTAGGAAAAGAACTGCAAGTGCCTGTTTATAAGTTTGTAAAAGAAGCACTGATAAGAAAATTTGGAGAAGATTGGTATATGGAATTAGAAAAAGTTGCCAAGGAGATGCGTTAGACAAACAATAATTATACTAATGCTGTTAATAAATCTTGCGAAACTGTAATACAATTATTTAAAAAAACGTATTTTTTTTCTTACCTTTACATAGAGGTGTTGAAAGGTTTACAACATTAAAGATTAATACTTTAATAATATAAAGTGTTTGTGGAGATTCACTTTTTTATTAAAATTGCGATTAATCATCAAAAGAAAAGTCAGAGTTGATCCTGACTTTTTTTTGTTTTATAAATTATCAAGGGTACTCTATTTTTTTTCAACAATATCGTCCTACTAAAATTTATTTCAATTGATATTTTTCTTGTAAAACATATTTTCTAATTTTCAAAAATAAGATTTGAAGTTTTTTGGTTTTCCTGTTCTTAACATTCCCTTGTTTTACTAGGGGTTTAGGCTGCTTGTAATTTTTAACATCTTGTAAATCAAATAGATACAATATCATTGGAAAATTTATATGCGTAGGAAAAAAGAGGCTCGTTGTTAAGAACTTGTTAACAATGTTTATAAAAATGACTTTCATTTATGAACGCTTTTTTAAATATTTGTTATTCCTATTACGACACAAGTTTTAAAGTCTGTAAAAATTTAATTAACACTCATTATGTCACAACAAATAGAACCCATTTTACAAGAAAATAAAGATCGCTTTGTGATTTTTCCTATTCAACATCATGATATTTGGGAGTGGTATAAAAAACAGGAGGCTAGTATTTGGACTGCTGAAGAAATTGACTTACATCAAGATATTATTGATTGGAAGGAGAAATTGAATGATGACGAGCGTTATTTTATCAAGCATATATTAGCTTTTTTCGCGGCTAGTGACGGTATTGTGAATGAAAACTTGGCAGAAAACTTTGTGAGTGAAGTACAATACACCGAGGCGAAATTCTTTTATGGATTCCAAATTATGATGGAGAATATCCATTCGGAAGTCTATTCTTTATTGATAGATACTTATGTTAAGGATGAAGCAGAAAAAGACAAACTATTTACAGCTATTGATCATTTTCCTGCCATTAGAGAGAAAGCTGAATGGGCATTAAAATGGATTGATTCACCAAGCTTTGCTGAGCGTTTAATTGCATTTGCTGCTGTTGAAGGAATCTTTTTCTCAGGGAGTTTCTGCTCAATATTCTGGTTGAAGAAAAGAGGGATTATGCCTGGACTTACCTTTTCAAATGAATTAATTTCTCGTGATGAAGGCTTGCATTGTGACTTTGCAGTGCATTTACACGAAAATCATATTATAAATAAAGTTCCTAAAGAACGGATTACTAAAATATTAACTAACGCTTTGGATATTGAGCGTTCGTTTATTACAGAATCATTACCAGTGAGTTTAATTGGAATGAATTCTAAACTAATGACACAATATCTTGAATTTGTTACCGATAGATTATTGGTAGAGTTTGGTTGCGAAAAAGCATATAACGCATCTAATCCTTTTGATTTTATGGACATGATTTCGCTACAAGGAAAAACCAATTTCTTTGAAAAACGTGTTTCAGAATACCAAAAAGCTGGGGTTCTTAATAAAGAAGATGAAAAAGACAAATTCAGTTTTGATGCCGATTTTTAATTGAAAAACAAAACCTGATTAGGTTCGATTTTAGTACTCAATTAATAATACAAGTCCCATGACAATGGGAAGAATAAGTAAACAACCATTTTATAATCAATGAGGCGTGGTCTAGCTCCCTAAGTTTGTAGAGCGCTCACTTCAATTGATCACAACCAACTAGAATCCTATTTTAATCTGATGTGAATCAGAATTAGAATATAGACTAACCAACTAACCTTTTTTCTGAAGGCGTATCAGAAAGAAACACTAAAAAAAAGTATAATATTATGTATGTAGTTAAAAGAGATGGCAGAAAAGAACCAATGATGTTCGACAAGATCACGGCACGTGTTCGAAAATTATGTTATGGATTAAACGAACTTGTTGATCCTGTAAAAGTTGCCATGCGTGTTATTGAAGGATTGTATGATGGGGTTACTACAAGCGAACTGGATAATTTAGCCGCTGAAATTGCTGCCACTTTAACTACAGCACATCCGGATTATGCACGTTTAGCAGCGAGAATTTCTGTCTCTAATTTACATAAAAACACCAAAAAGACTTTTAGTGAGGTCATGGAAGATTTGTACACTTATGTTAATCCTAGAAATGGAAAAGATGCCCCATTACTATCGGATGAGGTGTATAATGTGATCATGGATAATAAAGAAAAACTGGATTCTACTATAATCTATAATCGTGATTTTGGCTATGATTACTTCGGGTTTAAAACTTTGGAACGATCGTATCTATTAAAATTGAATGGTCAAATTGCCGAGCGTCCACAACACATGCTAATGCGTGTTTCTATTGGGATTCATTTAAATGATTTAGAAGCTGCTATTGAGACTTATGAGTTAATGTCAAAACGCTTTTTTACACATGCTACGCCAACACTTTTTAATTCGGGTACGCCAAAACCTCAAATGTCATCATGTTTCTTACTAACTATGAAAGATGATAGCATTGATGGTATTTACGATACGCTTAAGCAAACTGCGAAAATCTCGCAATCTGCTGGAGGAATAGGATTAGCTATGCATAATGTTCGTGCTACTGGAAGTTATATTGCTGGTACTAATGGGACAAGTAATGGAATAGTACCAATGCTTCGTGTGTTTAATGATACTGCACGATATGTAGATCAAGGTGGCGGAAAACGAAAAGGAAGTTTTGCTATGTACCTTGAACCATGGCATGCTGATATTTTTGATTTTTTAGATTTAAAGAAAAATCATGGAAAAGAAGAGATGCGTGCACGTGATTTATTTTATGCCATGTGGATTCCAGATTTATTCATGAAACGTGTCCAGGAAGATGGAATGTGGACCTTAATGTGTCCAAACGAATGCCCTGGATTACCGGAAATACACAGTGAAGAATTTGAAGCGCTATACACAAAGTATGAAGCTGAGGATAAAGGGCGCAAAACGATAAAAGCACGTGAACTTTGGGAAAAAATTACCGAGTCTCAAATTGAAACAGGAACGCCATATATGTTGTACAAAGATGCAGCAAATAGAAAATCTAATCAGAAAAATTTAGGAACTATTCGATCTTCAAACTTATGTACAGAAATTATGGAGTATACCTCTCCAGATGAAGTTGCTGTATGTAATTTGGCATCCATTGCATTGCCTATGTTTATTAAAGATGGCACCTTTGATCATAAAGAATTATTTAAAATTACTAAACGCGTAACAAAAAACTTAAATAAGGTAATTGATAGAAACTACTACCCTGTTAAAGAGGCTGAAAATTCAAATTTCCGTCACCGTCCTATTGGATTAGGAGTTCAGGGATTAGCCGATACTTTTATTAAGTTAAGGATGCCATTTACCAGTGATGAAGCAAAACAATTAAACCAGGATATTTTTGAAACTTTATATTTTGCTGCGGTAACAGCATCAATGGAAGAAGCAACAGTTGATGGGCCATACAAAACTTATAAGGGGTCTCCAATAAGTAATGGGGAGTTTCAACATAATCTTTGGGGAATTAAGGATGAAGAATTAAGTGGTAATTGGGACTGGGGAAAGCTGCGTAAACAAGTGCTTAAAAATGGCGTACGTAACTCATTATTAGTAGCACCAATGCCAACAGCGAGTACCTCACAAATTTTAGGTAATAACGAATGTTTTGAGCCTTATACTTCTAATATTTATACCCGTCGTGTGTTATCAGGAGAATTTATTGTTGTAAATAAACATTTATTAGAAGACTTGGTTGAGTTGGGTCTTTGGAATGATACTTTAAAGCAAGAAATAATGAGAGCAAATGGCTCTATTCAAGGCATTGATAATATCCCTCAAGATATTAAGGAGATGTACAAAACCGTTTGGGAATTGAGTATGAAAGATATTATAGATATGTCTCGTCACAGAGGGTATTTTATTGATCAGTCACAATCACTTAATTTATTTATGGAAGGTGCCACTATGGCTAAGTTAACTTCAATGCATTTTTATGCATGGAAAAGTGGCTTAAAAACAGGGATGTATTATTTACGCACTAAGAGTGCCGTTGATGCAATAAAATTCACTTTAGACAACAAAAAAGAAGAACAACCAGCGGAAGCTGTTGTAGAAGTGTCAGTAGAAGAAACGGCACAGATAGTCGTAGCTCAGAAAAAGGAGAAGGCAGCACAAACAGCGGCTAAATTCGCCAAAGAAACTGTAGATATTGAGCCTATGTCAGCCGAAGAAATGAAAGCCTTAATTGCCCAGTCCAAAGAGGCTCAAGGTGATGACTGCCTAATGTGTGGATCATAATTTAGAACGCACATAATCATAAATAAAAAGCACCTCAGTCGAGGTGCTTTTTGTTTATTAAATTGTAAGTTTAAAAGGCTATATTTAAGGAGTAATACGAAACCCCCCGAACCGTCATGAACACTCAAAATTTTATTGTAACCCCAGAATTATTTGCAAGTCGAGAAAAACGATTTGGAACATATATACTTGATATAATTGGATATTATATACTCGCAGTTCTAATTGGGGTGGGTATTGGCCTTTTGGCGTCTATAGGAATAGAAGCACCTCTCAATTATCTCACTGATTTAGATTCTTTAGAAAACTTGGTATTAACTTTAATTATTTACTTCACTTATTACATTCTTTTTGAAACACTATTGCATAGAACTCTTGGTAAGTTTATCACCCAAACTAAAGTGGTTATGGAGGATGGATCTAAACCTGGGGTTTTAGACATAATTCTAAGAACTTTATGTCGTTTAATTCCTTTTGAATTTTTCTCCTTTTTAGGAGAAAAAGGACGTGGATGGCATGACTCTATGTCTAATACTTATGTTGTAGACATAAAGAAGTTTGAAGCCAAAAAGAGAACGCAATTAGATCTAGATCTAATTGGAGTTACATCACAAACAGACTCGGTTTAAGGGTTCAATATATCCGTACCTAAATACTTGTCATCTTTATTGAAGTACCAAGCTCGTGCTTTGGGCATTTTAATAGTATTAACCTCCGCTTCCTCAGTCAATAAAATATATTCCCCCGAATCGTCTTTTTGATTGCCGGCATCATCTGTTTTAAAAAATTGATACACTTCCATAGCATAAGTCTCAGGGTTAAAATAGAAATACCAAATGTCACTTCCAACCGCTTTATCATAAGTCGCTTTTAAAACTAAATAGTCTTTGCCTTTAAAGGATTTGGTTTCAACAGTTTCATGGATATGTGTGCCATCATCTTTAAGCTTCATAGGGAGGCCATACAGGTAGGTATAATAATTTTTGTACATGTTGGCGCGCTCACAACTTAAATTGTTATTAGAAGCCATTTCTTCTGTGAAATTGGAACTGTTATTCAATGCCAAGGCACAATCTCCTTTGTTGATGGTATACTTGGTCGTTATAGAATCTCTTGTCACGACTAAATCAAAAATTTCATCTTGTAGATTAATACTAATCCTACTGTTACGGCTTGCCTGACTAGGGGTTTCCATTCGCACGGTAAAGCTTCCGTTAAAAGCATCCCATTGACCATTTGGATCATGATATGCAATGGCATTTTCTAAAAGCTGAGCTCCAGTAAGTGGCTTGTTACAAGCGTTTAAACTTAGCATTATAAGGCAAATAGCAAATAAATAATAAATGGACTTATTCATGATATTGTTAATTTTAGGACTAAAAATACTAATAAAAATGAAAAAGCACCTCATAGAGATGCTTTTTACGATACAAAAGAAATTTCTAACTAACCAACTTATTCTAGTGTATCAAAGGATATAAAACAGTGTTTAACTTTCAGTATTTGGTTCTTCCTCAGTAGAAATTGTTGCCGGAGCAACAGAACCATCATGAGCACTATGATACTCTTCTAAGAGGTTCATAGTTGCGTTTAATAAATCTTTAGTTTCTAAAAGTAGACTAAAATATAAAGTCGTGTTTTTAGGACTTGATTCTTCTGTTCGTGTACGCTCAACTTGTTTCTGAATTTTCTCTTTTACCAAATCGTATACTTCGGTTTTTTCGGCAAGAATTGCGCCAATTTTTTCGAATGATTGAGAGTCAAAAGCAGCTTTGGTATCATTAAATAATACCTCTATCTTATCATCAACTTGTTTAAGTTCCTTAATTTGATTGAATTTTAACTTCTTGTGGTTATTATTTATATGTTTATGACTGACTTTAGAAATGTATTCTAGAGATTGTGTCATATCCTGTAAATAACCTAATATATTGATATAGAAATTACTTGCCCCAATACTGGATTCGTCTAAATTTTTAATAAAATAGAAGATATTGTCTCTCAATTCATCAACTTCATTAGACAGCTTAACCACTTGTTTTTTATTCTTTTTAAGTGCAGGTAAATCCTGTTTAGCAAGACCCTTAATAGCATTAGTGTAAATTCGGTTTCCACGTTTTACAACACTTGCAATGTTTTTAGCACTTTCATGAATTACCCCTTGTATAGAACTACTTTCAGCATTCTCAAGGCTATCTTCTGCTTTTGTTTCTTTAGATTTCTTTTTATGAGACACATAATTTCTACCTAAAAGTAATACCGCAATAAATAATAAAATAGCAATTGCTGTTGGGCCTCCAAGGTTTATTAAATAAGCCATAATAGCTGCTGCTGTAAATGCGCTTATTGCAGTAAAGAACCAGCCTCCAATGACATTTAGTACTCCGGCAACCCTGTAAACTGCACTTTCGCTTCCCCAAGCTCTATCGGCTAAGGAGGTACCCATGGCTACCATAAAAGTCACATAAGTTGTGGATAAAGGCAATTTGTATGATGTAGCAATTGAAATTAATACCCCGGCTACCATTAAGTTAACCGCTGCTCTTACTAAATCGAAAGCAGGGAGTTCGTGGGTTTTATCCTTTGTTAAAGAAATCACTGGTTTTTCAAATTGTTTTTCAATTTTTGCTTGCCATGATTCAGGTAAAAGATAAGAAGAGATTTGTGATGTTCCTATCGCTCCTCTTACAAACGTTCTCGACAACCAGTTGGGTTGGAAACGCTCTTTAGTTGCAACTTGACTAGACAAGTCTATAGAAGTTTTTACAACTTTTTTAGCCTTACTAGAAAACCATAAGGTTAATACCATTATCATTCCAGCAATAAATAGAAGGAGTGTTGGTGTAGGCACTTTTGACGCTAGAATTTCCATACTGAAATCAGTGGCTGCCACTCCTGATGCAGCCCAGGCTTCATAAGATTGCCATGCCGCAATTGGCACACCAATAAAGTTTACCAAATCATTTCCTGCAAAAGCTAATGCCAACGCGAATGTTCCAACAATAATAATGACTTTATAGATATTTGATTTAAAGTAGTTTATTAGTGCGTACGATAATAAAGACCAAAATATTAAACTTACCCCTATTATTGGTAAGACTTGAGTTTCTAAGAAATCTTTAATTGTTGAACCCCCAATAATATCAAAACTTTCTTTAGCAATATCAGCACCTTTTATACCTTTCATAAGGATAAAATATACCATAGCTGTTAAGGCAGCTCCACCAAAAAGCGCACCAACCCAATTTGCTTTTTTATCGAAATTATATGACAACAGCAGCCTTGAAACCCATTGCACCAGAGCCCCTACGGAAAAGGCGACGACCACCGAGAGCAGTATTCCAAATATAATTTGGGTAGCTTTAGAAGTATTAATATAGATTCCCAAATCGGAAAAACTTCCGCCATCAGCACCAATTTTTATTAACGCCATGGCAACTGCGGCACCCAATAATTCAAATACTATTGAAACAGTTGTAGAGGTTGGCATCCCCAATGTATTAAAGAAATCTAGCAGTAGAATGTCGGTAATCATAACCGCCATAAAAATATACATGATTTCATCAAACATAAATTCCCCAGGATTGAAAATACCTTTTCTAGCGACTTCCATCATTCCACTAGAGAAAATAGCACCACAGGCAATACCTAAACTTGCGACAATCATAATAGTTCTAAATGAAATTGCTTTAGAACCAATTGCTGAATTTAAAAAGTTTACAGCATCGTTACTTACGCCTACTACCAAATCAGCAATAGCTAAAATGCCGAGGGCTACAATCATTAATAAGTAAATGTTTTCCATAATTTGTGTTATATTATTTGCAAATATCTATTGTGAATCTAAGTGCAATGTTATCTAAATGTTATGTTTTAAAAATGGATATCAAATTGTAAACGATACATCAATTGGTTGTTCCCTCCTGCGACGTTTAAATAACTAATATCCGATTGAATTTTTAGGCTATGTCCAACAATGTATCTTGATAGTCCTATAGTGTATTGTTCTTCTAAACCTTTACCAGTGATTGCTTTATCAAGCTCAATATTGGTATATCGTCCAGAAACCTCCCAATCGTTTTTTAATAAATATCCCGTTTGAAGGTTAAGTCCCTTTCCAACTTGAACTACATCTCCCGTGAGCGTTCCGTCAACATTTTTAGCAAAAGGATCTTTAGCGTCTCTATCTGCATATTCAGCCATAAACGAGAATCCTTTGTACTTAAACATCGCATCTAGAAATAGAGTGTTGATATTCGTTTCGTAAAAACCAGTATCAGTTACCATATAAGACCCTTGGTTACTCCTGTTTTTAACCGCGTTGTTATTATGATCATAACCAACGCCAAAAGCTATTTTTGCAGTACTTTCGCGTTTTAAATCAGCGCCTTTGTAATCTCCTTTACTACTAAAGTTTCCAAACGGTAATAATTCTAAACGACCTGTAAATTGGTGTCCACCAAGATTTCCAGTAGTGACATTTCTACCTTCGCCTTGAGCCAATGAAAATATTTCTTTTACAACAAAGGATTTTGAAAGCTTAAAGTGATGTCTTAATTGAATTCCAAAATCACGGTCAATATTAAAACGCTTGTTTAATAATGAACGGTCTACTTGCTGAAGGTTAGCTGAAGAAATCACACGTTCTCTATTTCCTGGGAGTTTCGTTTGACCAAACCACAACACGAAATTTTCGTGAAAATTCCATTTTATAACCGCATCTAAAATATATCTAGGCGCATTATTTGTAAATTTTGAGGCGCCAGAAATATCTCTATTTGATAAGCCTAGTTCGAGTTTATAAACAAGTTTAGGACTAAAGGCGTAACCCCCAAATTTTAAACGAGATCGTCTAACTAAAAAATTAGCTTCCGGATTAATAAGTTTCCCGTCTTCACTTTCCCAATTTGAAATGGCTAAAAATTGCATTCTTGCACCAATTTTCATGGTCCAAGAACTGTCTTGACCAACCAAATTAAAAAGACCTTTACCAAATTTAGGAGCCAGTGTTTCTTGTGCATTAATAAACGCAAATGTAAAAAGGGCTAAAGCCGTGAGCGATAGTTTAAGTTTCATAATCAGTATTAATTTTTGTCACTGCAAATAACTAACACTAATGTTAACTTAATGTTTCCAAAAGATTATGGTTTCGATAAAAAAAGGCTGCCTCGGGCAAAGGCAGCCTGCCCTAGAATTCATGATAATGTAGTCGACAAAAACTAATAAATTATATGAAAAACTAAACATTTTGTCTTAAGACAATACAAATATGCACTTTCAAAATAATGTAATTGTAACCTTAATATTAATTAAACATTAAGCTTGGGTCTGTAGTTTTTAAAAACACATAAAAACCCGATATTTATGAAGCACACCTTTTTTTTACTTGCCTTTTTAATTAGTGCGGTTTCTTTTGAACAACAAAAGAGAGATTTGAAACTTAATAAAAACACCAATTTAATTGATATAACGTATTATCATGACAAGGGAGCTGTTGGCCAATTTGGCGCATACACTCTAAATGGACTTTTACAAGGTGAATGGTTAAGTTTTAATGCACAAGTTGAGAAATTAGTTTCTGCAAATTATGATAATGGGAAAAAAGGCGGCAAATGGTTTTATTGGACAAATAAAACTTTAAAAGAAGTAGATTATAATGAAAATGGAATTGTTAATGTTATTGAGTTGAAGAACAAAGGTTCCTTAGCAATTAAATTTAACTTTCAACAAATAAAAAAGCATCCTAAATTTAGGATGCTTTTTTATTATAAATGGTTTGTGTTTTGAATGATGTCTTATAAGTTAAAGTTTTTCCACACCCATCCTGAGATATCAATTGGTGTTCCTGTATTGTAATTTGAAGCTGGATTAGCATCAGTACCATCAATTTGTACATTAACTAATGGCCCATCATCTTTCATATCGATGTTGGTGTCATAACCACTCAAGTATAAGTTGTTAATCGTAGCTCCTGATTGTTTTTTGAATTGTAATGCAGTCCCACCTACAGTAGAGATAGCCGTTACATTTACAAATTGAGGATTGTTGTTTACTTTGTCACCTTCAAAAGCAGTTGAAAAACCATCGATTGTATGTGATATGTAAGTATTTGTTATGGTCCCTTTCCAGCCTTCGGTCCAATCTACTGCGTCATCCTCATTATTTTCTAAATAGAGATTAGAAGCAGAAACTGTTCCTCCGAAAAACTCAACACCATCATCAGCACCGTTGATCACTGAGATATTAGCAATAGTTGTCCCAGATCCTACGGTATATAATGAAATGCCATTGTATTGTGACTCCGAGTTAATTTGTGCACCTGTTCCTTTAATTACAAGATAAGTAATAGATCCTGAAGTGTCAGTATCATTTGACCCACCATACGAGAACCCACCAACTTCAGCTTCGGCATCAATACCCGCAGTAGTTGTTGCATTTCCACAAATGGTTAATCCGCCCCAATCTCCAGGATTTCCATCAATGGATGACATAACTACTGGGTTTGTAGCATTGCCATTAATGTTTATTTGTCCGCCTTTTAAAACAGCGACATAGACATCAGTCCCACCATTATCGGCCACTATTTTTGTGCCCGCAGGAATGTTTAATACGGCACCTTGGGCGATAATAAATTGACCAGTTAATGCATATTGTGTGCTTGCATCAAGTGTAAATGATTCTTCTAATGTTCCATTCATTATACCGGTGTTTAAGCTTTCTATAACTTTGGCTTCAGGTGTGCTAATTGGATTTGGATCATCGCTGCTACTACAGCTTATTACGATAAGTGATGTAATAATAATGGTGATACTTAATAATTTTACTGCTAATTTTTTCATGTTTATTTTTATGATTTATTTGTTAGACAAAGGAAATACCATAGTCTTTTGTTTACATTAATTGAAGATTAAATCGAGGTTATGCTTTAAGAATAAGTTGGTGTTTATGTTAACTAAAAGTTAATTAGAAACTATACTTGAGACTTAAGTTAAATTGGCTTCCGTTTTTATAAGAGTTTACTAATTCATTAGTAGTAACTCCATTGTTAATACTTCTAATCTTTTGTGTTTGTTCTATACTTGGGTTTAGCAAATTGCTAGCAATTAATTTTAAATCTATTTTTTCTGACAGCTTTTTGCTTATGACTAAATCCATAGTAAAGAAGCCCTTTTCAATGATTTCATTATTAAAAAGGACATCGCTATTTGCAAAATCTTCTGGAGATCCTAAAGCAAATATTTTATCTGAAGAATAATTACCTGTTAGGGTTGCTATAAATGCGTTTTCAGATTGAGAATTATACCCTAAAGATGCATTCAGTATTAAATTTGAAGCACCTTGTAAATCGGTTTTCTTATAATTATTATATTGAAATGCTCCGCCTAAATCTTGATTAAACCACATTTTACTCAGATTAGCATTGAAGTTTAAAATGCTTTTATCGTCTTCGTTTTCAATGAGGTTCAATCGGGTTTCTAATTCAATCCCAAAAACATTAGCTGCTTTACCAGTGTTGGCATATTCAAAAATTCCCGATGACCCTCTTGTTTGGGCTAAATTGATAGGGTTTTTAATTTGTTTATAAAAGGTGGTTGCTGAAATTAATTCACCATGCTTCGGAAAGAATTCCCATTTTAAATCGATATTAGTCACTTCCGATTTTTCTAAATCTGGAACTCCTCGTGTTACACGCCCGGTTGGAGACACGTATTCAAAAGGGGCTAATTCTTTAAATTCAGGCAGTGTTTGAGTTAAGCTAGCTGCAAAGCGCAAAAAGTGCTTTTCGCTGAGTTGGTATTTAAGGTTGGTACTCGGAAAAACTTCAGCATATTTTTTAGTAATAGATCCAACACGACCCACATAATTTGCAACATCCCATAAAATAGTAATATCGTCTTTCTCATAACGCAGTCCAACCGTTCCAGAAAAGGACTTGTTAATTCCAAAATCTAAATTGGCAAATCCGGCATAAATATTTAGATTGGCATTATATCTATCGGCATCTCGTACTCTGAGTACTATTCCGTTATTAAAATTGCTCGTTGTGAATGTGTCCGAAAATTGATCTATAGTTTCGACCTGAAAATCTCGAGCTCTAACGCCTATAAATAAGGAAATGAAATTTCGCTCTTTTTGACGAATATTAGCACCAATATTAAGTTTGAAAGGCATGACCTCTTCAGCGTCAAGCTTTCCGAAGGCAATAGCGTCTAACACATAAGCGTTGTATTCTATATCTTCAATTTTCTGACTCGATTTTCGTTGTTGGAAATCGCCAACATGAGCGTATTGCACGGTGTTTTCGTCTAAAATATTAGCTTCATTTCTAATTCTATTTGGTTCTTCTGCCAATACAAAATTATAACCTGAGGCCCATTTAAGTCGGTGGTTTTCCGAAAGCTTATGGTTACCAAGAATTTGATTTATAAACACTGTTGTTTGTTTGAAATTTTGGTCTCTAACAAAAGCTCCATCTTCTTGAGGGTCTTGATCAAAGACATAACCTAATCCATTTCTGCCTTGTTCATAGACATTGTCAATGCCCTTATTAACCGCTAGAAAATTATATGAAATTCTATGATTGCTATTTAATTTTAGCTTGGCATTAAGATAGCCAGTGGTATTTGTGTTTGAGGTAAAGGTTTCGGTATCGGTAAATGAATTGTCTAATATATTTGATCGGTAACTTTTAAAAAGACCATTTTGAGATTCAAATAATTTTGAATGCGAACCCGCTGCGAATACAGAGAAAGTTTTGTTTAACAGTGTAAAAGATTGACCACCAGAAAAAGAAATGCCGTAGTTCATTGGTTTCGGGAGAGATACTGGATCCCAACCTTGATTGGTGATTAAATCGACAGTTGCATATTTTTTTTTATGAAAGCCTAGGCTAACATTATCACTAATAATGCTTTTTTTAAAATCGCCATCAAGACTTGTGACATTAGAATTTGTTCCAGCATTTAAACTTAAGCTGAATTCTTTTTTGGAATAAGATTTTGACAGCAGATCTACATTCCCCGAAGTTTGATCGGCATATCCTGAAGTGGTATAGGTTTTACTAATCCCAATATTTTGAATCAAATTGGTCGAGAATAAATTCAAATTGATATTTTTATTTTCAATATCATCTGAAGGGATGGGTAAGCCATTCATTGTAGTCGATAAATAACGATCACCTAAGCCTCTAATATAAATATCACCTGAGCCTTCACTTTTGGTAACCCCAGAAATTTTGGTTGTGGCATTGGCAGCATTAGAGACTCCTATTTTTGAGAGTCTATCGGCGCCAATACTTTCTTTAATGGTAACCGCTTTTCGCTGCTCTAATAACAAGGCAACTTCGCTTTCTCTTTTGGTCGTTGTTGTAATTATAATTTCATCAAGTGCTGCCGTGCTGGCGTCCATTGAGATATTAATCTCGGTAGTCTTATCGGCAATAATCTCTGTAATTATTTCTTGAGTTTCATAACCTACAAAACTGAATTGCAAAATGTATTCACCTGGGTTTAAATTTTCAAAAAGATAAAGCCCATCAAAATCAGATGTCGTCCCTGTTGTCGTTCCTTTTATTAAAACATTTGCAAAGGCAAGGGGTTCATTGTTATAAGCTTTATCTGTTAGTAGTCCTTTAACAGAACCTGTGTTTTGAGCATGCATAAATGTTGCTGCTAACATCAATAATAATACTGTAAATTTTTTCATTAGTTTTTGTACGTTTCTAAGAGCAAAGAAACTGGTCATGTGTAAAGAAGAGGTTAATCACATGTTAAACCTAAGTGTCAATTACATTATATAATTGTTATCTGAAGCTTAGATTAACATTATCTCACAACATGAAATTAACATTGAACCTTAGTGAAGCCGTCGTTAATTTATTGGGGTTATGAATTAAAAATAATTATATTGTGCACGCTTAATATGCTACTATGAATTGGGAACAATTACTCTCCTTGAAGCGCTATGGAGATACCAACAAACGCTTACGAAAAGAACAAGATGAAACTCGTTTAGGATTTGAGGTTGATTATGATCGCATTATATTTTCCTCCGAATTTAGAAGTCTTCAGGATAAAACTCAAGTAATTCCCTTATCACAAACAGATTTTGTACATACTCGTTTAACCCACAGTTTGGAAGTAAGTGTTGTAGGGCGATCATTAGGGCGGCAAGTAGGGCTGAAAATTTTGGAGAAATACCCTCATTTAAAAGAAGTACATGGGTATCAAGCTAATGATTTTGGGGCTATTGTTGCTTCGGCAGCATTGGCTCATGATATTGGAAATCCACCATTTGGTCATTCTGGCGAAAAAGCCATTGGTCATTTTTTTTATGATGGGAAAGGCAAACAATATTCCTCAGAATTATCTAAAAAAGAATATCAAGATTTATGTGATTTTGAAGGGAATGCCAACGGATTTAAAATCGTAACGCAATCAAGAACCGGAAGAGAAGGGGGCTTGCGATTAAGTTATGCAACACTTGGAGCATTTACAAAATATCCTAAGGAATCCTTACCTAAAAAAGCAACCGCTCATATTGCCGATAAAAAGTATGGCTTTTTTCAAAGTGAAAAGGATGGCTTTACAGATATCGCCAATGAATTAGGACTCAAACAAACACGTAGTGGAAAGGATGTGAGTTATGCAAGGCATCCTTTAGCATTTTTGGTTGAAGCCGCCGATGATATATGCTATACCATTATTGATTTTGAAGATGGAATTAATTTAGGATTGATTCAAGAAGAATTTGCTCTCGAATATCTCATTAAATTAGTTAAAGGCAGTATTAATACCAGTAAATATCACACGTTAACCAATACTCAAGATCGAGTGAGTTATTTAAGAGCTTTAGCAATAAATACCTTAATTAATGAAACTGTAAGTGTTTTTATGACTCATGAAGATGAAATTTTAAGTGGAAGTTTCTCTACGGCATTATTAGATAAGAGTAAATATGAAGCTCAAATTAATGACATTCTTAAATTGAGTGTAGAAAATATTTATCAGTCCAAAGAAGTAATAGATAAGGAAATAGCAGGTTACGAAGTGATTACCCAACTATTGGAAACATTTATAAAGGCTGTAAATAATGTGTATGATGGGCGGCCGTCAAATTATGATAAACTCATTGTAAAAACCTTACCTGAAACTATAAATATCGACGACGACAAGCTTTACAATAGACTGTTAAGTGTGTGTCATTATGTGGCTTTGCTGTCTGACAGTAATGCGGTACTTACCTATAAGAAATTAAAAGGAATGGCGTTCTAAATCCGTTTACTTTCCTTTTATGAAAAGATTCGTGTTTTTTAAAGCAGATATAGTCTGTGATATATGATCAACACTAATAGAAGCTTCCATCTGGAGTTCATGAACTTTTCCATGTTCTATAAATTGATCGGGTACGCCTAAAAGAGTCATCTTATTTTTATAGTTATATTGTGCTGCAAATTCTAGAATTGCAGAACCAAAACCGCCATGTTTAGCACCATCTTCAACAGTGATAACCGCATCGTAAGACGTCATAATTTCGTGAAGTAAAGCTTCATCTAGTGGTTTTACAAAGCGCATATCATAATGTGAAACTTTAGAATCTATAATCGCTTCACTCACATTTTTAGCAATGGCTCCAATGCTTAAAACGGCAATGTTTTGACCTTTTTCTAATTGAACACCTCTCCCAATTTCAATTTTAGAAAAGGGTTGTTTCCAATCGATGGTAACTCCTCTTCCTCTAGGATACCGAAGCGCGATTGGGCCATCTAGTCCGAGTTGGGCCGTATACATCATATTACGTAACTCTATTTCGTTTCGAGGTGCAAAAATAATGAGATTTGGGATACATCTTAAATAAGCTAAATCAAATACACCGTGGTGAGTAGCACCATCTTCTCCAACTAACCCTGCCCGATCCAGACAAAATATAACAGGTAGTTTTTGAAGCGCCACATCGTGAATAACCTGGTCATAAGCACGCTGCAAAAAAGTAGAATAAATGTTGCAAAACGGAATTAATCCCTGAGTGGCCATTCCTGCGGAAAGAGTCACTGCATGTTGTTCGGCAATTCCAACATCAAATGCGCGATCGGGAATTTCTTCCATCATGTATTTTAGAGAACTTCCGGTTGGCATTGCAGGAGTGATACCAACAATATTTTTGTTTTGTTTGGCGAGTTCTACTATAGTATGTCCAAATACATCTTGATATTTTGGCAGACTAGAGTTAGATTTTGTTAATAATTCACCGGTTTTTGCGTCAAATTTACCAGGGGCATGGTAGATAACTTGATTTTCTTCAGCTTTTTTTAAGCCTCTTCCTTTGGTTGTTATAATATGTAAAAACTTTGGCCCTTTTACCGACTTTAATCGCTGTAATTCGGCAATAACCAAATTGAGATCATGACCATCTATGGGACCGGAGTAATTAAAATTAAGAGCTTCAAAAATATTGTCCTGTTTTTGAGTGCCCTTTTTTACATTGGTTAAATATTGTTTTAAAGCCCCTACGCTTGGGTCAATTCCTATAGCATTGTCATTTAAAATAACGAGTAAATTCGCATTCGTGACTCCGGCGTGATTCAGACCTTCAAAGGCCATTCCGCCTGCTATAGAAGCATCTCCAATTACAGCAATATGATGTTTGTCTTCCCCTTTGATCTGTGAAGCTAAAGCCATCCCCAATGCTGCCGAAATAGAAGTTGATGAATGTCCAACTCCAAAGGCGTCGTATTGGCTTTCTTCGCGTTTTGGGAACCCTGAGATACCACCTTGTTGTCTGTTAGTGTGAAAGGTTTTTTTTCTTTCAGTTAATATTTTATGACCATAGGCCTGATGCCCAACATCCCAAATTAATTGATCTTCAGGAGTGTTAAAGACATAGTGAAGTGCCACGGTTAATTCTACCACTCCAAGACTAGCGCCAAGATGTCCTTCTTTTGTAGCTACAATATTGATGATAAACTCACGCAATTCCTCTGCAAGTTTAGGCAATTTGTCCATTGATAATTGGCGTAATTCTTTTGGGGAATTTATATTTAATAATAAATTGCTCATAGGTTACAAATGTACGTCTTGAAATTGTATTTTTGATAAGATAGTTGTTATCTCAAATTTAGAGAAACAAGATTAATCATTTTAGAAATGGTAAACCCTTTTGACGATATTTATTTTATGAAAAAAGCCTTTCAGGAAGCTGAGATTGCTTTTAAAAAAGGAGAGATTCCTGTGGGGGCAGTAATTGTTATAGATAATAAAATAATTGCCAGAGCGCATAATTTAACCGAAACCTTAACTGATGTTACGGCTCATGCCGAAATGCAGGCCATTACTGCTGCTGCTAATTTTTTGGGCGGTAAATATCTTCAAAATTGCACCTTATATGTTACGCTTGAGCCATGTCAGATGTGTGCTGGTGCTTTGTATTGGACTCAGATTAGCAATATTGTATATGGAGCAAAGGACGAGCATAGGGGTTATGGTGTATTGGGAACAAAACTTCATCCTAAAACTAAAATTAAAGGTGGAGTTCTCGCTGAGGAATCCTCACAATTAATGAAGCGCTTTTTTATTGAAAAGCGCAATTTAAATTGAATATTTGTCATTTGTCGGATTTATTCAGCCTTTGAACTTTGATTTGACATATTCGTCTCAATATCAGTTATTAAGTCTTTTTTTTCACTAACTTTATCGGTTCCAAACTCCGCATCTTAACCTAATTGATATAAATTTTATAGAAATGAAGTTTTACAAATATTTAAGTTTAAGTTTAATTTGTATATACTCTTGTTCTAAGGTTGACGACACTAGCAGTACTCCTGTAATAGAGAATCAAATGACGGATAGTAGAGATGGACAGGTTTATGAAACTATTACTATTGGAGCGCAGACTTGGTTTGCCGAAAATTTAAATTATGATACTGAAGATGAGACGAGCAGGTGTTATAAAGATGATCCTGCAAATTGTTTTTCTTATGGAAGATTATATGAAGGAGAAACTGCTCAAACGATTTGCCCGGAAGGTTGGCATTTGGCCTCTGAAGATGAGTGGCAAGCACTTTTTGATTATTTGGGAGGGACGGAAGTGGCCCATGTGTTTTTAGCGCCATATGGTAAACAGCAAGATGAACCAATAGGGTTTAATTTGTTGTCTGGAGGACGGTTTTTTGCCAATTTTCAGTTTATAGCTGCAAGAGGATATTATTATACATCAACTGAAGGAGGTCTTGCGAATTCATACAAGTATATGACATTTTCTCCTGGTGAATCAGTGTCACTTAATGCGACAGCCAGTTCTGCAATTATGCATAGTTGTAGGTGTATTCAGGATTCATCACTTTCGTCAGGAGAGTAATTTACTAGTCTTCATGATCGCGCATTTTGTCTAAATTCTCTTTCGTGAGCATATAATCCTGTACATTTTTGCCTTTCCACCGGTAGTAAGAAAACAATGGAAAGACTACAATAAATAGACCGAGAACTCCAAAACCTATAAGTTTTTGAGAATATGCTACATCCATGAAATATCCAGAGAGAATACTGCATATACATGCAAAAAATAAAAAGGCGATAAGGTATTTCATGATCTTAGTTTTTGAAGAGATTAATCAAGTACATTAGGCACTAAAGTTAATTAATTGTCGTCTATAGGCGGTCAATAACTTGGATTTTGATACAAAACCATAATAGATATCATTTTTTATAACTGGTAAATTCCAAGCACCAGAATTTTGAAACTTTTTCATTACCGTTTGCATGGAGTCTTTTTCATAAATGATAGTATCAGGAGGGTTATGCATATAGGTATTTACTGTTGTAGTTTGGTAAAGGGATTGGTCAAACATAAATTCTCGAACATCATCTAATAAAATAACCCCGACAAGTTGTTGTTCAGTATTCGTGACAGGAAATAAATTTCTTGTCGACTTAGCAACGCCATCATGAAGCATTTCACCTAAGGTCATAGAAGGCTTTAAGCTGACAAAATTTTTCTCTATGACACTCTCTAGCTTCATTAAAGTAAGAACATTTTGATCCTTATTTTGTGTTAAAAGTTGTCCTTTTTTCGCAAGTTCTCGAGTATAAATAGTATGATCCAAGGTGTTTTTTGTGATAATGAAGGAAATTGCAACAGCAATCATTAAGGGAACAAATAACTCATACCCTCCAGTAATTTCAGCAATTAAGAATATTGCGGTTAGCGGCGCATGTAACACACCAGCGATCAGTCCAGCCATCCCAATAAGGGTAAAGTTAGTTTCAGAGACCTGTAAACCAAAGCCAAGGTTGTTTATAATTTTGGCGACCACATTACCTAGAGCACTTCCCATAACCAAAGTTGGAATAAAGACACCACCTACCCCGCCAGCGGCAAAAGTTGTGGTCATGGCTACTGCTTTGAAAAAAGTAATTCCAATTAATAAGGCTATAATGACCCAAATGTTATCTATATATTTATCAAAAGGGGTTTGTCCTAGCGCATGCATATGGTCTCCCACCAAAAGATCGTTAATAAAACCGAAGCCTTCACCGTATAAAGGGGGAATAAAATAAAGCATTATACCAATAGCTAAGCCCCCAATAATAAGTTTTTGGAGCCGTGTTTTAAAACGCTCAAAAAAGGACATGATCCCAAAATACATCTTTGTAAAATATATGGATGCAAATCCGGTTCCAATACCTAAGACAATATAAAAGAGCGTGTCTTGAATTTCGAATTTATCTGTGATATTAAAATTGAAAATAAGCTCATCACCCAAAAAAAAGTAAGAAGTTAGCACCGATGACACCGATGCAATTAACAAAGGAAGTAAAGACGCGAAAGTTAAATCTAAACTAAAGACTTCAACAGCAAAAATAATCGCAGCAATAGGGGATTTGAAAATTGATGAGATTGCAGCTGCTGTAGCGCAGCCAATAAGTAATGTTCTCGTTTTACGATCGATATGAAAAAGTTTTCCAATATTTGAACTTATGGCAGATCCAGAGGCAACGGCAGGACCTAAGAGTCCGACAGAACCGCCAAATCCAACTGTTAATGGCGCAGCAATTAATGGGTAATAAATTTTATTACGTGCTAAAAGGCCTCCTTTTTTAGATAATGAATATAGGATGGAAGGAATAGCGTGTTCAATAGGTTTTTTAGAAACGTACTTTATAAATAGATACACCAAAAATAAACCGACAATTGGCAAGATGAAATAGAGTTGATTCTGAGAAAAAATAATACCATCTTCCAATAAAGACTCAATGGTGAAGGTGATATTTTTTAGTATCACCGCAGCAAGACCAGAGAGCAGACCAACAAGTATGCTTAATAAAAAAACGAAATTTTTTTGAGAGATATGCTTGTATCTCCAAATTAAAAAACGTGTTAATAGGTTTTTTTTAGGCATCATATAAAGCTAATAAAAAAAATCCTGCGAAAAGCAGGATTTAATAATTATGAATTTATATTGAGTTTTAAACTTAACTCTGTTAATTGATTATCATCAATTGGAGCAGGGGCATCGATCATGACATCACGCCCAGAATTATTTTTAGGGAATGCTATAAAATCACGAATGGTTTCTTGTCCGCCAAGTATTGCTACTAATCTGTCAAGTCCAAAAGCGAGGCCGCCATGTGGAGGAGCTCCATATTCAAAAGCATTCATTAAAAAGCCAAACTGTGCTTTTGCTTCTTCTGGTGTAAATCCTAAATAATCAAACATTAGGGCTTGAGTTGCTTTGTCGTGAATTCTAATAGAGCCACCACCAATTTCATTTCCATTTAAAACTAAATCGTATGCATTAGCTTTAACAGCTCCTGGATCAGTTTTTAAAAGTTCTATTTGTTCAGGTTTTGGTGATGTAAATGGATGGTGCATGGCATGGTAGCGCTCGGTGTCTTCATCCCATTCTAATAACGGAAAATCAACAACCCATAATGGCGCAAACTCTTTTGGATTTCTTAAGCCTAAGCGTTCTGCCAGCTCCATACGTAAAGCACTTAATTGAGCTCTAACTTTATTGGTGTCGCCTGAAAGCACACATATTAAATCGCCAGGATTTGCTCCAGTTGCTTCCGCCCATTTCGCCAAATCTTCCTGATCGTAAAATTTATCTACTGATGATTTATAACTGCCATCTTCATTACAGCGTGCATACACCATTCCTAAAGCGCCAACTTGAGGGCGTTTTACCCAGTCTACTAATTTGTCTATTTCTTTTCTTGAATATGAATTTCCATGAGGAACAGCAATACCTACAACTAATTCAGCTTGATTAAAAACATTAAAGTCCTTATGCTGTGCTATATTATTAAGCTCACCAAATTCCATCCCAAACCGAATATCTGGTTTGTCATTTCCATAGCGTTGCATCGCTTCATCAAATGTCATTCTTGGAAATTCGTCTACTTCTACACCATTGATTTCTTTTAGTAAATGACGTGTTAATCCTTCAAATGCATTTAAAATGTCTTCTTGATCAACAAACGCCATTTCGCAGTCAATTTGTGTAAACTCTGGTTGCCTATCTGCTCGTAAATCTTCATCTCTGAAGCATTTTACAATTTGAAAATATTTATCCATACCACCAACCATAAGTAATTGCTTAAAGGTCTGTGGTGATTGTGGTAAGGCATAAAATTGTCCTTCATTCATTCTGGAAGGGACCACAAAATCTCTAGCACCTTCAGGTGTTGACTTAATTAAGTACGGTGTTTCTACTTCTATAAATCCGCCAGAAGACAGATAATTTCTAACTTGCTGTGTTACTTTATGTCTAAAGATCAAACTGTCTCGAACAGGATTACGTCTAATATCCAAATAGCGGAATTGCATACGCAATTCTTCACCACCATCTGTATTGTCTTCAATAGTAAAAGGAGGGGTTAGTGACTGATTTAAAACAGTTAATTCTGAAACTAATATTTCAATATCTCCAGTTTTCATTTTTGGGTTCTTAGAAGCGCGTTCAATAACAGTTCCTTTAACCTGGATTACAAATTCTCGTCCAAGTGATTTCGCTTGTTCCAGAATAGCTTTGGAAGAACGTTCTTCATCAAAAATAAGTTGCGTTATTCCATAACGATCCCGAAGATCAACCCAAATCATAAATCCTTTGTCACGCGATTTTTGAACCCAACCAGCTAAGGTGACTTCTGTATTAATATGTGCTGTTGTTAATTCACCACAATTATGACTTCTATACATAGTTCAGAAATTTGAAATGCAAATTTACTAAGATCTAGCATTAATATGCATGTTTTGTATTAGAATTTGAAGGATTTTTAAATTGAACAACTGTGAGAACCTTCAGAAGGCAATACAAATACCTAAAACTGTCTTGACTTTACTGTGGTAAAATTTTAATATAAGAAAATTTAATCATACATTGTAAGAATAAACATTATAATACAATATTGTGAAGGAAATTTACTTCTGTAAATTTTAATGTTAGCCCTATTCTTATTTCTGTAAATCGTTCTTGATTAGGTACTTAGTTTATTTGTCGCGATCATGTTAATGATGGGGGATTGACGAATTTTGGTCAAAATTATATCGATAAAAATTTAACATAAATTTTACGAATAATGTAAAGTACTGCTAAATTTTGTAAGGTAAAAATTGTTAAAGCGGTTATATTTTCGCAATTTGTAAAGTAAATAAAAAACTAAATCATGAAACAAAACAACTATTTTAGAGTATTGATGTACGTATTACTCATGTTTCCCTTGTGTGTTTTTGCTCAAGGAACAGTGACAGGAACCATTACTGAAGCCAGTACCGGCAGTCCTTTACCAGGGGCAAATATTATCATTAAGGGTACTACAACTGGAACAACTTCAGATTTCGATGGTAATTTCAGTATTGATGTTGATGTATTTCCGGAAACGCTTGTAATTTCTTCAGTTGGTTATACAACACAAGAAGTGAATGTAGCTTCTGCTCAGAACATTAATATCGCGCTACAAGATGGTGTTGCATTGGAGGAGGTCCTATTAATAGGTTCTCGTAACAAAAATCGAACAGCTATTGACACCCCGGTACCCGTGGATGTTATTGATATTTCTGCCTTGGCAACAAATGGACCACAAACATCAATTAATGAAATTTTAAACTATGTAGCACCATCTTTTACATCTCAAACACAAACGGTATCAGATGGAACAGATCATGTAGATCCGGCTTCATTAAGAGGTTTAGGACCAGATCAAGTGTTGATCTTGGTTAATGGTAAAAGAAGACACAATTCATCTTTACTAAATATAAATGGCACAGTTGGAGCTGGTAGTGTAGGTACAGATATGAATGCAATTCCAGTATCTGCAATTAAAAGAATAGAAGTATTACGTGATGGTGCAGCCGCTCAATATGGATCTGATGCAATTGCTGGAGTTATCAATATTGTTTTAAAAACAGCTACAAACAAGTTAGATATTTCTTTAACAACAGGAGCAAATTTTTCATCAAAAAGTAACCATCAGGATGGAGGTGTTGATGGAGAAAAAATTCAAATTGATGCGAATTACGGTTTAGATTTAGGGAAAAATGGTGGGTATATAAATTTTGCAGGATCACTTGCAACAAGAGAACCAGCCCTTAGAAATGCAACAAACCTAGAACAAATCTTTGATATAGCTAATGCTATTGAACATGCTTTTACATCTTCAACAGGGACACCAATTTCTGATATGACCGCCGCCGATTATCAAACAGGAGCAGCATTATTAGGAACAAACTATATAAGTGCTACTGATCAAGCCTCTATAGCCGCTTTAGATTTATCTATAGATGGAAGTGGGAATTTAAATACTCCTGGAGATCTATCTTTGTTAAGAGGCCTATTACCTGATCAAGGAATTGGTGAGTTTTCAACATATGAAGATTTAGATAATGCTCAATTTGGAGCGAGAGGGTTAGAAAGAAATGATTTTAGATTTAGAATAGGGACTGCAAAATTAAGAGAAGGAAAATTCTTTTCAAATTTGTCTATCCCTGTAAGTGAAAATACTGAGCTATATGCTTTTGGTGGTCTCTCGTATAGACAAGGTTTAGCCTTTGGTTTTTTAAGAGAGCCATGGAGACCAAAAGGGAATACAGCTTCGTATCCCAACGGGTTTTTACCAGGCATCCAATCAGATATTTTAGACAAATCATTTGCAGTAGGGATAAAAGGAGAAACTGATGGAGGATGGAATATAGACTTTTCTAATAGTTTTGGAGCGAACTCTTTTGCGTTCACAATAGTAAATACTAGTAATGCTAGTTTGAAAGCTGGTTCTCCTTCAACATTTGATGCTGGTTCGTTTAGTTTTTCTCAAAACACTACAAATTTAGATGTTAGTAAGTTTCATGACGATATATTATCGGGATTAAATATTGCTTTTGGAGCAGAGTATAGAGTAGATCATTTTGAGATTTATGCTGGGAAAGAGGATTCATATACTACCTATGATAATAATGGAATACCAACAATTGGAGGAGTAGGAGGCGCAACAAATGCACTTGGAGAATCTCTTCCAGGGACGTCTCAAGTATTCGGAGGATTTACACCTCAAAATGCAACTAATAAATTTAGAAATAGTATTGGTGCCTATATTGATGTTGAGGCTGATATTTCTGATAATTTTTTAGTAAGCTTAGCTACTCGTTATGAAAGCTTTTCTGATTTTGGTAATACTTTTAACTACAAATTAGCCTCTAGAGTAAAACTATCTGATGAGTTTTCATTAAGAGGAGCCGTAAATACTGGGTTTAGAGCACCTTCTTTACACCAACAATTTTTTAGCAGAAGTAGTACCGTTTTTAATGCTATGGGAATAGCAGAAGAAGTTGGATTATTTACCAATGAAAGCCAAGCAGCAAGTTTATTAGGAATAGGAAAACTTAAAGAAGAAACGTCACAAAGTGTAAGTTTAGGGATAACTGGGAAAACTGGAGGATTTACTATTACAATTGATGCTTATCAAATTACTATTGATGATAGAATTGTGCTCTCAGGTAAATTTGATAACGGAGGTGATCCGGTTTTGGAATCAATATTTAATGCTGCAGGGGCAGGAAAAGCTCAGTTTTTAGCTAATGCTATTGATACTAAAAATCAAGGTGTTGATATAGTCGCTGGATATAAAACAGATGTATTTAAAGACTTTACCTTAGATAATAGCTTAGCAGCGACATTCTCTAAAACAGAAGTGACAAATATAAATGTACCAAAATTAATTGCTGATGCAGGTTTAAGTGGTGCTTTTTTCGATGGACAAGAAGAAGCGTTCTTAACTATTGCACAGCCTAGAACTAAAATAAATTTAACCCATACTTTGACTAATGATAAGTGGACATTCTTATTAAGAAATGTTTATTTTGGAGAAGTAACTGATCCAGATGAATATTCAGGACAGGCAAGGGTAGATGGGGCAGCGGTGAATGATAATGCAATATACGGAGGAAAGATTATTACGGATTTAACACTGTCAAATAATTTATCTGAAAACTTATCAATTACTCTTGGAGCAAACAATTTATTAGATGTGTATCCTGACGACAATAGACCAGGAAGTCAATCTAATGCATCATTTCCATATTCAAGAAGAACATCTCAATTTGGATTTACAGGAAGATTTCTTTTTGCCAGATTAAATTTTACTATTAATTAATTCTTTAGATTATTTGAATAAAGACTTTAAAAGGGGTTGCTAATTTGTAACCCCTTTTTTTATGAATATTGGTTTCATTAGGTCTCTTGTTCAAAACTAATGATTAATGAATTTCAAATTATTGAACACAAAAAAATACAATATTCATAAAAATATAACATAAAAATTACGAATAACATAAATATATTCAGAATTATACTATGAAAAAATTGTTAAAACAGAATAATTTTCGCATTTTGTAACGCAAATTAAAAAACACTATTATGAAACAAAACAACTATTTAAGAGTATTACTTTATGTAATGGTCTTGTTTCCTTTCTGTGCCTTCGCACAAGGAACGATAACAGGAACCGTTTCTGAAGGGAGTACGGGCAGTCCCTTGCCTGGGGCAAATATTATTATTAAAGGAACGACAACAGGTACAACGTCGGATTTTGATGGTAATTTCAGTATTAATGTAAATACTTTCCCAACCACGCTTATTATTTCTTCTGTCGGTTATACTACCCAAGAAATTAGTGTAACATCAGCTCAGAAGATTACGGTATCATTGCAAGATGGCGTTGCTTTGGACGAGATCGTTTTAGTAGGAAATAGAGCGAAACCAAGAACAATCTTAGATTCTCCAGTACCAATTGATAACATTAGTGTTTCAGAATTGAGAAATACGGGACAGCCAACAGTAGATAAAATGTTAGCGTATAAAGTGCCTTCTTTTAACTCTACAAATCAAACAATTTCTGATGCAACTGCTCATTTTGATCCAGCCGATTTAAGAGGCTTGGGACCAAGTAGAACTTTGGTGTTGGTCAATGGGAAACGTAAAAATCAGAGTGCCTTAGTGTATATTAATGATACTCCTGGAAAGGGTGAAGTTGGTGTAGACCTTAAAAGTATTCCAGCAGCGGCTATTGAGAGAATAGAGGTACTTCGTGATGGAGCTTCAGCTCAATATGGATCTGATGCCATTGCGGGTGTGATTAATATAGTTTTAAAGAAAAATGCAGAATATACAACAGTTAATGCTACAACTGGTGTCACCACTGAAGGTGACGGGTTTAATTTTGGATTAGACATAAATACAGCGCTTAATGTTGGTGATAACGGAGGATATATTAATCTTACTTTCGGTTATTACGAACAAGAAAAAACAAATAGAGCTGGAACACCTGGAGGAGATGGATTGTTTGGGGTGGTTTTTGGAGATGATGATATTTTAAATGGAAATACCCCTTGGTTACAGGATAATCCTGATTTGGGGATGACTATAGGACAACCAGAGCTTAAGAAGTTGGATGTCTTCTTTAACGCTGGAGTTCCATTCAAGAATGGTAATGGTGAATTCTACACATTTGGAGGATTAACACATAGAACAGGTAAAAGTTTTGCACTTTACAGAGTGCCTTATTGGATTCCTGACACTCATAATTTATTACATGATGCAGGATCTACTTATCAAGGGTTTCAACCAACATTTGAAACAGATATTAGAGATAATAATATAACTGTTGGAACACGATGGGAAATGTTAGGGTTTGATATTGATTTAAGCGGGACACATGGAAGAAGTGCCGTAGATTATGAAGTAAATAATAGTATAAATCTCGACTTAGGGGCAGATAGTCCAACAGAATTTGATGTTGGTGCTTATACCTTTATGAATACACTTGCGAATTTAGATCTCTCCAAAAGTTTTGGACAGATTAGTATTGCATTTGGTGCTGAAGCAAGAAAAGAAAAATTTACTGCAACAGCAGGTGATCCTGCATCCTATGCCGGAGGAGGGGTTCAATCTTTCCCTGGACTTCAACCATCAAATGAAGTAGCCGCAACAAGAAACAATTTTGGGGTTTACGGAGATTTAGAATGGGAGCCAACCGAAGAATTTTTAATTGGAGGTGCGGTTAGATATGAAGACTTTAGTGACTTTGGAGATAATTGGTCTTGGAAAATAAACAGTAGATACTCCTTAGGAGAAAATGGTGCGCTTCGAGCGTCATATAGTAGTGGTTTCCGTGCACCATCCTTACATCAAATTTATTTGAGTAATATTCAAACTTTAGTCTCAGGTGGAACAGTTTCTAATCAAGGAACCTTCAATAATGTCGATCCTGTGATTAGAGATGGGCTAGGTGTTCCTCAATTAACAGCAGAAACCTCGAACAGTATATCGGCTGGTATTACATATAAGCCGGCACCTAATTTGTCATTGTCTGCCGATTTTTATAATGTAAAAGTTGATGATCGCGTATTATTTACTGGAGAAATAGGATTTATATCAGGGGCTCCTGGCAATCCAACAAATCCAGTTGAAATAATATTAGATAACAATGCAATTACAAGTTTAAAATTCTTTACGAATGCCGTAAACACAAGCACTACAGGAGTTGACTTGGTTGTAAATTACAGGAATATTGAATTGGGGAACGGAAAATTAGCAGCAACTTTGGCGGCTAATTTTAATGAAACAAAAATAAAAGGAACAATTAAAACCCCTCCTTTATTAGCTGCTAATGGATATGAAATATTTAACCGAAAAGAACAATCTAGAATTATTTCGGCACGACCAAAATCAAAAATACTTCTTGGTTTGGATTACAAAATCAACAAATTAGGCGTGGCATTAAACAACACTTATTTTGGAGAAGTTACATGGCAACACGGGAGTGACCCAGATAAAGATCAAACATTTTCTGGAAAAATAATTACAGATATAATTGTTAATTATAAGTTTTCGGGAAAATTTTCAATGCACGTCTCTGCAAGTAACTTGTTAGATGTATACCCAGATGTTATTGATACTAAGGGAGACTTCGTAACAGACCTTGGAGGACGTTTTAAATATCCTTGGGAAGTGAATCAGTTTGGATTTAATGGAACGGTTATAAATGGTGGAATTACCTTTAAATTTTAAGAATAATTTTAATGAAAAAAAACCGAAGCAAATTTTGCTTCGGTTTTTTTATATTTAAGATTCTAATGGTAATGCTTTTTCCTCTTCTTTGATGGAAACCAAATTCCCATTTGTAGTTGATGTTTGCGATGTTTTTCCTCGCAACCATAGTTTTAATTCCATTGATAAATAGAATAAAACAGGGACGACTATTAATGTTAGGAATGTGGCTATTAATAATCCGTAAATTACGGTCCAAGCAAGTGGCCCCCAAAATATTACATTATCTCCTCCAAAATAAATATTAGCATTAAACTCACTGAATAATGTAAAGAAGTTAATATTTAATCCTATAGCTAAAGGAATTAAGCCAAGAATAGTTGTAATAGCAGTTAATAACACAGGGCGAAGACGCGCTTTACCTGCGGCTACAATGCTTTCAAATAAATCATTATCCTCTAAGTATTCATGTTCATCTAAGCCGCGTTCAACTTTTTTCCTATCAATGAGTAATTGCGTATAATCCAAGAGTACTACCCCGTTATTCACCACAATTCCTGCTAAAGAAATAATTCCCATCATGGTCATCATAATTACAAAGGAGCTCCCCGTGATTACTATACCTCCAAACACACCAATCAAACTTAAAAATATAGCAAGCATGATAATGGCTGGTTTTGATACCGAATTAAATTGGAATATAAGAATTAAGAAAATTAGTCCTAAACCAGTAAAAAAGGCGCCCATTAAAAATGACATTTGCTTATTCTGCTCTTCAATTTGGCCGGTGTAATCTATTTTAATGTCTTTTGGGATGTCATTGAAATTTTTCATTTCATTTTGAATCTGGGTGACAATGGCGCCCGCATCAGTGAATCCTGGAGCTAATGCCGAATACACCGTAACAACACGTTTTAAGTCTTTATGCTTAATTGCACTAAACCCAGAACTGTTGGTTTGTTTGGCAACTGCCGAAATTGGTATTTCTTTGATCTTTCCAGAAGCGGGATCCCTAAATGTAATTTTCTGATTAAAAAGGGCACTCGAATTGTATCTGTTTTCTTCATTAAACCGCACATAAATATCATAGTCTTCGCCAGCCTCTTTATAAACCCCTGCTTTACTTCCAAAAATAGAGCTGCGTAATTGTTGTCCAACTTGAGCAGCAGAAATTCCTAATTCACCAGATTTTTCTCGGTCAACAACAACCTGCATTGCGGGTTTGTCTTTATTAACATCAATCTTAAGTTCATCAATTCCTGGTATGTTTTTAGAATTGATATATTCACGCATTTTTTCGGCAGCGATAATTAACTCAGAATAATTTTTTCCTTCAATTTCAATATTAATTGGTGACCCAGAAGGAGGACCATTAACATCTTTTTCAACCGAAATTAAAACGCCTGGATAAATGCCAACCAATGCCTTCTGTACTTTTTGACGTAATAACTCACTGTCTTCCCCACGTCTGTACTTATATTCACGCATGGATGCTGTAATTTTACCTTTATGAGGCATCTCAGCCGAGGAACCACCATCTGTATTAGGATTTCCAGCCCCTTCTCCAACTTGTGAGACTGCACTTTCTACAAGGTAATTATGGTCGCCATCCATATAAGTGCTTTCATTTAAAACACTGTATACTTTTTTCTCTATCTCATTGGTAATCAAATTTGTTTTTTCAATATCAGTTCCTTGAGGATACTCTATGTAAACTATAATTTGATTGGGTTTGTTGTCTGGGAAAAATTCTACTTTTGTACGTTGACTTGCTACAGAAGCACCAAATCCGCCAAAAGCAATAAATAAGAGAATTACTGTACCAATACTAATTGCAAAAGGCTTCCATCCTTTTAATGCGCCTCTTAATAATCTTTCGTAAAAGCGTTCCCAACGTGGTAAGATTTTATTTTGAAATCCGTTTGCCCATTTTCTTAAGAATAATCTATATACCCAAAGCATAACAGCTGTAAATATCATAACGCTACCAATGGCTCTATATTCGCCTCCAACTAATAAAATTAGAGCACCAATGATGGCTACAATTGAAGATATAATAGCGATTTTTTTTAAGGGCATATCTTTGTCTTCAGTGGTCATAAATTGAGACACCATTACAGAGTTAAAAAATATAGCAACAAAAAGGGAGGATCCTAATACAACGGATAACGTTATTGGGAAGTAGACCATAAACTGCCCCATAACTCCTGGCCATAATCCTAAAGGAATAAATGCCGCGACCGTTGTAGCTGTTGAAATAATAATAGGAAAAGCAATTTCACTAATCCCTTTTTTTGCAGCTTCAACTCGGGTTAATCCTTCTTCATCCATCAAACGATACACGTTTTCAACAACTACAATACCATTATCTACTAGCATCCCTAGCCCCATTATTAGGCCAAAAAGGATCATGGTATTCATTGTATAACCTAACATGTTTAGAATCATTAATGACATAAACATGGACATAGGGATTGCAAAACCTACAAAGAGGGCGTTTTTGAATCCTAAAAAGAACATTAAAACGGTAACAACCAGGATAATACCAAATAGGATGTTGTTTACAAGATCATCAACTTGTCCAACGGTTTTTGAGGACTGATCATTTGCTATAGTCACTTTTAAATTCGTAGGGAATATGTTTTCAATAGCATCATCAACAATAACTTGAATTTGCTCAGCTGCGGCAACCATATTCTCACCGGCTCGTTTTTTCACATCCAACATTACAACACGATCCCCATATTCTCGGGCATAAGTGGTAATGTCTTTTGCCTTGAAACTTATTTCGGCAACATTTTTCAAGTAAATAGGACTGTTGTTTTCAGATTTAATAACAAAGTTTTCAAGCTCTGCCGGATCTTCAATTTCACCTAAAATTCGAATCGTACGTCGCTGACCACTTGTTATGAAATTACCTGCAGACATGGTAACGTTTCCATTGTTAATCGCACCAATAATATCATTAAAACTTACTTTTGCTGCCATCATTTTATAAATGTCTACGGCAACTTCGACTTCCTTTTCCTGAGCACCTCTAATATCAACTTTCTTAATTTCAGATAAGTCTTCAATTTCATCTTGTAAATACTCACCAAACTCTTTAAGTTTTTGAACAGGATAATCACCAGAAATATTGATATTTAGTATTGGCATTTCTTCAGACATACTCAACTCAAATACATTCGGTTCTACTTTTGCACCATTAAAAGTAGGCCAATCTTCACTGGATGTTTCCGAGTCAATTTCATCTTTTACTTTTTGTTTGGCCTGATCTACAGTAATGCTTTCATCAAACTCAACAATAACCATAGAATAATCCTCTTGAGATGTAGAAGTTATTTCAACAACACTACTTACCGTTTTTAGTTTATCTTCTAGCGGGTCTGTAATTAGTTTTTCGATATCCTCGGCAGTGTTTCCTGGAAATAATGAACTCACATATATTTTAGTTTCTTTTATTTCAGGGAAACTTTCTCGAGCCATACTAAAATAGGCCGAAATACCTAAAAATAGTATGAGTATCATAAGGACATAAATAGTGGTTTTGTTATTTATAGCCCATGATGACAAACCAAATTCTTTGTCTATTTTCCTTTTATTATTAGTCATAGTTACAGTTTATTGGTTTATTACTTTTACAGATTGGTCATTTTTAACACTACGTGCTCCTTCCTGAATAATCTCGGTACCATTTACAACCCCATCTAAAACTTCGATAACATCGCCTTGTGTTTTTCCTGTTTGAATGATTACACGTTTTGCAATAGCTTCATCATTATCATTCCTGTCTTTAATAATATAAATGTATTGTTCTCCTTTTTCGTTTTCAGAGATAATACTTTGCGGAATTAACACTGCTTTTTCGTTGGTGTAATCGTTAATTTTAAGCTTAGCGGTTAAGTTTGGCTTTATCGTATTGTCCTTATTAGGTATTGCAATTTCTACTTTAAAAGTTCTGTTAGCGGGATTAATAAAGTTCCCTGTCTGGCGTATTTTAGCATTCATGATTTTTCCTAAAACAGGAAATTCTACCACGACATTATTGTTTTTAGAAACATAAGGAAGATAACTTTCAGGAACATCTGTTTCAATATACATATTATTAAGATTTACAATACGCATTAATTGTGATTGACCAGCGCCAACAACACTTCCTTGTTCTGTAATAACATCATCAATAATACCTGAAAATGGTGCTCTGACGTTTGTTTTAGCAAGCTGAATTTGAAGTTGGCTTATCGCTTTTAGTTGCGCTTCATAATTTGCTTTTGTTTGCAAATATTGAATTTCACTTCCAATTTTTTGATTCCATAATCGTTCTTGGCGTTCAAATGTCGTTTTTGCCAAACTTGCTTGAATTTGTAATTGAGCAACTTGTTGGTTTAGCCCTCCATCGTCAATAGTTGCAAGAAGTTGATCTTTAATAACCTTTTGACCTTCTTTGACATAAACTTTCGTGAGTATTCCAGAAAATTCAGGGAAAATGACAAGTAAATTTTTGGTATTTACATTGCCTTGAAGTTCTAAATAATGATTGAAAACCTCTTCTTTAGCTTTAAAGGTTGTGATCAATGGAATTTTTTTCACAGTATCTAAAGTTGCTATTTTGGAGTCTAGTAGGTTTAGTTGTTCAGCAATTTCTTGCTGCGATGCAACCACTTCACTTCGTTTTGCGCGAATAGTTGTTAGGTTACCTTCTTCAATGATCTCTTCAATAGATTTTTTATTTTCGCCACCACAGGAGGCTAAAATTAATGTTACGAGTAATAGTGAATATATGTTTTTCATTGTTATGATGAGTTTGTAAGTTTTTGAGATTAATTTGCTCTAATAAGCTATTCAACGATATTAAGTACGGTTTCTAATTCTGCTTTTTTATTAACAACATCAAGCATGGCTTGTAAGTATTCTTGCTGTGAGGTGTATAATTGTATTTGCGCTTGTCTTAATTCGAAACTTGAAGCAATTCCTTCAAAAAACTTGGTTTGATTTTTCTGTTCGATGCGCTCGGCAAGACTTAAGTTTTGTTTTTTGTTATCGTAGTCTTCTATTGAAAATTGATAGTCACTTTTTGCAGAAGCCATTTGAAGCTTCAATTTTTGCTCGGTTTCTGTTAAATCCTCTTTTGCTTTTTCAAGGTTGATTTGTGCACGTTGAGTAGCAGCACTTCTCCCTAATGAACTAAATATTGGGATATTCATACTGACACCAAATAATGAGGATCCAAACCATTTTTGATCCTTTTTAAGGAAGTCGAATTTTTCGTTATTGCCCGAATAACCAGCATTAACAAAGGCATTTAAGGTTGGAAGGGCTTTGCTTTTTTCAAGTTTTAATAAAAGCTCTTTAGCAACTTTGTCGTTCGATGCTATTTTGTAATCGATCGTTTTTTCAACATCTTCATCAGTTTCAATTAATTCTAAAGACATATGTTTAGAGGTTAAGCTTTCTAAATTATCAGTGAGGATCGTGTTTGCTTTTAAATCAATACCTAAAGTAATATTTAGCATTTGAAGCGCTAGAGTCTTTAATCGAGTGGTGTTATTAAGACTGCTCTTTACCCCTGATAAAGTGATTTTTAATTGTTCAACACTTTCCTCTTCTTCCAAACCATTTTCATAAATTTTAGTGGTTTCGTTGAGGTTTTTTTCTAATACGCTAAGATTACGATTGAGAATGTTGACACTTTCGGTTGCTAAAAGCACATTCCCATACGCATTTATGACTGCTTTTCTAATTTCTAAATCAGTCTTTTCTTTAGCATTTTCGGAAATTTCTAAAAAGACTTTAGCCGACTGTAGTCCAACTAGGTATGAGCCATCAAATAGTTTTTGTTCAACTTTAACTGTGGCATTCATGGTTTTTGAAGTTCCAAAAGCAACCTCAGTGAAGTCCCCAGGATTACCACCAAAAAACTCCGAAGGAATTAGTGAAACTTGTTGTTTTAACCAATGGTTGTAATCTATTGATGCACTTATTTGAGGTAAACCAGTAGCTGTAGTTTCCCACTTTTGTTGCTTGGCTGCTTCAATGTCCAGTCCTGCTTTTTTAGCTGTTCTATTATGTATTAATGCATAATCTATTGCTTCTTGTAAGTTTAAACTTTGAGGATTTTCCTGAGAGTATCCTAAACTTGAAAGGAATAAGCCTAATAAAAGGATTAGTTTGTTTTTCATTGTTATGATTGATTATTTTTATAATTGATTAATTCTTGTTCTAATATTTTCACCCCATGTGGTGTTGCAATGGCTCTTGTGTGATATTCTAATATTTTCAATTCTGTTTTTAAAAGATCTTTCATGTTATGACTAAATAATTCACTTTCATAGGCACTGAATACCAATGTGAAATAGAATTTCATAACCATGTCTTTATCAACATCTTTTCGATATAATTTGTTTTTTACGCCCTTCATTAAATTACTCATTACACATTCACTAAAAGTGCATACTTCATGATCCATTAATTTGGTATAGGTTTTAGGGTAATATTTTTTTAATTGAAACATAGGTGAGGTCTTGGCTTTTTTAAACATGTTTTTAAAAACAGTCTTAACCGCAAAATTCTCTTCTATAGCATTTAAATCTTGTTTTAAAATCCCATTTATTGCACCATCTATAGTTTCTTGAACAGAAATGGTACTTGCATCTACTAACTCTGTTTTATTTGAGAAATATTTGTAAATGGTTTTTTTTGAAATACCTAATTCATTCGCAATATCGTCCATGGTTACACTCTTGAACCCAAGGCTAAGAAAAAGATCCGCAGACTTTAAAATTATTTTCTCTCTCATTGTATGGTAATAGTGTTGTTTTTAGGTCTCATTTAGTAAGACGCAAAAGTAGCGCGGAAACTTTAAAAACCAAAGAAGTTTCCAAAGTTTTACAATTATTTAACATTAAATGTTTTCACACATTTTTAAATAGGTTGAATTACTTTATTTTTGTTGCATGCTAACAACAGAAAAATACCAAGAGGAATTTGTTAAATATTTAGAGCAATATGTAAGCTTTAAAGAACCTCAAAACCTATATGAGCCTATAAAGTATATTCTTAAATTAGGAGGAAAACGACTGCGACCTGTTTTGACACTAATGGCTTGCGATATTTTTGATTTGAATTATAAAAAAGCGCTTGATGCGGCTTTGGCCATTGAGGTATTTCATAATTTTTCATTAGTACATGATGATATTATGGATGATGCGCCTTTACGTCGTGCTAAGGAAACTGTACACGAAAAGTGGGATATAAATACCGGAATTCTCTCGGGAGACGCGATGTTAATTATGGCTTATCAAATGTTTGAAAAGTATGATGATCGCACCTTTAGGAATTTAGCGAAGATCTTTAGCAAAACAGCACTTGAAGTTTGTGAAGGGCAGCAATACGATATCGATTTTGAAACTAGGGACGACGTAACTATTCCCGAGTACTTAAAAATGATTGAATATAAAACTGCAGTTTTGGTTGCCGCCGCTATGCAAATGGGAGCTATTATAGCGAATGCTTCTGAGGAAGATCAAAACGGTATTTATGAATTTGGTAAAAATTTGGGAATAGCTTTTCAACTTCAAGATGATTATTTAGATGCTTTTGGTGATCCAGAAACGTTTGGAAAACAGGTAGGAGGAGATATTATTGAGAATAAAAAAACATTTTTGTATTTGAAGGCTTTGGAGTTTTCTGCGCCAGAAAATAAAGAAGAATTGTTACAGTTATTTGGGACTACCCCAAATGATAGTAAGGACAAAATAGAACGCGTTAAGCAGCTGTTTGAAAACAGTGGATCAGCAGATGCAACAAAACAAGAAATAAAGGTATATACTAATAAAGCTTTTGCGATTTTGGAAGCGATGCATATAACTGAGGACAAAAAACAAGTGTTACATCAGTTTGGAGTGACGTTAATTACAAGGGAAGTTTAAAATTTAAACAATAGTAATGCCTATGAATTCGCTTGTGACTTTTGAAGAATTAATACAAGAGGCTAATCAGTTTAATCTCTACAATAATTTGATTAGGCAACTCAATAAGGACTTTTTATTTGCCAATATTGACCTTGATTTTGAAGAGGACATTTTACCTCCGAGCCTGAAACTGATTCTCCACGAAACCATTTACAAGCTTATTCAAGAAAAATTCGCCGACTATCTTAATTTACTTTACATCATAGATATTTCAGAAAAGAAAATAAAACAACTTGACGGAAGTGATACACTTAAATTGTCTGAGCAAGTTGCTTTTTTAATCCTACGTCGTGAATGGCAGAAGGTGTGGTATCGCAATAACTATTGAGTTTTAAAATGTTTAAAATAAACAGCAATTAAGTTTTCTAATTCCTGTAATACTTTTTCAGAAGGCGTTTCAGTTCCTAATTCTGTTAATGCTGAGATTTCATCTAACATGGGCAACAAAACCAGATGTAATTGTTCATGGGGTTCCCCTTTCATATTACACTTTTTAATGATCATACCGGTTTGTTGAGATAAGGCATTACCTAATACTGCAAAATCTTTTTGACTCCCGCTTTTAAATGTTTTAATAATTGAATCCATTTGGGTAACACCAATATGTGTTTCAAGGTTTGCGGCCCATTTTTCTCCATTATTAAGCTTTAAAGTTAAAGTGTCTAGCAAACTTATCTTTTCGGGCTCAGTAGGGTTAGGAATACTTTTTTGAGTCTCTTTTCTACAACTAAAAGCACACAGAATAAGTATTGATATAATTAGTAATTTTAGTTTCATGATCTCTATATTTTGTTGAACTTTACTGTAAAATGACGCATAATTGGTGCCTCATCTACTATTATGTATCCCGTTTTAGCTTCATTACGTGAATCGAATACATTTTTAAGTACAGCAGCTAAATATTTCATGTGGTTTAATGAGTAAGTTCGTCTTGGGATTGCTAAACGAACCAATTCTAATTCCGGATATCTGTTCTTTCTCGTAAAAGGATCACGATCTTCCAAAACAGTTCCTATTTCAACACCCCTAATTCCTCCAACAATATAAAGTTCTATAGCTAGTGCTTGTGCACGATATTCATCTCTTGGAATCGTTGGTACAAATTTATTCGCATCAATAAAAACAGCATGCCCCCCTATAGGCTGAAGTACTGGAACATTATATTCTGTTAATGTTCGACCTAAATAAGCGACCTGTTCTATTCTGCTTTCTAAATAATCAAATTCAGTCGCTTCGTCTAAGCCTACAGCTAAAGCAGCCATATCTCTGCCGTTCATTCCACCATAGGTTATAAAGCCTTCGTACATAATGTTATAAACGGTGGCTTGTTTATAGATTTCTTCATCTTTCAAAGCAATAAATCCACCCATATTTACCAAGCCATCTTTTTTGGCGCTCATAGTCATTCCATCACCATAACTAAAGATCTCTTTAGCAATTTCCTTGATCGATCGATCCTGATATGCTTTCTCTCTTAATTTAATAAAATAAGCATTCTCAGCGAATCTAGCCGAGTCAAAGATTAAGGGAATATTATACGATTTACACAATTTAGAAACAGCCTTTATGTTTGCCATTGATACTGGTTGTCCACCAGAACTATTACATGTAATGGTTAGAATTACAAATGGGATTTTATCATTTGGATTGCTATCAAAAACATTTTTCAGTTTATCAAGATCAATATTTCCTTTAAATGGGTGAAGAATTGTAGTGTCAAAGGCTTCATTAATTGTACAATCTATTGCAGTTGCTTTTCGAAATTCGATATGACCTTTTGTGGTGTCGAAATGGGAGTTCCCAGGGACTAAATCACCTTCTTTTATCAATACAGAAAACAGCACATTTTCAGCTGCTCTACCTTGGTGAGTTGGTAGGAAATAAGTGTATCCAGTTATTTTATTAACAGTTTCTTTTAATTGTAAGAATGATTTTGATCCTGCATAACTTTCATCACCACTCATCATTGCAGACCATTGTCTATCACTCATTGCTCCTGTTCCAGAATCAGTTAATAAATCAATAAAAACTTTATCAGAAGACAGATTAAATAAATTGTAATCGGCCTCTTTAATCCATTGTTCGCGTTGTTTTTTTGTCGATCTTTTTATGGATTCGACCATTTTTACTTTATAAGGTTCCACATAAGGTAATTCCATAGTAATCTTTAATTTGTAAAGAGAAAAATATTTCTTCAAGCTTTATAAGCATGTTTTTTAAAAATCCTTTTTCTTTGATTTTCTAACAATTCTAAACACTGGTAAAATAACCCAAAGCGATAAGGCTAAAAACGATATGATTAAACCAAAATTGGTTCCAAAAAATTGTTTAAATACTGCTCCTGTGTATCCTAATAACGCGGAAATATCCAATTTAAGTAAAATCAATGTTCGGGATAAGTCAATAGGATTAAGCATTGATGCGAATAATGAGAATTGATCTAATGGATAATCTTCAAAAACAAGGAGGGACATTAAAAATAAACCATCATATATTACAGCCAAAAACAGCCAAAGTAAGATGGCATAGCCAAAACCTTTAATTCGGTTTTCATTAGATAATGCAATATTAAAGGCTAATGCCGTGAATATAAACGTTAGGAATGTTCCTGTAATTAGCAATAATGAAAAGTCCCAAATGGCGTTTGATTTAAATATCCCATAGAAAATGAATGGAATACCTAATCCGAGTACTAAACTCATAGATAGGGATAATGCCACTCCCAAGTATTGCCCCATAAATATGGACGAGCGTTTTAAAGGTTGTGCTAATAAAAGCTCTGTAAACTCTTTGGAATTATAATAATACATGACTCCAAAAATGGTACCTATTAATGGCACGAGTACTATGATAACATTCATTAGAGTAATCACTGCTTTAGAGAGGTCGTTGTTTAGAAATAACAAGACTATTCCAAGCATTAAATAAAAGGCTAGGTATACGTAGCTCCAACGGCTTCGCATTAAATCGTAAAAACTATATTTTAGTATTTTAAGCATGATTATCGGTTAAAATTGATGCAATCGCGTGTTCAAAATCGGGTTGATTCGTCTTTGTTTTAAGAGCGTCTATACTCCCTTTAAAATAAATTTTACCTTCCAATATAAAAACAATCTCATCAGACACTTCTTCTACAAAACTCATAATGTGAGAAGTGATTAATATGGTTTTGCCTTTTGCTTTTTCGGTTTGAATTAAATCCTTTAAGCGAATTAAGGAAATAGGGTCTAAGCCGGTTGTGGGTTCGTCTAAAATTATGAGCGGACTATTAAACATAAAAGTTAAAACCAGATTGACTTTTTGTTTGGTACCTCCTGATAGGTTACCCAGTTTTTTATTTAGAAATGGTTCTAACTTGAACAATGTAATGAGTCGTTCATCTTCAGTAGTATTTCCTCTTAAGTCCTTAATCATTTTAATAAGTTCTTTGACTTTTAAATTGCTAGGGAAGTTGGCTATTTGCGGTAAATAATCAATTTTATTTCTATAAGTAGAGTTGTTTTTAATGGTTTTTCCAAGAACTAAAATTTCGCCTTTATTAGGAATTACCATGCCTAATATGGATTTAATAAGTGTTGTTTTTCCAGATCCATTAGGACCCAGAACAGCAAAAATACCACCTTCGCTAATGTTGAGGTCTATACCACTTAACACCACGTTTTTATTAAATTGTTTATGTAAATTTTGAATGCTTACCATGTTATTTTTTTTATTGATGGGTTACTATCAAGCAAGTTGTCTGGGGTAAAAACTGGAGAGACTTTCTCGGAAAAATCGATGATATCGATAAATAAACTTCGTAATAATATGATAGTTTCGGGAGTTCTATTTACGATATATGAAAACAATTTTACAGGGCGATAAGGGATATCTCCAATGCCATCTTTATCCAAATCATATCCCGTATAATTACTCCAGTAATTGCCGTCGAAGATATTATCATTCATTTTGCTATTGTATGAAAGATCGAAGGAATTGTATAAAAAATTATTAGCAGTAAATGTGTTGGTGTAACATGCGCCACGGACCTTTATTGCCCATCCGTTTTTAATAAAATTATTGTTTTTGTAGGTTATTCTATTTGAACCTTCAATGTTTATACCAATGGTGTTTTCTTCAAAAGTATTACCGCTTATTTCAGCATCATTGATTTCTTTTAGTAACATTCCATATGAAGCAGATCCCCAATTTTTTCTAAAGACATTGTTACTCATCTTGATGTTCTTCGAAAACATAACAGCAACACCCGCTCCATTATTTTCAAACTGGTTGTTTTCATAAATGTCGTTGTTAGAAAACATGAAGTGCAAACCATAACGTAGATTATTGGTGCTGACATTATTTTTAATGGTGCAAAAATCAGAAAATTCAAGGTAAATTCCATCCCTTACCCGTTGGGTGAAGTTATGCTGAATATCTATATGTTTACTGTACCATAATTGAATACCATTACCTGAGCTGTGTTCCTCAACAGCATCACCAATGATCTTGTTGTTATAAATCTTACCATGGTGCGATTTTTCAATATAAATCCCAAAGAAGAGCTTTTCAAGTACAATATTCTTTATGACGAAATTTTTGCTTTTTCGAACGCGTAAGGCGGCAAAGTCTTCTGTATAGCTTACGCCAACATTAATGATAAATAGTCCATCTATGGTAACATCGTCTGAAATGATTGTGAATATTTCACCTTTCCTTTCACCATCAATAATGGGGTGATTTTCACCAATAATAGTCAATGGTTTGTTGATTACAATATCGAATTCTTTGTAGGTCCCTTTTTTTATAAATATAGTATCATTGTCTTTGGCTAGACTAATGGCTTCTTTTATAGAAATGACATCACATGATGAACATACCTCAATGGTTTCTGCATGAATATTTAATACAGACACCAGTAAAAAGAAAACGATTGCTGTGATTGCTTTTTTCATCTGTTTATAATTATTGTTTTTCAACTGTTATACTTTGATTAATTAAGTATAAGTTGTAACATCAATATTAGTATTTCTTGTGTGACTAAAGTTTTAGTCTTGGATGTTTCACTATCGCTATTTTAGATGTTTTATTAGCGCTTCCCAATTATAGATAATTCCACCTTTTTGGTTTTGAATCGTTTCAGCTTCCGCCTTCGTTGCAAATGCTGAAAGGAAAGCTCCCATTGGACTTGGTATATTTTCACTAATTAGAAAACTGGCCTGTTTAGCATTTATTAGCATTTCTGCTTTTAAATAGTTATTGGACAAGAAATGTTTAAGTGTTGCTGGATCAATCGTTTTGAGATGATTTACCATACATTCGGTAGCATCAAATTTATAAACTTTTCCTTTGTTGGTGACAATTTCAGCTGCATGAAGTTTGTCAACAATAGTCATGCTGCAAAAATGGCAACCATCTTGACCATAGTCTATGGGTTGTGGGCCGCTGTTGCAACTTAGTAGTAAGAATAGCGCAATAAGTGCGGCAGTTTTTTCGAGGGTTTTACTCACGACACTCTTACGGTTTAAGTGATCGCGAAAATTTTTAGTGTTTTTCATGATTTTAGTGTTTTAGTGTTTTGGTGTTACTACTAAGTAGCAACACGTTGTCTACTTTCTTTTTTACCAATGAAGTAAGAAAGAAATGATAATCCCATTCCTAATGCTAGGAATAATGCTCCGAAACGCGGATACGAATGGGCTTTAAAATTAAGGATGTCTCTTGTCCCAAATAAAGGAGGTTGGAAACCCATTACAGTTCCATCAGCGTTTGTGAATTTCATGATAGCTTTAGGATCTAGATTATGACCATAGTCATGTTCCCATAAATAAAAGTCATACATTCCAGCAAGGCTTAATGTTATCATTAAAATAAACCATCCTAAAAACCATTTGAAGTTGAGTTTAAAACCAATAATCAATCCAATGAAAGAAGAAATAAGAATCCCTGCGGGAAATATTTTAAATTCAGGAATAGCATCCGGAATATATTTCATGCCCACATAATGATTCATGATATTAATGTTTTTTATGTCATGCGGATTGGCATCGGCAAAGTCATTAATGTAAATGTTCATTCCTAAAGGGATAGGATATTGTGGTGCTTCTAATGTGATGTTCCATAGTGGGAATATAAATAACCCTAATGGCAGTAGTGCTCCTATTATCATTATAATTCTTGACCTTTTCATTTTTACTGAAGTTTAAGTACTATGTAGTTAATTGTAGTGTTTTAAATTTGGGGGAAAAGAAAAGGCGAGAGCGAACCGTTTGCTCTCGCCTTATTAGGAAAATAAACACTAAAACAAAATTCTCCTAATTATTCTTCATCTTCATCTTCGTCATCTTCTCCAAGAGACCATGACAATTCTATATTTGAACTTTTTGGAGACACTCTAACATATCCTTGCATCTCCTGATGTAATGCTGAACAGAAATCTGTACAATAGAATGGCCAAACACCAACTTGCTTAGGTTCCCAAGCGAATGTTTCAGTTTGTCCAGGCATGATTAATAATTCTGAAGTATTAGCTCCAATGATACTCACACCGTGTGGTACATCGTAATCTTGTTCCAGATTCGTAACATGGAAATATACTTTGTCGCCAACTTTTACACCTTCAATATTATCAGGAGAGAAATGACTTCTTATCATCGTCATATAAATATGAACGGTATTACCATCACGAACCACTTTAGTATCTGCATCACTTAATGCAGCATAAGGGTGCTTATTATCTTCTAATTTGTATAATTTCTTAGACTTTCCTTTTATCATATCAGCGGGAATACCTGCTGCATAATGTGGTTCACCAATGGTAGGGAAATCTAATAGCAATTCCATTTTTTCTCCAGTAATGTCATATAATTGAGCAGATTGTGTTACCTCTGGGCCTGTTGGCAAATAACGGTCTTTAGTAATTTTGTTCATCGCTAATGCATACTTTCCGAATGGCTTTCTTGAGTTTCCTCCAGGAATCATTAAGTGACCAACAGAGTAGTATGTAGGTTTTCTATCAATAACTTCCCAAGTACCTAATTTCCATTTTACAACTTCAGATGAGATAAAGAAGGTAGTATACCCGTATCCTTTGCCATCAAATTCAGTATGTAGTGGCCCTAAACCAGCTTGTTTAACGCTTCCTGCATGAATTGCTTCAAAATCTAAAATTGGAATGCCATAAGCCTCTCCAGCAAATTTTTTGTCCTCAATAGCTTTTATCATTTTAGAGAATGAATGTACAGTTACATCTGCAGACAATTTACCACTACCAACAATGTATTCACCACTTGGGTCTACATCACAACCATGAGGTGATTTTGGTGTTGGTAAAAAGTAAAATGCTCCAGGAACTTCAGTTGGATCAACAACTAAAACTTCTTTTTTCATAGTTGAAGTTGCAGAATGGGTATGCTCATCGTACACATTGTGTGCATAGTTTGCAGGCATTTTTTTACCACCTCCATTTTTCACATACTCAGCAATTTTTTGCCAGTTTACCGCAGCAATAAAATCCTTGTCATTTTGTGATGCATTAACTTCTAATAAGGTATGAGCTTCTTCTGTATTATAAGTTGTAAAGAAGAACCATCCATGAGAATCTCCACGTCCTGGATGAGCTTTATCATAATCAAATCCTGGCATTAAAATTTGGAAATCAATTTCCATACCACCATCTTCTTGATCAACTTTAATAAATGATAAGGCGCCTTTAAAGTTTCCTTTATATTCTTTTATAGAAATATCTCTTTGTGGAACGGGAACTCCAAAACGAGTACCAGCTACAACATATTCAGTGTTTTCTGTAACATAAGAAGAACTGTGGTTACCAGCACTATTAGGGATTTCAATAATCTCTGTAGTTTCAAAAGTTGTTAAATCAATTTTTGCAATACGAGGGGTATTGTTGCCATTAATATATACGTAACGGCCATCTAATTCACCGGCTGTTTGAGATATATCTGGGTGATGCGCATCATCCCAAGGAATAAAACCATGTGATGTATTTAACATTGGTTTCGTTTCTTCGTTAAATCCATATGCTTTTTCTGCATCAACAGAAAAAACAGGAATTACTTTAAACAATCGTCCAGATGGTAATCCATACACGGCTAATTGTCCACTGAAACCACCTGAGATAAAGGCATAAAATTCATCGTGCTCACCTGGAGCAACATATACTTTTTCAGCAGCACTTGAACTGAGTGCGCCATTTGACTTTGTTGAACTATCAGAATTATTGCAACTCGTAAAGAGCATTGCAACACTAAATAATCCAGCAACTATTTTTGAAGTGTTTTTCATTTTATTAGGTATTATTATTTTTAATTAGTTTTTGGGTAGTATTACTTTATCTACAACATGTACAATACCATTACCTGCTTTTACACTGGCTATGATTTTCGCACCACCAACGTAAACCTCTCCGTCTATTACTTCTACTTTGATGTTTTCGTTACTTGCTTGGCCTAATTTTTTGAACTTTTTAAGAAAGTCTTTTGAGTAATTCCCAGGCGTTACATGATGCTTTAATATATAAGCTAACTTTTCTTTGTTTTCTGGCTTTAATAAAGTTTCAACTGTACCTTCTGGTAAAGCAGCAAAAGCTTCATTTGTCGGTGCAAACACCATTAATGGCCCCGCATTTACTAAAGAATTTTCTAACCCAGCGGCTTGTACTGCAGCAACTAAAGTGGTATGGTCTGGGGATCCAATAGCGATATGTAAAACGCTTGGTTTAGAGCCATCGTCTTTTATAAAAGCTTGCCCTGTTTTTAATTGTTCTTTAGCTTCTGTCTTTTTGGAAGCATTTGAGTTTTCGTGTTGACTGGCATCATTTTTACAGCTTATAAAAAGCAATAAAACAACAGCACTTAGCAACATTTTAAAGTTAGTTTTCATCTGTTTAATTTATTTTAATGTTCTAAAATATTCTAAGACAGCTCTGGCATCGTCTTCACTTAAATTTTGATTAGCCATTGGAGAGCCATTAAATTCTATTAGCAATGCTTTTGCTAAAGGATCTTTTTGTACCATTTCATCCGGATTTAAAATCATATTCATCACCCATTCTGGTGTTCTTCTTTTTAATACATTTTTAGGTGCAGGACCAATAAACTTTTTGGTTGCTTTATGACAGGCTGTACACATTTTTTTAAATACATCTTTACCATGAGCAACCATTGTTTGGTCTATTTCTGCACTAAGAGTTAGAGATTTAATTGGGCCAACGCCTTTACTAGTCAAGTCTATAGTCTTTGATGGTTTTGTTTCTGCTTTTTTTGTCTCAACCTTTTTTGTAGTGGTGGTGCTTTTAAGTTTTGCTTTTGAAGTTTCTTTTTTCTGTTCTTCACCGCCGCCACAACTAATCATTATTAATACGAAAAAGAGGGACAAAATTTTTAGTGTTGATTTCATGTGTTTTTATTTATTATCCTTTAATGGTCATATGTAACATCCTTCTGTTGATTCTTGCAAATCGAAATTTTAATTATAGATGTTTCTATGTTATTTGATTTTATGGGACAAATTTATAATGTTAACACCTGTTAAAACATGATAAAAATCATATTTAAGACAAAAATATCTTTTATATCTTTGAAGGCACAAATTTTTAAGCCTTATGCTCTCAAATTCATCGAAGTATGCCATTAAAGCAGTATTGTATCTGGCCCTAAATTCTAGTGAAGAAAAACGGGTTATGGTAAAGAATATTTCTACTGCTATTAATGTTCCACAGGCTTATCTTGCTAAATTGTTACAGGAGTTGTCTAAAGAAAGAATCATTTCCTCTGTTAAAGGACCTAAAGGGGGTTTTTTCTTGAGCTCTTTAAATTTACAAAACACTTTGATGGACGTGATTGATGTGATTGATGGTAAAAAGAGGCTTAATTCATGCGTCCTGAGTTTAGAAAAATGTGATCTAGATAAGCCCTGTCCATTACATAATATAATTAGCCCGGTGAAGCATAAATTTATTTACAACCTTCAGAATAAAACAATCAAAGATTTTTCTCTAGAGATAAAATCTGGAATCTCTTTTTTACCGCTTTAATTAGAATTTTATGTGATTGTACTTATGAATTCTTTAATGATATATACATTTTTTTTAGATATTGCCTAAAATGTTCAGAGTGATTGGTATAAATCCACAAAAAGAGTATTCCATTTTGGTAAAAGTTGTATTTTTGACAAAAATTTATTGAAACCAGAAAGTTTCATAATATATAATGGATAAGTATTCTTTTTTAAACGCAGCACACACAGCATATTTTGCTGATTTATACGATTTATATTTAAAAAGTCCCGATGCTGTTGAACCGAGTTGGAGGGCCTTTTTTCAAGGTTACGATTTTGGTAGTGAAAGCTATGGAATGACCGGCGAAATAGCTGAAGGGGTTACAACTCAAATTCCTGAGAATGTTCAAAAGGAATTTCAAGTTGTTAAGCTTATCGATGGCTATCGGAGTAGAGGTCATTTGTTTACAAAAACAAACCCGGTTAGAGAGCGTAGACAATATGCGCCAACATTAGAAATTGAAAATTTCGGATTGACTCAACAAGATTTAGACACGGTATTCAATGCTGGGGACATTCTTGGTATTGGGCCGCAAACACTTCGTGAGATTAGAAAAAATCTTGAGACTATTTATTGTGAGGCTATTGGTGTGGAGTACATGTATATTCGTGAGCCTAATGAAATTCAGTGGATTCAAGATAAATTAAATAGTGACGACAATCATACCAAGTTTTCTGTAGATCAAAAGAAACATATTTTAAATAAGCTGAATGATGCAGTCTCATTCGAGAATTTTTTGCACACTAAATATGTCGGCCAAAAACGATTTTCACTAGAAGGAGGTGAATCTTTAATTCCTGCACTTGATGCACTTATTGAAAAAGCGGCTGAAAAAGGGGTTAAGGAGTTTGTAATGGGAATGGCACATCGAGGTCGACTAAGTACGCTTACCAATATTTTTGGAAAATCAGCCAAAGATATTTTCAACGAATTTGATGGTAAAGATTATGAGGAAGAAATATTTGATGGCGATGTAAAATATCATTTGGGTCTAACAAGTAAGCGTGTTACTGATAATGGCAATAATATAAACTTAAATATTGCACCAAATCCGTCACATCTAGAAACTGTTGGAGCAGTAGTTGAAGGTATTGCAAGAGCAAAACAAGATAAGTATTATCCTGACGATTTTAGTAAAGTATTACCAATTATAGTTCATGGTGATGCCGCGATTGCAGGACAAGGTCTAGTTTATGAATTGATTCAAATGGCAAAACTGGATGGCTATAGAACCAATGGAACTATACATGTTGTTGTTAATAATCAAATAGGATTTACTACTAATTATCTCGATGCGCGTTCAAGTACTTATTGTACTGATGTTGGTAAGGTAACTTTATCTCCAGTTCTTCATATTAATGCTGATGATGTTGAAGCAGTAGTCCATGCGGTGTTGTTTGCATTAGATTTTAGAATGCAGTTTAAACGTGATGTGTTTATTGACCTTTTAGGTTATAGGAAGTATGGACATAATGAAGGTGACGAACCTCGATTTACCCAGCCAAAACTATATAAAACTATAGCGAAACATAAAAACCCAAGAGATATTTATGCAGCCAAGTTAATTGCTGAAGGCATTATAGATGGGGACTATGTTAAGAAACTAGAAAACGACTATAAAGCCAACCTAGAAGAGGAATTAGTAGATTCAAGAAAACAAGATAAAACGGTAATCACTGCTTTTATGCAAGAAGAATGGCAATCATTCAATAGAGTTGCAGAAGAAGAGATGTTAACTTCAATTGACACAACATATACTGAAAATAAATTAGCAAAAATTGCAAAAGTAATTTCAAGCTTACCTGAGGATAAAAAGTTTATACGCAAAATAGAGCGCCTTGTGAAATCAAGACAAACCATGTTTGACGAAAACAGACTGGATTGGGCAATGGCAGAACACTTAGCTTATGGAACATTGTTGGACGAGGGGTTTCATGTTCGTATTTCAGGACAGGATGTTGAGCGTGGTACATTTTCACATCGTCATGCCGTCGTGAAAGTTGAAGATAGCGAAGAAGAGGTCATTCTCCTTAATAATGTTAGTGAGAATCAAGGCCAATTTTATATTTATAATTCATTATTATCTGAGTATGGTGTGGTTGGATTTGATTATGGTTACGCCATGGCAAGCCCTAAAACACTGACCATATGGGAAGCTCAGTTTGGCGATTTTAGTAATGGGGCTCAAATTATGATTGACCAGTACATTTCATCTGGTGAAGATAAATGGAAAACACAAAATGGGTTGGTACTTTTATTACCACATGGTTATGAGAACCAAGGGGCAGAGCATTCATCTGCACGTATGGAACGTTACCTTCAGCTTTGTGCAAAAGATAATATGTTTGTTGCCGATTGTACGACACCAGCAAATATGTTTCATTTACTACGTAGACAAATGAAAGCTGGATTTAGAAAACCGCTCATTGTTTTTACACCTAAAAGTTTATTGCGCCACCCAAAAGCAGTTTCTACTGTTGATGAATTTGCAAATGGTAATTTTCAAATGTTAATTGACGATGCAAAAGCCAAAATAGACAAGGTTAAAACATTGGTATTTGTAACCGGGAAATTCTATTATGATTTATTAGAAGTAAAAGAAAAATCTGAGAGAGAAGATGTTGCTATTGTAAGAATTGAGCAATTGTTCCCTTTACCGGTAGAAGATATTAGAAATATTTTACAAAAATACACGAATGCAAATGATGTGGTTTGGGCTCAAGAAGAACCTAGAAACATGGGGGCTTATACCCATATGTTAATGAATTTTGATGAAACAAAAACATTCCGAGCAGCAACGCGAAGAGCCTATGGGGCACCTTCTGCAGGTAGCTCTACACGATCTAAGCGCAGGCATCAGCAGGTTATAGATTATGTGTTTGATATTTCAAAAAACAACCAACGATAATAAAGAATAAAACTAAAAGATAGTATACAATGATTTTAGAAATGAGAGTTCCGTCACCTGGAGAATCTATAACCGAAGTTGAAATTGCAACATGGTTAGTAGAGGATGGAGATTATGTAGAAAAAGATCAAGCTATTGCAGAGGTTGATAGTGATAAAGCTACGCTAGAGCTTCCAGCAGAAGTAAGTGGAACAATAACTTTAAAAGCCGAGGAAGGTGATGCTGTTGCTGTGGGGGCCGTGGTGTGTTTAATTGATACAAGCGGAACTAAACCAGAAGGAGGAGCGACATCTGAAGCTGTTGCAGAGGTCCAAGAGGTTAAAGCCGAAGTAGCTAAACCAACAGTTACCGAAACAACATATGCTACTGGAACTGCAAGTCCAGCAGCAAAAAAGATTTTAGCAGAAAAAGGAATGACCGCCTCAAAGGTTAGTGGTACAGGAAAAGATGGACGAGTTACTAAAGAGGATGCCGTAAAGGCAGTACCATCTATGGGTGTTGAAATCAATACCGAAGACCGGGGAACAAGTCGTTCTAAAATGTCTATGTTACGTCGTAAAGTTGCCGAACGTCTTGTTGAGGTTAAAAATACAACAGCCATGTTAACCACTTTTAATGAGGTTGATATGTCTCCTATATTTTCATTACGAAAAGAATACAAAGAAATATTTAGAGAGAAACATGGCGTAGGCTTAGGCTTTATGAGCTTTTTTACCTTAGCCGTTGTGAGAGCATTAAAAATGTATCCAGCAGTGAATTCAATGATTGATGGAAAAGAAATGTTGAGCTATGATTTCTGTGATATTAGTATTGCTGTTTCTGGACCAAAAGGATTAATGGTACCCGTAATTAGAAATGCAGAAAAATTGAGTTTTAGAGGTGTAGAAGCCGACGTTAAGCGATTAGCAATTCGTGCACGTGATGGACAAATTACTATCGATGAAATGGCAGGTGGAACCTTTACGATTACAAATGGAGGCGTTTTTGGAAGTATGTTATCTACACCAATTATTAATCCTCCTCAAAGTGCTATTCTAGGGATGCATAATATTGTTGAGCGTCCAGTTGCTATTGATGGGAAAGTAGAAATACGACCTATTATGTATGTAGCATTATCATACGATCATAGAATTATTGATGGCAAAGAAAGTGTTGGTTTCCTTGTAGCTGTAAAAGAAGCTCTTGAAAATCCAATAGAACTTTTAATGAATAATGAAATAAAAAAGGCATTGGAACTATAGTTGAAATAGTAGATATGAAAAAAGTGCAATCGTTTAGATTGCACTTTTTTTATTTATAAAACTAACTAATAAATTAAAATGCACTTTTGTAAAGCATTCAACAGTTTGAGAAATAGTGCTATTAGATCTGTTGACGCTGTTTTTACTTGTGCATAGTGTTAAAATTATCTCAAAAAAATGAAAGCTCTGAGCTATAAAACCCAGAGCCTTCCATAATTCTCCCTAAGAACTAATTAATAGCACTGTAAATGTCTTAAATTAATTAGTACCAAACAATACGTAACGTTACGTATATTTTACAAAAGCATATCTTGGTTTTCTTTAACCCAAATTAATAGGCTGTTTTGGTGCGCAGTAATGTTTAACTTCTTGATAATGTTGCTTTTATGCTTCTCTACGGTTCGGCTAGAGATGTTGATTTGCTCTGCAATTTCCTTGGCAGTCCTATTTTGAGCAATTAATTTTAAGATTCTTTTCTCTGAAGGTGTCAATATTTCAATATTTAAACCATTTGAGTTATCATCAAAATATTTTTCTATTCCAGTACTAAAATAAGGTCTATTTTTTGTGACAGAATCTATGCACTTTTCGATTTCTGTAAGTGCAGATTCTTTTAATAGATATCCATAAACATTTAGATCTTTTGCTTGTTTATACAAAAGGCCATTTCTCTCGAAGGTTAGAAGAATAATTTTCGTTTTAACGGTATTCTTACAAGCTCTGGCTATTTCAATTCCTGTTTTGTAAGGCATCCTGATGTCTAATATGGCAATATCTGGCTCATGTTTAACTATTAATTCATGCGCATCTTTACCATTTAGGGCACTTCCTATAACATTATATTTTTTTTCAGTTAAAAAATCTTGTAGCCCTTTTAACAAGAGCGGGTGGTCATCAGCGATTACTATGGATGTATGCATTTTGAATGTCTTACGAGGGATTAAGACTATAAATATAGAACTATTTGCTAATTAATAATGAATTATATTATAATTTTAAGTAGAGGTATTTTTTATTGTAATCTATAATGGCTTTACCTTTTTTTAACAAATCAGCACCAATAATACCATTTACAGGATTTGAATTATGGTTTGCAAGAGCTGTATTTACATGTGATAAATTAAAAAGGATAAACACTGTCTTTTTTTGTTTCCATTTGCCAATTTTTATACTGTTTTTTTTTGATACTTGGGTATGCATATCAATAGCTCCCGCTCCAGCAGCTTTTACCTCTGAATCTTGAGCTTTTAAATTAAAAGTATCAACTGAGTCAAATCCAATACATGAGTTTGAGGCTCCAGTATCTAAAATAAAATTACCTTTTACACCGTTAACAATGGCTTTAAGTTCAAAATGGTTGGTTTTAGTGAATTTGAGTTTTATAGCGACATAGCCTCGAGCAATTAGATTAGGTTTTAGAGATTTTTGCATTACGTTTAATTTTATAAGTCAAAAGTAATACTATCAGTGTAATTATAAGCAAGCTCAATAGAGTTAAAAAAGGGAAAGTTGAAATTGAGGGTTCTGAAAAATCACCATAATATATAAATGCACTCCAGTAATAGGGGGATTTTTTAATATTGCTAATAGCATCGTTGTTTAAATAAGCGAGTTTTGAATGTTGATTCGAGATAACCCCCGAATTGGTTTTACTATAACTTTTGTAAAAGGAATGCATTATTTGTGAGGTTGACAAATCGTTTATTCGCCATAATGAAAACAATAATCGTTTGGCTCCTGCATATTGAAACCCTCTGGCAATGCTTAAGGCGCCCTCTCCTTTTTGTAAACGCCCAACACCAGTCTCACAAGCACTTAAAACGACTAATTCATTGTTTAAATTTAAACTGTATAGTTCATTTAAAGGCATAGATTTATCATAAAATGAGACGCTTGCCGGAGTTGTAAATGTGCCACTAGTTGCATGTGTTGACAAATGAAGTATATTGAATTTGGATACATTATTTATAACATTGGAAGCCGTAGCTTGATCTTGCATTAATAAAGTAGCATTCATTTCTTTGTCAATACCCTCAGCTTCTTGAATGGAATAGTTTAAAGCTTGATTCGAATTTTCAAAAACAGGAAAGACCCCCAATAAAGAATTGCTTTTTTTGCTGATGAACTGTTTGAGGTAAAACTGAACGCTGGAATTATATGCCATTTGATGTGAACTCACCATAAAGGGCATTTTTGAATAATTTGTATGTGTTGTTTCGTGCGTTAATAAGGCTTCAAAAGAAATAAAATTGAGAAGGCCATCCGGGATAATAACAAGGTTTTTATGAGTACTCGTTTCGGATAAATTTAAGGTGTTATATGCGTTAAACGCACTTGTAGTAAACCCTGTGATGTTGTTATTAATTATTGAAGCATTGTCGAATTGATGAATGAAGCTATTAATGTTTTCCAGATTGGTTTCATTTAAAGGAATTTTATTAAAAGATAACTTATTCTCGGATATTATAAATTGAAATATATTTCGGTTACCATAAAAATATTCTACCAAAACAGCGTTGTCATTGGTTAATTTTTGCTTCAATTCAGCAATTGAAAAACGATTGTCATGTGCTTTAGGGTACACCTCCAATAGTGTTTTCTTAGTTCGTTTGAGTGTGAGGTTAACATCACTTAATTCTTTGTATAATGAATTATAAATTGAATCATTTTTAGTGTGATTTATTAGGCGATTTGTAATTTGTTCTTGTTTTTGAATGAGTTGTTGTTCTTTTTGAAGCAGTGTATCATTAGGGAATTTATCAAATAATGATTTTATTAAGCGCCTATCTTTTAGAACGGATGCCTTATGTTGTTCGGCATAATGGAAAGCGTTATCAAGATACATGTTGTTTTGAGATTTAGCAAAAGCTGAAAAGCAAAGTTCTAAGCATTTTTCACTTCGCTTGCGGTTGTTGGTTAAGTTAAGCAGCTTGGTTTCTTGAGTGTGTACTTGTTCAGAGAGTAATTCTGACACATAAAAACTCAAATCGTAACATTGTAATTTTTTTTCAGGCTGGTCTTGTAATTCAGCCAATAATTCAAAAATATCAATAAATGTATTTTCTGGATATAGATTCTCTTTTTTTGGTAATCCATCCCCTTTAAAAGTCGGGAGCAGTATTTTAGTAGCTTGATGTAAGTTTTTAATGGCCTGAGATGGTTGTTCTAATAAGAAGTGTAACTGAGCTTCATATAAAAGTGATTTTGAAGTTTCTCTTAAAGATTGTTCTTTTTGAAGCTTTTCTTTTGCTTTATTAAAAAAGGAAAGTGCTTTTTTATAATTGCCTTGACTTAGTTCCCTTTCATAATTGCTGTAATACGTATTGTAATCTGAACTGAAAGAAGCTGCGGTATTTTTGCCTAGGGCTATTAAACTCCTGGCCCTTATACTCAAAAGTTTTTGCTTTTGATCCGGATTGAGATGAGGTGTTTTTAAGCTTAGATCTGTTATTTTGATTACAGAAGGATGGTCTCCTATAGTATGGTATAGAATGGCAAGATTTATGGATCCTGCAATTTTGTGGCCTATAGAGTTGGACTTTTCGGCTAAATAAATGTATTGTTTAATTATACTTTCGGCATTTGAATAATCTCTGGTTTTAGTATACAAATTACCTAATGGCTTAAGACAGAATTCAATCATATCGTAATTGGATAAATTTGAAAGTTGCTGTTTAGTATATCGGTCCCAAGCAGCTTGGTAAGTCGTAATTGCTTTAGGAGGTGATTGCCCCTTTAAATAATAGGCTTTGTTGCAAAGTAAAAACACAAAAGCCAGTTGTTGCTCATTTGTTGTAAGTTGGGTTTTAAAGCGGGCTTCTTGTTTTTCTAATTCAAAAAGCGAAGTGATGTTTGGCGCTATATTAAAATTTTCAGTTGCAGAATAAATTGCTTCTTCTAAGTTTTGAGAGGAGACAAATCCGTAGCACAAAAAGAGAATGAGACACCGTAGATTCATGTATTTATTTTTATTGGTCACATACGACATCCATTTAATCATTTTTTGGGTATCAAGATTTAGTTATGAATGTTTCATAGTTGAAAAACGCAAAACAGTTGTAAGCTTTAAAACTTCCATATCGCATAAAATTGCCAGTAGTTAAAGTTGTCTTCAAAGTTCATCACATAGCGCGCTCCCAAACTTGGGCCAATACGTGAAAATCCAGCAGTAGCCTCAATTAAAAACCCCTTTTTAAAATTTGTAAATGATTTGGAGGTTTTGTTCGTTTCTGTTTCTTTATTAAACACAAAATCAGTTGTTAATCCTTCAAAATCTTCAATTAAAAGCGTTTGGTTATGTGCTTCGCTAATATTGAAATTGGATTGTATCCCAGCGCCAATTCCAATAAAATTGTTGAGATTATATCGGATTAATATTGGAACTTCCCAGTTAATATTAGTAAATTCTGTGGCATTGGTTTTACGTTGAAGGTGTCTAAATCCTTGAACGCCATCTACTATTTGCTCACTTACACTACTTGTGGAATAGCTGTTAAAATTATTAACCAATTCTACCTGCCAATACCATTTGTATGACTTATATGGAGAAACTGTTGCGCCAACAAAATAGCTTTTGGAATCTTCTAAATCAGGATAATAATTATAGCCGGTTTTTGCACCTATAGATATTCCAGGTAAAAATCGAGTGGTAGAATAATTAGTGATTATTGGTTCGTTTTTATCAAAAATTATTGCGGTTCTACTTTTTGTTTTCTTTTTGTGAAAATCTTTGGTGAATTTGATACTGTATTTTACAAAGCCTTTTGTGGAGTCTTTTTCCTTTACATTTTTTTGATTAGTTCCGGGTAAATAAATGTTTTTAAAAGTAAATATGGCTTGGGTATCTGTAAATGTGGTATCTAAACAGCTGTAATTTACAGGTTCTTTAGGGCAAATTTTACATTTCGGATACATGTCTAAAACTTTTAAAGTTGACTTATCTAACATTTCTGGAATGTCTGTTTCTAGTTTGATTGTTCGAGCTGGACCTTCACCATTATTTTGAAATTTTATTTTATATTTTAAAGTTTTAAACCGCACGATCCTATAATTCATAAACGTTCCATTAGAAGACATTTTATTGGGGTCATGGGAGGTTACGATTTCCATCTCCATGTCTTTTATGTTATGATTGTCGTAATTATTATCTGGAACATAAACGCCTCTTACACCAATAATAGCACTCGTGTCTTTTAACATTTCAGGCGTCGTTTCTAAGGTGAAAAACACATTCCGTTCTTCTCCGGGACGCATATTATTAAACTCCAAAATATTGAAATTTTTATAATATGATTTGCTAGTTTCTAGCGTTAATGGCAAGTTTGTTTTCTCGGTGGAATCTTGAATTATTATAGGGTTTGAAATTGCAATATCGTTTGAGGCTAAATAGCTGTGGGAATCATTCAAATCAGGTGTAAATGCCAAGGTGTTTTCAAAAACTTCTTTTTCGTCATGATGCGTTCTAATGTCTGAAATAGTAAAATTATCTGCCTTATATTTTAGCTCATTATAAAATAAAAACAGCTTTCCTTGAGTCACATAATCTTTGGGATTTTTATAGCTCATAATCACCACAATGTTTTCTTCGGGCATTGGCTCTCGATTGCGTTGCAAATTGAAGTTGTTAGTCATGGTAGCCTCATCATTATAGTCTTTAGATACGGAATTAACCGTTACTTTTTTAGGCCGAGTACTAGGAGGTTTTCCAATGTCATAATTGTTAGTAGCCCAAAGTTTTATGTCGTAAGTACCTTTGCTTTTATAGATGTGTTTGGGTTTTTTTTCTTTGCTAAAATTCCCATCTCCAAATTCCCAATAATACGAATAGAATGCTTTTGGAGCTCCTGCAATTTGGTTTAATGGAGGAGTTTCTGGGGTGAATTCGACTTCGTTACCTGTAGTTTTAAATATGATTGTTGCTGCTCTAGTAAGGGTGTCTGCTTGCTTTACTTGCTCTGCGAAAATTTGGAATGAAATCAGAAAGCAGAAAATATATAAAAGCGAATTTCTCATAATGTATCGGGTTGCATGAATAAATATACAAAAAAGCGGTGGCTTGGGAGGCCACCACTTCTTATAACATAAGTATAAAAGGTTAAGTATTATTATGGTAAGCCATTAATCAAGGCTGTAAGTTCGGCTTCGGTTGCAATTGCAGTTTCGCCATAGGTAAAGGTATATACCGCATTTGCTGATATGGTTACGGATTTAATTGCATACCTCCAGTTACCACTATCTTCTGTCGCAAATATGATATGACATTCCAAGCCCACAGGTATTTGTCCATAATGTTCGCTAAATAATCCGGTACCAGGGTCGTATGTGTCTAATTTGGCTAAACCAGTATCTTCGCCGTCATATGATAAATACACAGCACTATTGGTGTTGTCATAGTTTTCTGGAGCGCCAACTAGAATGGTTGTTTTTGGTCTTGGATCACTATAAAATTTATCTACATTACTCCATCCAAATTCATTAAAAAATGCGTAGTATGAACCGCCTTCGTTAAACAGTTCTCCACCTTGTGCACCATCTCGGCCTTTTTCGTCCCAAGCTAAGTCATCATTTTCGTCCAAAACACCATTCCATAGAGTCATCTCCGGATCATCACCACCAGTTAGATTAGTAGGAATTTGTAATTGAATACCACAGTTTGTAGCCAATGCATCTCCATTTTGGGTAGCTTCGATTAAAAACTCACCACCTGAGATTAGTAATGCTCTGTCACCATTTGGTAATATGCCCATTGTTGGCTTATTTGTGGTGAACATTGTTCCTTTCTCAAAAAGTTCGATATACTTAATATCTACTTGTCCGGTAACGGCATCTCCATTTAAGGTTAAACAGTTTCCTTGGATTGTAATTGACACCCCTTTTTCTGAGGTAAAGGTTGCTGAGCCGTCCTCAGTGTTTAACTGAAAATTTTGTGTTAAATTATCTAAGGCGTCTTGCCTTATATCTGCAAATGCTTCTGCAGTGGGAGCCATAATAATCTGGTCTCCATTGTCGTCGTCTTTTGAACAGCTTACAAATGTTACTGCTGCAATTAATAATGTTCCTAAAATGTGTTTTAAATGTTTCATGGTTTTAATTTTAAATTAATAATTTTAAGTAGTTATATCTTTATATACATCGGGGACTAAAATTGTTACCCTATGTTCTAAATAAATTAGTTATGGTAAGGCATTAATTAGTGCAGTCAAACCTGCTTCTGAGATGATGGATGTCTCCCCTATTGTAAATGTGATGACCCCACCTTCAACAATAGTTACCGCTTTGATAGCATATCTCCAGTCACCATTGTCTTCTGTTACAAAAATCACATGGCACTCTAGTCCTATAGGAATTTGACCATAATGTTCGCTAAATAATCCAGCCGCATAAGTGTCCAGTCCAGCTAAGCCTGTATCTTCACCATCGTATGATAAATACACGGCACTGTTGGAATAATCATAACCATCTGGGGCCTGAGCTAAAATTGTTGTTTTTGGTCTTGGGTCACTGTAAAAGCGATCTACATTTGACCATCCAAATTGTTGTAGAAAGGCATAGTATTGTCCGTCACCTTCGGTAAAAACACCACCTTGACCAGTGACATCTTCAGCTTTACCCCAAGTTAAATTATCGTCTTCATCGATGCGACCGTCCCAAAGTAACATGTCGTTATCTGGTCCTCCTGTTAAAGCAGTAGGTATAATAAGTTGTATCGCACAGGTTGTTTCTAAAATTTGTCCATTCTGGGAGGCTTCAATTAGAAATTCCCCAGCCGAAATTAGCAATGCTTTATCACCATTTGGTAATGCTCCCATCGTTGGTTTGTTTGTAGAAAGCATATTCCCTTTTTCAAAAAGTTCGATATATTTAATATCTACTTGACCTGTAACGCTGTTTCCATTTAAGGTTAAACATGTTCCTTGAATTGTCATCGACACTCCATTATTTGAAGTAAATGTTGTTGCGCCATCTTCAGCGTTAAGGCTGTATTCCTGTGTTAAGGCATCAAGAGCATCTTGTTTTAAATTTGCAAAATCTTGTGCCGTGGGTACTGGAGTAATAATAATATCTCCATCATCCTCTTTTGTGCAACTTGTAACTATTAAAGCTGTAATTAAAAGTGTTCCTAAAAGTGTTTTTAAATGTTTCATAATTTCTATGTGTTTAATTTAGTTATGCTTTTTTGTAAACTTTTTTTTTGTGTTTACAGCCTTATATCAGAATGCTTTAGGAATTGTTACCCAAGTATTTGAAAGTTTTTTTATTTTAGTAGTGTATAAAAGGGATTATGGCTGATAAAAAAATACACGAAGACCAGAAATATATAGAAGGATTACTTCAAAACAATTCATTTATTATACAAGCTGTATACGATAAATTTGTGCCTAAAGTCATTAATTACATTAAGCAGAATAGTGGAAGTGAGGCTAGTGCTCAAGATATTATTCAGGAGACACTAATAACAATTTACAATCAAGCAAAAGAGAAAAACCTACAACTTACCTGTCCTTTTGATGCCTATTTCTTTTTACTGTGTAAGCGTAAATGGTTAAACGAATTAAAAAAAACAAATTCTAAAGAGGTAACAATTAATGAAGCAGTCTTATCTAAAGATGACAATGCTTTAGAACTAGCTGACGAAACGGAGTTATTTGAAGACAAACAACAATTGTTTAATCAAATGTTTCAACAATTAGGAACTGCATGTAAAGATTTGCTTAAAGCGACTTTTAAAATAAAATCAATGGAAGAAGTGGCAAAAAGTTTAGGCGTAACTTATGCCTATGCCCGAAAAAAGAAATCTTTATGTATAGGGAAGTTAACTGAGTTGGTTCAAGCGTCACCAAAGTATAACCAACTTTATAATTAACACTATGAATGATCAAGACTACATATTATTTGAAGGCTATATCTCTAAAACACTTGCTGTTGAAGAACGCGTCGATTTTGAGAATAGATTGATTAGTGATGAAGCTTTCAATCAGGCATTTATTACCTATAAAGATCTCAACGTATTTTTAGAGCAAAAGTTTGAAAATGAGAACGCATCAATTGCCTTTAAAGATAATTTGGACACCATATCTAAGGCCTATTTCAAAACAGAAAGCAAGACAACAAAAGGCGTTCACTTTGCCCCATGGAAATATGCAATTGCAGCAAGTGTCGCCCTGTTGATGGGATACTTTTTGTTTAATAATTTTTCAGACCCATCATATAACGATTTTTCAAATCACGATAGTATAAGTTTGATTGAAAGAGGGACGCAAGTAACGGCTGTTAAAACTGCTGAAACTTCATTTAATACTAAAGATTATATAGCAGCAGATATTGCATTTGATGCTTTACTACAAATAGATAGCACGAATGCGGAGTATCAATTCTATAAAGCAATTGCTAATATTGAACTGGATAAATTTGAAGAGGCAGAAGGCTTATTGCATATCTTAAAATCGGGTCAATCTATATTTAATCAAAAGGCAGTGTGGTATTTGGCTCTGAGCAAGTTAAAGCAGAAAGATTATGAGGCTTGTATCGTGATTTTAAATACAATAACTGAGGAGGCCGAAGATTATAAGCAAGCACAGAAACTATTAAAAAAATTAGATTAACGATTCAATTTTTTTAATAGTCTTTCTGTTTTAATTTATACTAAAACTTAGAAAAGAATGGGTATCCTAATCTTAATTCGATCTTTTGTTTGCTTCTGATTTTCCTAAATGGAAATTCATCAGAATTAATTAAGTTAGTCTTCAGACGGGAAATTCTAACCTGTAGCCGTATTTCAGGACAAGACATAATGAAAAACCTAATTACCATACTAATATTTATAGCTATCTTAGCTTTTAACGAAATTGCCACTATTACCTAAACAACTACTTTTAACGGATGGATACCAGTCTGATTTCTTATCTCTCTTTTCTTATAGCCTTCCAACTATTATTTGTTGGCATCTTCTTAATTACTCATAAAAAAGGAAACCGTCGCAACAACATGCTGCTTAGTACTGTGTTTTTTATGATTGCTTGGAATATGGGAGACCTCACCTTACAAATGAATGGGGTCTTTCTTAATTGGGAATTCCTACAACATATCGATGATGGTTTTTTGTTTGTCTATGGCCCCATATTTTATCTATACGCCCAAGGTGTCATTTTTAGAGATTTCAAATTATCGAATCAAAACTTGCTGCATCTCGTGCCTTATCTATCGCTTACTATTTTAGCACTATCGTTAAATTACCTTGTCCCTAAACTTTCAGAAGAAATCATAATGAACGATTTGCCTTGGCAGTTCTATTTGATAAACGCATTAATGTATACCCACTTTTTTGTTTATCTAGGGCTGACTTATAAATCTCTTCGGAAGTATCGTGAAATTATTAAGAACAAATATTCTCAAATAGATAAAATTAATCTAGATTGGCTTAGTTTCACTTTGAATACTTTTGGTCTAATCGCTTTTATATCTCTGATTCAAAATTTTATAGTCTTGGCAGATAATAGAGCTGTATTTATGGGAACCTTAGTTCTTTTGCTCATTTTTATTTTTTACTTCGTGAATAAAGTGATCCTTAAAGCACTCCGGCAACCAGAAATTTTTGCAGGAATTGCTCAAAATGAGACAGTCAAATACTTGGGGTCTAATTTGACACCAGATCAAATTGTAGAATATAAGAAGCAAATGGTGACTTTGCTTGAAACTGAAAAATCCTTCTTAAACCCTCAAGTAAGCCTTGCCGATTTGTCTGAAGCACTATCGGTATCTACAAAGCAGTTGTCTCAGGTAATCAATCAATCGTTTAACAAAAGTTTTTTCGATTTCATTAATTCATACAGAATACAGGAAGTTCAACAAATATTGAAGGAATCTAAGGATGATAAACTAACCGTTCTCGAGGCAATGTATCAGGCTGGGTTCAACTCCAAATCTTCTTTTAATACAGCCTTCAAAAAAGAAACAGGACTTACACCTACCGAATTCCGAAAAATGATTTAACAAATGCGTTCGACATCCTGATATCGGTCTGTTGTGATTAAAATAGTTGATATACTTGCTGTATCATTTTAAAACTAAAAATTATGCAGCAATCAAAAACTTCAAATTATCCTTCAAATGCTTTCGGACGCTTTTGGATGAAAGTACCCTTGGTAGTTCGATCAATATTAATCGGTTTTGGGGTCAGCACTATAGGTGTTAGCACTTGGGTCGTTATAGCAAATTTCATTCCTGGCCCGTGGTCTGTGTTGCTTTTGGCTACTTTTCTTATTTTTTATTTAATGTATTTCAGTGGTAAATGGAAGCCTTCTAGCACACAAGCGATCCGCCGTTTTTGTATACGACAAACCAAACTGAAAAGACCTGTATGGATTTGGGGGTTGATATCGGCTTTTTTAATATTCATAATTGTCAATGCTAGCTTCATGTTAACATTTCGCTTTGTTGAATTTCAACCCGAAATATTTAAAAACTTGAGTTTCTTAAATAATCTCCCAGGAATGCAGGCCTGGTCAATTATCATTGGGATATCAGTGACAGCAGGAATATGCGAAGAAATTGGATATCGAGGATATCTGCAAAAACCGCTAGAGCATAAATATGGCGCCATTGTGGCCGTTTCTATTTCCTCTATAATCTTCATTGTTATTCATCTACATCAGGAATGGTTGGCTAGCATTATCGTGCCAGTCATTCCTATTTCCTTCATGATTGGTTATCTGGCATATGCTACTAATTCACTTATTCCAGGTATTATTGCCCATGTCTCTTTTGATATTATCCTGTCATCATATTGGTGGTCAGATGTTATTGGCACATTTGAACGCAAGCCTATAAGCATGACAGGTGTGGATAATCATTTTATCGTTACCACCTTGGTGGTTCTTCTATCAACTGTGTTATTCATTGTTGCCATCAGGAAATTATTAAAACTGAAAAATGTATCTCACCAACAAACTATGGTTTGAAGAGACCTATCTAATTTTGTATAATAGAATTGAATATTATAAGATTAATACGCTGTCTAACAAAGAACGGAGATAAAAAATAGCATACGTAATGGCGGTTTTGGCCAAAATTAAAAGTTAGATTCCTTTATAGCCACTTCTACGACCTATTCAAATCGTAGCTCATTTGTGATTTCAATTGGTAAAAATGGTATTAGATGTGTATTTTTGAAGCATGATAATAACCGACACGCATACGCACTTATATAGTGAGGCATTTGATGAGGATAGGACCGAAGTGATGCAGCGCGCAATTACGGCTGGAGTAAAGCGTTTTTTTATTCCTGCAATTGATTCGACTTACACCAAATCGATGCTTCAATTGGAACAAGATTTCCCCGATCATGTGTTTTTAATGACCGGTTTACACCCCACACATGTAAAGGACAATTATAAGGAAGAACTGCAACATGTTGAAGATCTATTAAGCAAACGTGAATTTGTGGCTATTGGTGAAATTGGTATCGATTTGTATTGGGATAAATCGACACTTAGAAACCAACAAGATGCTTTTAGACGTCAAATTCATCTCGCTAAAAATTATAAACTCCCAATAGTAATTCACTGTAGGGAAGCTTTCAATGAAATATTTGAAGTTCTAGAAGAAGAAAAATCAGATGATTTATTCGGTATTTTTCATTGTTTCACTGGGACAATTGAACAAGCACAGCAGGCAATCTCATATGGGATGAAATTGGGAATTGGAGGGGTAGCGACATTTAAAAACGGAAAAATTGATAAGTTTCTAAATCAAATTGATCTTAAACATGTGGTTTTAGAAACTGATGCGCCATATTTGGCACCTACTCCATATAGAGGGAAACGCAATGAAAGTAGTTATATCATAAAAGTATTAGAGAAATTATCTGATATATATGAGCTTCCAACGCACAAAATTGCCGAAATTACCACCGCAAATTCTAAAGCTATTTTTAAAGTATAATAATGAAGAAACCTAGCATACTTTTAATATACACAGGCGGAACCATTGGAATGATAAAAGATTCTGACACGGGTGCCTTACGGTCTTTTGATTTTAACAATCTTCTTGTTAGGATTCCAGAACTAAATCTTTTAGACTGTATCATTGATACCATATCATTTGATGAGCCTATAGATTCGTCAAATATAGATCCGAAATATTGGATTCAAATAGCCGAAATTATAGAGGATAACTATTCCAAGTTTGATGGTTTTGTTATTTTGCATGGAAGTGATACCATGAGTTATTCGGCTTCAGCATTAAGTTTTATGTTAGAGGACTTAGCAAAACCAGTTATTTTTACGGGCTCCCAACTACCAATTGGAGATTTGCGGACAGATGCCAAAGAAAATTTAATTACATCTATTCAAATTGCATCCTTACAGGAAAGAAATACACCTATAATAAAAGAGGTCTCTTTATATTTTGAGTACAAATTATATAGAGGAAATCGTTCTACTAAAATAAATGCAGAACATTTTGAAGCTTTTGCTTCTTTAAATTATCCAGAATTGGCAGAATCTGGTGTGCACTTAAAAATAAATAAGGGCGCATTATTCAAACCAAATTTAAAAAAGAAATTAAAAGTTCATAAATCGTTAAATACCAATGTTGCTATTGTAAAGTTATTCCCAGGGATCTCTTCTCAAGTATTGAAGGCTATTTTTTCTGCCCCAAATTTGCAAGGTGTAATTCTTGAAACTTATGGTGCTGGAAATACAACTACCAGTTCTTGGTTTATTGAGATATTAAAAGAGGCTATAGATAAAGGGGTTTATATTATTAATATAACACAATGTTCTGGAGGGAGTGTTTCCATGGGACAATATGAAACCAGTATCGAATTAAAAAAAATAGGCCTTATAACAGGAAGAGATATGACCTCCGAAGCTGCAATTACAAAATTAATGTACCTCCTAAATAAGAATTTGTCTCCAAAAAGCTTCAAATTAGGGTACGAAACGGCAATACGAGGAGAGATATCTTAAAATTAACAAACAAAATTTTAAGGTTTAAAGTTTTTTTTGTTATTTGAGCCGCTGTAACAAAAAATAAGTTTCACAGAGAGGTGGCCGAGTGGTCGAAGGCGCACGCCTGGAAAGTGTGTATACGTCAAAAGCGTATCGGGGGTTCGAATCCCTTCCTCTCTGCAAAAGGTTTGGTTGACATTTTTACAAATGAATACCGTATAACCTGATGAAAATTTAATTTTTTAATTACAATTTTTTTATATCTTTAACACTTTAACTAATAAAATTAAGATCAAGAACAATGAAAAGATTATTTTCTATTCTAGCTATCGCTTGTATTATGGCATTCGGAACTGTAAATGCGAATACAAATGCGAACACAAACACGATTGTTAACACGGTTGTAAGTTTAAATCAAGATGACGCAGCTCCTGCAGAAGAAGTTAGCTTTCATCAAAATTTAAAAAAGAGATTTATTGAAGGAGGCCCAGGATTTATGGGAATTGTGTTATTATGTTTAATTCTAGGTTTAGCAATTGCTATTGAGAGAATTATCTTTTTAAACCTTTCTTCATCAAACACTAAAAAATTAACTCAAGACGTAGAAGATGCACTTGCATCTGGAGGTGTTGAAGCTGCAAAAGAAGTTTGTAGAGACACAAAAGGACCTGTGGCATCTATTTTCTATCAAGGTTTAGATAGAGTAGACGAAGGTTTAGAGCAGGTTGAAAAAGCTGTTGTAAGTTATGGTGGTGTTCAAATGGGACAATTAGAGAAAAATGTGTCTTGGATATCATTATTTATTGCATTAGCACCAATGCTTGGTTTCATGGGAACAGTAATTGGTATGATTTCTGCATTTGATAAAATTGAAGCTGCTGGGGATATGAATCCTTCATTAGTAGCAGGAGGTATTAAAATAGCACTTTTAACTACAGTATTTGGTTTAGTAGTTGCTATTATTCTTCAAGTGTTTTATAATTATATTATTGCAAAAATTGACAGTATTGTTAATGATATGGAAGATGCATCTATTACATTGATGGATCTATTGATTAGACATAAGAAGTAATAATAACCCTTTAAAATCATATATTATTATGAATTTACATAAAATATTCAAGATAGTAGCGGCGTTATTAAGTTTAGTAGGCGCGGTACTATTGATATTAATTATCTCAGCTGGAGATGAAGCAATTGATGCGGCATATAAGGCAGGAGAAGATACAAGTTCTGTAGATCAAATGGCCTATGTAGCTTATGTGGTTTTTGGATTGATTTTAGCTTTTGTAATAGTTTTTGTTATCAAAAATTTATTTTCAAGTTCAGGATCATTAAAAAGCACATTGATTGGAGTAGGAGCCTTTGGAGCAGTTTTAATTATCTCTTACCTGGTTTCTGGTGGAGACACAACAGCATATTTTGATCAAGGCGTTCAAGTTTCAGATGGAAATTCACAAGTTGTTGGTGCAGGTATAACAGCCTTTTATATACTAGGCATATGTGCTATCGGTACTATATTATTTTCAGGAATTAAAAAAATGATTAAGTAATTATGGCAAAACGAGCAGCACCAGAAGTTAATGCAGGCTCTATGGCCGACATTGCCTTCTTGTTATTAATATTTTTCCTAGTAACAACTACTATGGAAAAAGATTCAGGAATAAATCGAAAACTTCCTCCTATGGAAGATTCTGATGAGGACGTTGTTATTAAACAGAAGAACATTTTTACCGTTCTTATTAATAATAAAGATCAAATATTGGTTGAAGATGAATTGATGGAAATTAAAGACATAAGACAGGCAGCTGTTGAGTTTTTAGACAATGGAGGAGGAACTGATAATGATGGTAATAAATGTGATTACTGCCACGGGGCTAAAAACCCTAGTTCGTCAGATCATCCAGACAAGGCAATTATTTCTTTGAAGAACGAACGTATGACATCGTATGGTACTTATATATCAGTTCAAAATGAATTGGTAGCGGCATACAATGTGTTAAGAGATAAGAGAGCCCTACAATTATTTAATTTGTCTTTTGGCGAAATGCAAAAAAATGCTAAAGACGTTAATTGGGTAGGGAATAAAGAAAGGCTAAAAGAACAGATCTCCCAAATAAAAAAGGAGTACCCTCAAAAGCTTTCAGAAGTTCAATAATAATTTAGAATTAAATACAACATTATAATATGTCTAAATTTAAAAAGAAAAAAGACGGTGGTTTGCCAGCAATTAATACGGCGTCATTACCAGATATTGTTTTTATGTTATTATTCTTTTTTATGGTAGCAACAGTAATGAGAGATAACGCTCTTATGATTGAAAATAGTTTACCATCGGCTTCAGAAGTTGAAAAATTAGAAAAGAAAAACTTGGTAATGTATATCTATATGGGTAAACCGAGTAGTGGCTATAAAAGTAAATATGGTACCGAAGCAAGAATTCAACTTAATGATAAGTTTGCACAAGTATCAGAAGTTGGAGCATTTATTGCTTCAGAAAGAGCTACTAAAAGAGAAGAAGAGATACCATTTTTGACTACATCTTTAAAAGTTGATAAAAAAGCAAATATGGGATTGGTTGGAGACGTTAAGCAAGAGCTTAGAAAAGTTAATGCTTTAAAAATTAATTATGCTTCTATTAAAGGAGATGTTTCTAGAAATTAGGAAAAAAATTAATTTGTATAAATAATAAAAGGCATTCTATTTTAGAATGCCTTTTATTATTTATAATACTTTTAAGAAGATTGGAGTGACAAGATTTGTGAATCAATATCGTAGTATTATGAGGTCAATTGTGTTATGTTTTATCGCTTTTATAAGTTGCCAATATGTGATTGGTCAAGAAATAACATTAACTACTGTAGATTCACTATATAAGGAAGATCAATTTTACATTGGCATTACCTATAATGTATTGGGAAATATGCCACAAGGAATGTCCCAAAATGGGTTTTCAAGCGGGTTTCACTTAGGGTATATTAAAGATATACCCATTAATAAAAATAGAAACATAGCCCTAGGGTTAGGATTGGGTTATTCTGCGAATTCATTTAACCAAGATTTACTAATTACCAAAAAGTCTCAAGGGTCACATACTTATGTCTTACTTTCGAGGTCTGAGTTTACTAAAAATAAATTTTCAAGACACCTTATCGAAATTCCTTTTGAATTTAGATGGCGAACTTCTACGCCTGAGACCTATAAGTTTTGGAGGGTTTACACAGGATTTAAACTCGGGTATTTATTTGCCTCGACGACAAAATTTGCGAGTACTTCTCAAAATATAAAACAAAAGGATATTACAGATTTTGAAACCATTCAATATGGTTTAACCCTGAGTGTTGGTTATAATACTTGGAATGCGTATTTATATTATGGACTTAATCCGTTATTTAAAAAGGAAGCTGTCCTTGATGGAGAATCTATAGATCTCAAAGCTATTAAAGTTGGGATTATGTTTTATCTTTTGTAAGCTAAGCAGCATGGCGTCATAACAAAATTATAGCCAATAATTCAACATTATTATTTGAGGAATCAGCCCTACAAAAAAGCCAATAATAAGTTCAACATTTGAATGTGCTTTTAAATGAAGTCTAGAGCTGGCAATTGCCCCAATAATAATACAAAAAACAGCAATACTTATATTTATATTAATGCTGAAATGAATACTAATAGCAATAAAAAACATGAGCACACCAGCCGAACCAATCATATGGATGCTCGCTTTAAATTTTAAAACAGCCAGCATTAAACAGGCCATTGTAGAGAGTAATATGCCAATGAAAAAGCAATACAATTCTATAAGCTCAGAATATGGTAAAACCCGTTGAACAATAATAATAGTAATTATACAACTTAACCCGAGAGGCAGAATCCGCTCTTTTGTGGTTTTAAGATGAATGGAATTTACTTTACGAAGGGTTTTGAGTAAAAAAAATAAGAGAATAGGAAGGATTATTGTCAGTAATAATATTGAAAATAATTTGGCCTTTATAATTGGGGGTGGGATAAATCTCGGGGATTTAGAAAAATAAAAAGTTGCCCCAAGTAAAGGCATGAAAATAGGATGAAATATTGACGAAATGCTTTTTAAAATTGTGTTCACCTTAAATTTGTTTTCTAAGTCGTGCAACTGGAATATCAAGCTGTTCTCTATACTTCGCAACGGTTCGCCTAGCAATAGGATACCCTTTTTCTTTTAAAAGAAGCGCCAATTTTTCATCTGTAAGAGGTTTTTTCTTATCCTCATTTTCTAAAACAGTCTCTAAAATTTTCTTTATTTCTCGTGTAGATACATCTTCACCTTGATCATTTTTCATCGATTCACTAAAGAACTCCTTAATTAATTTTGTCCCATATGGCGTGTCGACATATTTACTATTTGCTACTCTAGATACTGTCGATACATCCATTTCAATTTCATCAGCAATATCTTTTAAAATCATTGGTTTTAATTTGAGCTCATCACCAGTTAGAAAATACTCTTTTTGATAATGCATAATAGAACTCATTGTAATAAACAGTGTTTGTTGGCGCTGTCTAATAGCTTCTATAAACCATTTGGCGGCATCTAACTTTTGTTTGATGAATAAAACAGCGTCTTTTTGTGATTTGGACTTGTCTTTGGATTCTTTATAACCTTTAAGCATATTGTTATACTCTCGGGATACATGTAGCTCTGGAGCATTTCTTCCATTAAGCGTTAATTCCAATTCACCATCCAGAATCTTAATATTGAAGTCGGGAACAACATGTTCAACCATGCGGTTATTCCCTGAATAAGACCCTCCAGGTTTTGGGTTTAATCGTCCTATTTCTAAAACGGCCTCCTTGAGCTGAATTTCACTAACATCAAACTTTTTAAGTAATTTTTTATAATGTTTTTTGGAAAACTGCTCGAAAGCTTTGTCAATAATGTTTTGAGCTAAATCAATATTAGGTGTTAGATTTTTTCGTTGTAACTGGATACTCAAACACTCCTGTAAATTTCTAGCAGCTACTCCCGCGGGATCTAATTGCTGAACTATTTTCAGAATTGATTCAATTTTATCCTCGGTAGTATATACATTTTGGGTGAATGCCAGATCATCCATTAAGTCTAATAAAGATCTACGGATATACCCACTGCTATCTACGCTACCAATTAAAAACTCTGCAATTTGAAATTCCTCATCGGTGAGGCGATATGTGTTTAATTGGGTTTTAAGATGCTGTGTAAATGAAGTGCCTGAGGCATAAGGAATACTTTTTTCATCATCATCGACACTATAATTATTGGCTTGCATTCGATACTCAGGAATTTCATCATCGCTTAAGTAATCATCAATATTTATGTCTTCTGCATTAATAGACTCATTGTCGTTGATGTCATCTGTTGAATTCTCAAAATCATCTTCAAATTTATCAGCATCATCTTTACCGTTTTCTAGAGCAGGATTTTCTTCAAGTTCTTGTTTTAAGCGTTGTTCAAAAGCTTGTGTAGGGAGTTGTATTAGCTTCATCAATTGAATTTGTTGAGGCGATAACTTTTGAGATAGTTTAAATTGTAAATACTGTTTAAGCATTTTTATTTGGGTTTTTATAAAAATAAAAAAAACAATCTATATTCATAACGAATATGGATTGTTTTAATTAAAAAGATTTTATAACAAGAGACTAAAATTCTGCATTTTGAGGTGTTCTAGGAAAAGGAATAACATCTCTAATATTACTCATACCAGTGGCGAACATCACTAAACGTTCAAATCCAAGGCCAAAACCAGAATGTACAGCAGTTCCATATTTTCTAAGGTCTAAATACCACCATAACTCTTTTTCATCAATATTAATAGCTGCCATTTTTTCTTTCAAGACATCTAAACGCTCTTCACGTTGGGCTCCACCAACAATTTCACCAATGCCTGGAAATAATATATCCATGGCACGAACTGTTTTCCCGTCATCATTTAAACGCATATAAAATGCTTTGATATCTGCAGGGTAATCAAATAAAATTACCGGACATTTGAAGTGTTTTTCAACTAAAAAACGCTCATGTTCACTCTGTAAATCGGCACCCCATTCGTTAATGAGATATTTAAATTTCTTTTTCTTATTTGGTTTACAATTACGTAAAATATCGATGGCTTCAGTATAGCTAACACGTTTAAAGTTGTTATCTACTACAAACTTTAATTTTTCAATCAATGTCATGTCGCTACGTTCAGCTTGTGGTTTTGATTTGTCTTCTTGTACCAAACGCTGTTCTAAAAATTCTAAATCTTCTTTATTATGTTCAAGGATATAACTTAAAACAGATTTCATAAAGTCTTCTGCCAAGTCCATATTCCCTGCTAAATCCATGAAAGCAACTTCTGGCTCTATCATCCAAAATTCAGATAAATGTCGCGATGTGTTGGAGTTTTCGGCTCTAAAAGTTGGGCCAAACGTATAGACCTTACCAAGAGACATTGCATAGGTCTCTGCTTCCAATTGTCCAGAGACGGTTAGGTTGGTTTCTTTCCCAAAGAAATCTTGAGAATAGTCAATATCTCCATTTTCTGTCAATGCTGGATTTTTAGAATCTAAATTACTAACACGAAACATTTCACCTGCACCTTCAGCATCACTCCCTGTAATAATTGGGGTGTGCATATAGTAAAATCCATTTTCATTGAAATACTTATGAATCGCAAAAGATAATGAAGAACGCAAACGCATTACAGCACTAAATGTATTTGTTCTTGTTCGTAAATGGGCGTTTTCACGTAAAAATTCAAAAGAGTGTTTTTTAGGTTGAATAGGATATTCTTCTGGATCTGAATCTCCAAGAATTTCAATCGTAGTTACTTTTACTTCTACAGACTGTCCTTTACCTTGACTTTCTTCTAAAGTTCCTTTTATGTGTACTGCTGCACCCGTAGTGATCCTTTTTAAGATCGCTTCATCGGTGTTTTCAAAATCAATGACACATTGTATATTATTTATAGTTGAACCGTCATTTAAAGCAATAAAACGTTTTGCTCTAAAAGTTCTTACCCATCCTTTTGTCTCTATTTCAACTTGTGTTTGGTCTTGTGATAATAATTTCGCGACTGTACTAAGTTTCATGGTCATGATTTTAATTTAGTGTGCAAAGATAAAAAAATCGGCTTTTAAGTACCAAAATATAAAGGCTCAATATTCTAAGAGATTATTTTTGGATTTAAGACTTGTATTCTTCAGTTTTTTTGTCTTCTTCTGGTATAATTCTAAAGTTAGGTTCTTTTAAAACGGCTTTGTTTGCAATACTTCTTTCTAATGATAATAATAGAGAAGGCAGTAATAGTAAATTAGCCAACATGGCAAATAATAATGTTGCTGATACTAGTGCGCCTAGGGCTACTGTTCCCCCAAAATTTGAAATAATAAAGACTGAAAAGCCAAAGAACAATACAATCGAGGTGTAAAACATGCTTACGCCAGTTTCTCGTAAAGCTGCATAAACTGATTTTTTTATCTTCCAATGATTGGCCTGTAATTCTTGTCTATATTTTGCAAGAAAGTGAATAGTATCATCTACTGAAATACCAAAGGCAATGCTAAACACTAAAATTGTAGAAGGCTTAATAGGAACTCCCAAATACCCCATGAGCCCAGCCGTGATTAATAGTGGTATCAAATTAGGGATTAATGAAACAATTATCATTCTGCCAGATCGGAACATATAAGCCATAAAAATGGAAATTAACACTATGGCTAAAGACAATGACAGGATTAAATTGTTAACTAAATATTTTGTTCCTTTCTGAAATAAATAAGCTTTTCCGGTAATGGTTACATCATATTTATCAGCGGGGAGTACTTTGGCAATTTTGTTCCTTAAATCTTCCTCTATGCGCTCCATTTTATCAATACCAATATCTTTCATAAATGTTGTAATTCGGGCATATTGACCGGTACTATCCACAAAATTATCCAGTAAATTGATATTAGACGATGAGTTTTTAGCATATGATAAAATAAAACTATTTTCCTGTGATGTAGGGAGTTGATAATATTTTGGATTCCCATTATAATAAGCTTGTTTAGAATATTTAATTAAACTAACTACAGAAATTGGTTTTGATAATTCGGGTGTTTCAATAATGAGGTCCTCAAGTTCACTCATCCGTTTTAGCGTAGAAAGTTTCATAACGCCTTTTTTCCGTTTGGTATCTACCATGATCTCTAAAGGCATAATCCCATTAAATTCTTCCTCAAAAAAGCGAATGTCTTTAAAGAAATCTGCTTTTTGTGGCATATCTTCTATAAGACTCCCCGAGATCTTTATTTGATAAATTCCAATTATACTAACCACCAATAAAATTAAAGAGGTGATATAAATGGTGATTTTTTTATGTCTCACACTATGCTCCATCCAATCCACAAATCCATTTATCCAGCGTTTGTTCAAATGCTCTAAATGCTTGTCTTTTGGCATTGGCATGAAACTGTAAATGATTGGCATAATGAGTAAGCACAATATAAAAATGGCGAGAATACTAAGAGAAGCTACTATCCCAAATTCGGTAAGTAACTTACTGTCTGTAATAATAAATGTGGCAAAACCTGAAGCGGTTGTCACATTGGTCATTAAAGTTGCATTTCCAACTTTAGAAATTACACGTTGTAAAGACTTAGCTTTGTTACCGTGTTTTTGTACTTCATGCTGGTATTTATTGATTAGAAAAATACAGTTAGGGATACCAATAACTATTATCAGTGGAGGGATTAATGCGGTAAGCACTGTGATTTCATACTCCAGAAGACCAATAATTCCAAAGGTCCACGCTACTCCAATTAAAACAATAATCATTGAAATAATAGTCGCTCTAAAAGATCTAAAAAAGAAAAAGAATATGAGAGATGTTACCAATAGAGCAGCACTTATAAAAGTGCCAATTTCATCGATAATATTTTGTGAATTTAATGTCCTAATATAGGGCATTCCTGAAATTCGAACATCGAGATTGTATTTGATCTCAAAAGCTTCAATACTTGGAATAAGTACTGTTGTTATAAACTCTTTTCTTGCGGATGTATTGACAATAGTCTTCTCTAAATAAATTGCGGAACGAATCGTTTTAGAATTCTTATTAAACAAAAAATTGTCGTAAAATGGATATTGCTGAAATAATTCTTTTTGTAATGTTTCTAATTGCGCTACTGAAGTGATGGAATCTTTAATAAAAGGTTCTAAATCAAATTGCTGTTTACTGTTGTTTTTAACTAGCTTTTGAAGATCACTAATCGCTACAACAGTTTCAATTTCAGCATAGGATTTAAAACTATTGGAAAGGGCATTCCATGCATTTAGTTTTTCAACTGAAAATAAGGAGGAATCTTTAACCCCTAGCACAATCAAATTCCCTTCTTCGCCAAAGGTTTCAAGAAAGGCATTGTATTTAATATTTACTTCGTGGTCATCAGGCAAAAGGTTAGCTTCGGTATAGGTAAAACGCATTTTATCCCATTGTTGACCAAAGAAGAAAGTCGCTGCTGCAATAACAATGATAATCCCTATTCTATTACGAAGAATAAGTCGTGCAACAGCTCCCCAAAAGCCAACCGAAAATAATTTTGCCATAGCTTAATTTAATGGCGCAAAGGTAGATAAAATGTATAGATAAATAAGCTAAAACAAAGGTTTTGCTATTATTTGTCCAGATTAATATTAAAGGTGAATTTTAAGGCGATATTGTCCTCAAGTTTTGGAAGGTGATAAGCACCATGTCGATACGCAAAGCTCAATCCAAATCCAAAAAATAGTTTGTTGATTTCTAATCCAGACTCAAAAAAACCGTTTTCCAAGGTGTTGAAATTTATGTTCTCATGCCTATCAATACGAGACATTTCTCCAAAAGCATATCGTGATATCAAGACCAATTGTGGTTTAAACCAAGGTGAGATTTCAAAAGGACGAAATTTATGTTTCAATTGAAGTGTGACAAATCTATCAGAAAAGAACTCATTGAAAAACATGGTTTCAAAACTGTTTGTTCCAGCTACAGAAAACCGGTTTATAATGGTTTCCTTATTTACATTATTAGGATATGCATGATACATATGGGTGATGGGTATGTCTCCATTTGCGACCCCGCCAGTCAGCACAATTTGAGTCGTTCCTCCATTTTCTGATTTAAGTTCTTGAATCGTTCTGAAATCTAGTTTTGAAAAACTAAAATCCCCATTCATAAGATTTCTAAAACTCTTAGTGTATTGGAACGTGAATTTTGGAAATCCGGTTTTTGTTTCTTTAATACTGTTTGAGCTGATGTCAAACTCACTAAAGGGACTCCATTGTACCGCAATTTTTGCGGCGGTTAAATTAAAGTTTGAGTACGATCCCTTATCGCCTAAATTGAAAGTATAATTATAGGTGGGATTGATACGGCTAATACCAAATTGAGTTTCGGTTATAATTTTTGAATGTAATTGATGTTCAATAGAAACCGTTTTAGAGATGTGTTTGTGGAACAATTCAATATTAATTAAGCGCGGTTCAAAAAATTGAAAAAACCGTTTATCAGTTAAAAAATTTGAACTTCCTGTTTCTTGTAAATCATCTGTGTATGTAAGATTGATCCAAGTATTTGTTTTTTTTGCAATTCTAAATCCACCGCCAAGACTATATTTGAAGCGATGATCTAAAAAACCATAAACAGTGTAGCCTTGGAGACGAAAATTTTCTGAAAAGGCGTTATTTGTAACCCCACCGAGACCAGTTCTAAATCCTTCAAATTGATTGTATTTAATTAAATATCTTAAATCGATATTCACATACTTTGTAGGGAAATAACCATTGCCAATTTGTCTTAAAAATTCTGCTTTTTTAATCGAATCGTTTGCTGTTGTTTGGGATTCTTTGGAAGGAGCTTTAATTTGTGCTGAGCTAATGAACACAGTACTTATAACAAAAATAAAAAAACACAAATACTTCATTAAAACAACCTAAAATATAATTTGAGTATATATAACATAAAAAAAGCGACTTTAGTGTCGCATATTTTTAAACTGTCATGATTTCTTTTTCTTTGGCATGAAATAAATCATCGACTTTTTTAGTAAACAGATCAGTCATGTCCTGAACATCCATTTCTATATTTTTTTGTACATCCTCAGACACTTCATCCATTTTTTTAAGATCATTATTAGCATCTTTACGAGCATTTCTAATCCCTATTTTTGCTTCTTCGGCTTCAGATTTTGCTTGTTTGGCTAACTCTCGACGTCTTTCTTCAGTTAGAGGGGGTACGTTTATAATAATTGTTTCACCATTATTCATTGGGTTAAAACCAATATTAGCAATCATTATTCCTCTTTCAATTTCCTGAAGCATGCTTTTTTCCCATGGTTGAACCGTTATTGTACGTCCGTCTGGAGTATTGACATTGGAAACTTGTGAAAGGGGCGTTTGTGAACCATAATAATCAACCATTACACTGCCAAGCATAGCAGGACTAGCTTTTCCAGCTCGAATGTTAACAAACTGCTTTTCTAAATGTTTTAAAGCCATTTCCATAGCCTCCTTAGAAGTGTCTAAAATAAATTGTAATTCCTCGTTCATTTTAATATTTTTTAATCGATCTACTCAATAGTTGCAATAACACAAATTTATAATTTTTTACAAATTAACCGTAGTTCCAATATTTTCTCCCGAAACAACCTTCAATAAATTTCCTCTTTTATTCATGTCAAAAACAATAATTGGGAGTTTGTTTTCCTGACTTAATGTAAATGCTGTTGTATCCATCACTTTTAATCCTTTTCTTAAAACATCATCAAAGCTAATAGAATCGAATTTTATAGCAGCTGTATCTTTTTCTGGGTCGGCCGTATAAATACCATCTACACGAGTTCCTTTTAGAATCACATCGGCTTCAATCTCAATTGCACGTAATACGGCAGCCGAATCAGTTGTAAAATACGGATTTCCAGTACCTCCACCAAATATAACAACACGACCTTTTTCAAGATGTCGCATTGCTCTTCGTCTAATAAAAGGCTCGGCAACTTCGTTAATTTTAATTGCGGATTGTAATCGCGTAGGGACCTTAGCGTCTTCTAAAGCACTCTGTAATGCTAAACCATTAATAACGGTTGCTAACATACCCATATGGTCAGCTTGAACACGATCCATTCCATGACTAGCTCCAGCAACTCCCCTGAAAATATTTCCCCCACCAATAACAACGGCAATTTCTACACCTTTATCTTTGAGAGCTTTGATGTCTTGAGCATATTCAGCCAATCGATCTGGATCAATTCCATATTGTCTATCTCCCATAAGGGCTTCTCCAGACAACTTTAAAAGAATTCTATTATATTTCATTATAATTTTTTGATATGCTACAAATATAGCACACATTTTTTTTAAATGACAAATCTTAATAATTTATAAATAAGATATGATTATATTTATAAAAAAAACAGATGAAAGAACAGTTAAAAATAGTTTTGTTGGCTATCGTTACCTTGTGTTTTGGTTGCTCTTCCAGTGATGACACTCCATCTGGAGAAGGTAGTGGAGGCGTTGTTATTCAAGCATCATATAGAGTGACTTTTGAACCAGATTTTACCACACAGTTTCATGCTACTGATTACCCAGATGATGTTATTTTTGATGGTCTATTTTTAATGGCCCATGGTAATAATACATCTCTATTTTCTTTAGGGAGCATGGCTTCTCCTGGACTAAAATTATATGCCGAAGAAGGAGATTCTTCAACAATAGCAGCTGAGCATACTGGAGGTGAAGATGATGAGAAACCAACAACCATTGTTTCAAGCAATGATGGAATAGGACCAACCCAAAGCAAAGTGTTTACAATAAATGTTACTCCTGATACTACATTGTTGAGTTTGGTAACTAGAATATCACCTAGTCCCGATTGGTTTTTAGGTATAGATTCGTTCAACTTAGTAACCGATGAGAATTTATTGGTGGAAAGTGAAACGATTAGATTGTATGCGATTGATGCAGGAACCGATAGTGGTGCGACATATACATCAGATAATGAAGCAGAAAGTCAGACCATTAAACTTAGACTTGGATTACCTCTTTCTCAGAATGCCGATGAAAAGGGAAAGAATTTGGGAATTTTAAGGATTGAAAGAATAAATACAAATTAGGAAATAATAATATAAAACAAAAAAAGCTTCGAAATTTCGAAGCTTTTTTTGTTTTATATTATGAGGACAATTAACCTAATGATACTCTTTCAAATCCTGTAACAGTTACGTCTCCATAAGACTTAACATATCCAGACACATTCATTTTTTCATCTTTGATGAAATTTTGATCAAGTAAACATTGTTCCTGATCTAATGTTGTGTTGTCAGAAATAAAGCGTTCCATTTTTCCTGGAAGAATTCTGTCCCAAATTTGTTCTGGTTTACCTTCAGCTTTAAGTTCTGCTTTAGCATTTTCTTCAGCTTGAGCTAAGACCTCTTCTGATAATTGTGACATTGAAATGTATTGAGGTACGTTTTTAAGTGTTTTCCCTAAACGACCAAGTTCAATATTATCTTTTTCAATAACAGCAATTCTCGCTTCAGTTTCTGAGGCAACATAAGCAGGGTCAAAATCTTTGTAAGATAATGTAGTTGCTCCCATAGAGGCTACTTGCATCGCTAAATCTTTAGTTAGAGTAGCAGCATTATCTACAGCTGAATCTAATCCAACTACAGCAGCAATTTTACCAATATGTGTGTATGATCCAACATAAGCAGATTCTAATCTTTCAAAAGCAGTGATCTCAATTTTTTCACCAATAACACCAGTTTGTTCAACTAGTTTTTCAGCAACAGTCATCCCACCAAAATCAGCAGCTAAGAAAGATTCTTTATCGGTGTGATTAATAGCTATAGCTACAAATTCACCAGCTAATACTTTGAATGAATCATTTTTTCCTACGAAATCAGTTTCACAAGCTAATACAATAGCAACACCAACAGTGTTGTCAGTATTAATTTTAGTAATCGCTAATCCTTCAGTAGATTCACGATCGGCTCTTTTTGCTGCAACTTTTTGTCCTTTTTTACGTAAAACTTCAATTGCTTTATCAAAATTCCCTTCAGCTTCGACTAATGCATTTTTACAATCCATCATTCCAGCGCCAGTTGCTTCTCTTAGATTTTTTACGTCTGCAGCGCTAATTTTTACTGTGTTTTCCATGAGTTTTTATTATAAAATAAAAGTCGTTCAATTTTTTTACGGGAAAAGAATCAAACGACTTTTGTACTGTATTTAAATAGTTTTATTCTTCTTCTTGAGATGCTGCTGGAGCGGCCACCTTAGCTTCTACTTTAGTTTCAGCCTTTGGAGCTTCTACTTTAGCTTCAGCTTTCGGAGCTTCTACTTTAGCTTCAGCCTTTGGAGCCTTTACTTTAGCTTCAGCCTTTGGAGCTTCTACTTTAGCTTCAGCCTTTGGAGCCTTTACTTTAGCTTCAGCCTTTGGAGCATCGCTACCTTCAGCTTCTACTTTCGGAGTATCGCTACCTTCAGCTTTAGCAGATTTTTCTGCTTTTCTTTCAGATAACCCATCAGCGATAGCTTCAGTTACATGTGATAATATCCTATCAATAGATTTAGAGGCATCATCATTTGCTGGAATTACATAATCCACCTGTCTTGGGTCAGAATTTGTATCAACCATTGCAAAGATTGGAATGTTTAATTTTTGTGCTTCTTTAATCGCGATATGTTCACGTTTGATATCTACAACAAACAATGCTCCTGGAAGACGAGTCATATCAGAAATTGAACCTAAATTCTTTTCTAATTTTGCTCTTAAACGATCCACTTGTAAACGTTCTTTCTTAGAAAGTGTAAGGAATGTACCATCTTTCTTCATTCTATCAATAGTCGCCATTTTTTTAACAGCTTTTCTAATAGTCACAAAGTTAGTTAGCATTCCACCTGGCCATCTTTCAGTGATGTAAGGCATGTTTACGTTTGCTGCTTTATCAGAAACGATGTCTTTTGCTTGTTTTTTGGTAGCTACGAATAATATTTTTCTACCTGATGCTGCAATTTTACTTAAAGCTTCAGAAGCTTCTTCTAGTTTTGCAACTGTTTTGTATAAATTGATAATATGGATACCGTTACGTTCCATATAAATATAAGGAGCCATGTTTGGATCCCATTTTCTGGTAAGGTGTCCAAAGTGTACACCGCCGTCAAGTAATTCTTTTACTTCTACTTTTGCCATTTTGTAATAGTTTACGTTCTGTTGAATTAGCAATAATTAAGTGGCACATTTTAAAAGAACTTTTAAACTGCGGCCTTAACCATTTAGATGCTTAACTAAATCCTAACCTCATGGTCATGGACAACAATAACTGGTTTATTTGTGCTGAAATTGTTTCAGCAATTGTAAATTGAACTTGATTGTAATAACTGATAAACAGATTCCAAATCAAGTTCGGGATATTAACGTTTAGAGAATTGGAATTTCTTACGCGCTTTTTTCTGTCCGAATTTTTTACGCTCAACCATTCTTGGGTCTCTAGTTAATAACCCTTCAGGTTTTAAAATCAATCTGTTTTCTTCATCTAATTCGCACATTGCACGAGATAAAGCTAAACGGATAGCTTCTGCCTGACCTGTTACACCACCACCAAATACGTTTACTTTAATATCAAAGTTGTCTTCGTTGTTAGTCAATGCTAACGGTTGATTAACTTTATACTGTAAAGTAGCTGTTGGAAAGTAGGTATTAACATCTTTTTTGTTCACTGTAATGTTTCCTTTTCCTTCCGAAACATACACACGAGCAACTGCCGTTTTTCTACGACCAATTTTGTGAATTACCTCCATTAGTTAACTTCGTTTAAGTTAATTGTTCTTGGTTTTTGTGCTTCATGAGCATGCTTTGAACCAACAACAACATTTAAATTACGGAATATTGCTGCACCTAATTTGTTCTTAGGCAGCATTCCTTTTACTGATTTTTCCACTAATCTTGCTGGATCTTTTCCAAACAATTCTGTAGCAGTTAAAGTTCTTTGACCACCAGGATATCCTGTGTGACGCACGTATGATTTGTCCGTCCACTTTTTCCCTGTTAAGTTGATTTTTTCTGCATTGATAACAATTACGTTATCACCGCAATCAACATGTGGTGTGAAACTAGGTTTGTGTTTACCTCTTAAAAGTATTGCAACTCTTGAGGCTAAACGACCTAGTGTTTGTCCTTCAGCATCAATCAAAACCCACTCCTTATTAACAGTAGCTTTGTTTGCTGAAATCGTTTTGTAGCTTAATGTATCCACACTAAATTATTTTTCTAATTAAACATTCCTCTCTCAAAAAGAGTTTGCAAATTTACAATTATATATTTGATTAACAAATAGTAAAGAATGTTTATTTTCATTATACGTTCCTGTTGATTTTTAGTGGTTTAATTTGAAATTAAAAATGTTAATATTTTGTAAAAATTTCAATCTATTTCTAAGGAGGGTATTAGCTTCGCTTTTTAACTGATATTTTTAACAAACATTTTTATGAAGCTTCCAATTAAATTAGCATTGTTTAGTGTACTATTTTCCTTTTTTGCGACTCAGGCCCAAAACCCTACTTCGGCATTAGATAATAAGGTATACACCACAAGTTTATTACAAAATGGAAATGCACCTATTATAGATGGCAAGCTGGATGACCCATCCTGGAACTCTGTAGCATGGGGAAATCAATTTGTGGAGTTCGAGCCCGATGAGAATACACCTCCTAGTCAGCAAACACAATTTAAAATCACCTACGATACGAAACATTTATATGTTGGAATTCGCGCTTTTGATAATGCCACAGATAGTATTGTAAAGCAGCTGTCACGTCGGGATGGTTTTATAGGTGACAGGGTTAATGTTATTATTGATAGTTATAATGATAAACGTACGGCGTTTATTTTTACGGTTACTGCTGCAGGAGTAAAAGGCGATGAAATAGCAACAAACAATGGCAATAATGTTGATGATAGCTGGAATCCAATATGGTATGCCAGAGCGGCAATTGATGATAAAGGGTGGACAGCAGAAATGAAAATACCCTTCAGTCAACTGCGATTTGGGAATGCTAAAAACCAGGTTTGGGGACTAAATGTTGCGAGAACAATTTTTAGACATAATGAAATGTCGGTTTGGGATCGTATCCCTGTCGATGCCCCTGGCTGGATAAGTGAGGCTGGAGAACTTCATGGTCTTGTTGATCTGGTGCCCCAAAAGCAACTGGAAATACAGCCATTTACAGTAACTCAATTGGAGTCTTATCCTGCGGAAGCTGGAAACCCATATAGAGATGGTTCTGATTTTAAATTGAATGGTGGGTTGGATGCTAAAATTGGAATCACTAACGATTTGACTTTAGACTTGACTGTTAATCCAGATTTTGGACAAGTGGAAGCAGATCCTGCGGCGATCTCACTGGATGGATTTGAGATTTTCTTTGAAGAACAAAGACCATTTTTTGTGGAGAATAAAAATATTTTTGATTATAGATTTGGCAACAATCAAGACAATCTGTTCTTTTCCAGACGTATTGGGAGAAGCCCTCAGGGCTACCCAAATACTACTGCTGGTGAATTTGTTGACCAACCTCAAAACACAACCATACTTGGAGCAGCTAAGTTTTCTGGTAAAACAAAAAACGGCTGGTCAATTGGAATACTAGAAAGTGTGACTTCCAAAGAATATGCTGAGATTGATAATAATGGAGAGACAAGAAAGAACCTTGTAGAACCACTTACTAATTATTTTGTGGGTAGGCTTCAAAAAGATTTTAATGATAAGAACAGCTATGTTGGAGGAATTTTTACAGCGGTTAATAGAAATTTAGAAGATAATTTAGAGCATTTAAGAAAATCGGCATATTCAGGAGGATTGGATTTTAAACACCAATGGAAAAACAGAACCTATTTCTTTGAAGGTAATATTGTGGCAAGTCATGTTCAGGGAAGTAAAGATGCAATTGCTAGAACCCAGACCTCATTAACACATATGTTTAATAGAGTTGATGCAGGGCATGTTGATTTTGATCCTAATAAAACGAGTTTAACGGGTACTGGAGGAAAAATTGCTGCTGGAAAAGCCGGTGGTGGGAATTGGGGATATAATGGCGGTGTTGTTTGGCGTTCGCCAGAATTAGAATTGAATGATATTGGATTTTTAAGACAAGCTGATGAGATTAAACAATATTTCAACCTCAGTTATAAAACACTGAAGCCCTTCGGCCCTATTAGACAAATAAGAGGACGCTTTGCACAACATACAACCTATGATTTTGACGGTAATTATAACCGTATGCAATACCAAATTAATGGTAATGTAATGTTTAAAAATAATTGGTGGATCGATTTTGGAGGCGCCCATAAACCGAGAATTTTTATCAATACAATTCTTAGAGGAGGACCACGTTGGCGTTTTTCTAGAGAAAACTATGTATTTTCATTTTTTGGGACTGACGAACGTAAAAATTTACGTACCAGCTGGGGCTTTGTCTATTCAGGAGCCAAGCAAAATAATTTTACTTTTCTTAATCTAGAAGGCGATGTTACCTATCAACCAACGGATGCCTTACGTGTTTCCATACAACCTCAGTTTAGTAGTAACCCCAATAAAACACAGTATGTAACCCAGCAAGATTTTAATGGCACCCCAAGATATATTCTTGCTGCTATTGATAATAAAACCTTTAGTGCGGCTTTTAGATTGAATTATACCATTAATCCTAATCTTTCTATTCAATATTATGGACAGCCTTTTATCTCTAAAGCTCGGTATAAAAATTTTAAACATGTAACCAATCCTGTTGCTTCTAATTTGTATGATCGTTTTTATCAGTTTGAAGCAGATCAAATTAGTTTGGATGCTAATTCTAATGCTTATAGTGTTGATGAAGACGGCAATGGAAGTACCGATTACAGCTTTAGAAACCCCGATTTTTCATTTGTACAATTTAGATCTAATCTCGTAGTGCGTTGGGAGTATATCCCAGGGTCCGAAATATTTTTAGTCTGGTCACAAGGTATTACAGGTTTTGTGGACCCTATGGAACGATTGTTAAGAGGTTTAGAGCAAGGTGTATTAGATAAAAAACCTGAAAATATCTTCCTAATTAAAGCCACTTATAGATTTGTGCTTTAAGTTGTTTTAATGAGTTCTAAAAATGTTAATTTAAGTTAATCTTTTCTGAAAATTTCTTGCAAACTGTAACAACAGCAATAAGCATGTGTCTTTAGTAAATACTAGAGCAGGGTTTCTTGAGTATTTATGAAATCCGGCGATATCGTATGACTAGTGTTGCTAGGTGAAATCATCTGAGGTGTTTAAACATATTGATAATTGAAGCTGCAACAAATTATTTGTCCATCAATCAATTGTAATCAAAATTCATGAAACTACTACACTCGCTTTTTGTAATTATTTTTATTGGAAGTATCAATTCCGTAATTGCACAGGAAACCACAGCACAAATTGAAAAAAAGATATATACCACAGCATCTGTTGGGACGCATACCGCCCCGGTTATAGATGGGGAATTAGAAGATGCGGTATGGGATACTGTAGAATGGGGAAACGATTTTGTAGAATGGCGCCCAGACGAAAATACGCCACCAAGTCACCAAACCAGATTTAAAATTTTATATGATGCCAAATACCTCTATGTTGGGATTCGGGCTTATGATACGGCAACAGACAGTATTGTAAAACGGCTTGGGAGACGGGATACCTTTGATGGTGATTGGGTAGAAATAAATATAGACAGTTACCACGATTTACGTACAGCCTTTTCTTTTACCGCTTCCGCAGCAAGTGTTAGAGGCGATGAGTTCATCACAAATAATGGTGAGAATTGGGATAGTAGCTGGAATCCAATATGGACCACTAAGTCACATTCCGACACCGAAGGGTGGACCTGTGAAATTAAAATTCCTTTGAGTCAGTTGCGATTTAATAATGACGTAGATCAAGTTTGGGGATTGCAAATTCAACGTCGTTTTTTTAGAAAAGAAGAGCGTTCGTTATGGCAACGAATTCCTCAGGATTCGCCGGGATGGGTGAGTCAGTTTGGGGAATTACATGGTTTAAAAAACCTGAAACCACAAAAACAATTAGAGATTCAGCCGTTTACAGTAACACATTTAAAAACATATCCTTCCGAAGCGGGGAACCCATACAGAGATGGTAGCGATTTAGAGCTCAACGGAGGATTGGATGCTAAAATTGGGATCACCAACGATTTGACATTAGACCTTACTGTGAATCCAGATTTCGGACAAGTAGAGGCAGATCCAGCAGCAATTCAGTTAGATGGTTTTCAAACCTTTTTTGAAGAACAACGACCATTTTTTGTCGAAAATAAAAACATTTTCAACTACCACCTTTCACCTTCCATTACTGGAAATACATTTAATTCAGATAATATCTTCCATTCAAGACGTATTGGTAGGAGCCCCCAAGGATCGGCTAATACAGCCACAGGAGAATTTGTGGATAACCCTCAAAACACCACAATACTTGGAGCTGCAAAGTTTTCGGGGAAAACAAAAGAAGGATGGTCTATTGGAGTGTTAGAAAGTGTTACCGATAAAGAATATGCAGAGATCGATAACAATGGAGACCGAAGAAAAGAATTGGTAGAGCCACTTACCAACTATTTTGTTGGAAGACTTCAAAAAGATTTTAACGACAGTAATACATTTATAGGTGGAATTTTTACAGCGACCAATAGAAAATTGGAAGATGAATTAGACTTTTTACATAAATCGGCATATGTTGGAGGCTTAGATTTTAAGCACCAATGGAAAGACCGTTCCTGGTATGTTTTAGGCGATGTGGTCATGAGTCATATTACCGGAAGCGAAACAGCAATTACCAATACTCAAAACTCTATCCGACATTTATTTAATCGTGTAGATGCTAGTCACCTTGAAGTGGATGAGACAAGAACCTCGTTGACCGGAACAGGGGGGAATATGCAATTGGGAAAAACAGGAAACAAATTTAGATTTGAAGGCGGATTTTCATGGCGTTCTCCCGAATTGGAATTTAATGACCTCGGTTTTCAACGTACAGCAGATGATTTAAGACATAATTTTTGGATGAGTTATAGATTTTCAAAACCATTTGGAATTTTTAGAAATCTACAATTTAATTATAACCACTGGAGTGCTTGGGATTTTGAAGGAAATCATAATCTAATGCAATGGAATGTGAATACAAACATGAATTTTAAAAATAACTGGGGCTTGGGAGGCGGTGCCAACATTACACCAGTACGCTTTTCCAACTCTGCTTTAAGAGGTGGGCCAAGATTAAAAAATTCCACATCGGTGAGTGGATGGTTATGGATGAATTCTGATAATAGAAAACGAGTCCGTTTCAATCCATTTTATTCCTTTTTCAAAGATGAAGCATCAAGCAACTATTCCATAAATATGAGCGTTACTTTTACGCCTATTGATGCTTTAAGTATTTCTGTAGGGCCACGATTTTCTAATAATGAAGATAAATTACAGTATGTGAGCAATATAGATTATAACGGACAGGCCAGATATGTTAATGCTACCATAGACCAGCAAACGCTGAGCGCATCCTTACGATTAAATTATACCGTGAATCCAAATCTTACCATTCAATATTATGCACAGCCATTTATATCAAAAGGCAGCTATTCTAATTTTAAATATATAACAAACCCTGTTGCAAATAGTTTTAATGATCGTTTTCATGCCTATAACACAAACCAAATTGCTTATGACAGCAATACTGAAGTGTACTCTGTAGATGAAAACACCGATGGGAATACCGATTATGAAATTGGAAACCCAGATTTTTCATTTGTACAATTCCGGTCAAATCTTGTTTTGCGCTGGGAGTATATTCCGGGGTCCGAGATCTTTTTAGTGTGGTCACAAGGTGTTACCGGAATGGTCGACCCGATGGAGAAATTACTCCGCGGATTAAATCAGGGAATTTTAGATAAAAAACCAGAAAACATTTTTTTAATAAAAGCCACCTATAGATTTATGCTGTAGAAAGAGCTTCTCGAAAGAATTTTACTGCGTTACACTTCATAAAATCACTCGAACTGACAAGAAAATAATACCTGTCAGTTCGAGTGCTTTGCTGTTTCATTGAGTTTTCTTCTCGATACTTTTTTATTGCGTTACACTTTTTAAATACATCTCGATTTTTCCTATGTCTTGTGAGGCCATGGCTCTCAAAATGATCCACATTGGCCATATTCTGTCTTTTCCTGTATGTGGACACTTGCTTGTCCTTCGGCAACCATTCCATTGAGGTAATAAGGGTTGAAAGCTAAAAAAAATTAATGGGCTTCCAGCCAGTTGTCACCAAGATCGAGATCGACATCTAAAGGCACAGATAAATGATAGGCATTTTCCATCTCTGTTTTAATTAAAGATTTCATAGTGTCTAGTTCTGGTTTGTAGACATCAAACACCAATTCATCATGTACCTGTAATAGCATTTTGGTCTTATAATTACCTTCCACCAGTTTATTATAGATATTGATCATGGCAATTTTAATGATATCGGCCGCAGATCCTTGAATAGGGGCATTAACCGCATTTCGCTCAGCAGCACCACGTACTACCGCGTTTCGGGAATTGATATCCTTTAAATAGCGACGGCGACCTAAAACGGTTTGAACATAACCATGATCTCTCGCAAAATCGACTTGTGTACTAATATAACTTCTTAGTTTTGGATAGGTGGTATAATAGGTGTCGATGAGTTCCTTAGCTTCGCTACGTGACAGATCGGTTTGGTTACTCAGTCCAAAGGCAGAAACCCCATAAATAATTCCAAAATTAACGGTTTTAGCATTGCTACGTTGTTCTCGGGTCACTTCATCTAAAGGCACATTAAACACGCGTGCAGCAGTAGAAGCATGAATGTCTTCGCCATTTTTAAAGGCATTGATCATATTATCTTCTTCGCTTAAAGCCGCAATTACACGAAGTTCAATTTGAGAATAATCGGCAGCAAGTAAGCAGTAATCTTTATCACGAGGCACGAATGCTTTACGCACTTGGCGCCCTCTTTCAGTACGAATTGGAATGTTTTGTAAGTTAGGATTGTTACTGCTCAGTCTTCCAGTAGCAGCAACGGTTTGCATATAGTCGGTATGAACACGTCCAGTTTGCTCGAGGACTTGTGTTGGTAAAGCATCAACATAGGTGCTCTTTAATTTTGCCAATCCGCGATATTCCAAAATGTTTTGAATTATTTCATGATCTTTAGCAAGGTAAGAGAGCACATCTTCGGCAGTTGAATATTGTCCTGTTTTTGTTTTTTTGGGTTTGTCGACAAGTTTTAGCTTTTCGAATAGAATAATCCCCAACTGTTTTGGAGAGGCGATATTAAAATCTTCACCAGCGGCTTCATAAATACTGACTTCTAAAGCTTTTATATCGGTATTTAAATTTTCTGCTAGGCCATTTAAAAAAGAAGTATCCAGATTGATGCCTTCAAGTTCCATAGCGGCTAATACTTTTACCAATGGAATCTCAATTTCATCAAATAACTTTTTAATATTAGCTTCCCCCAATTCATTTTGGAAATGCTCTTTTAATTGAAGGGTAATATCGGCATCTTCAACGGCATACTCGGTGAGTTTTTCTAAAGGGATATCTCGCATCGACAATTGGTTTTTGCCCTTTTTACCAATGAGTTCTGTTATAGAAACAGGCGTGTAATTTAAATAGGTCTCGGAGAGGACATCCATATTATGACGCATATCTGGATTGATAAGATAATGGGCAATCATAGTATCAAATAGTTTGCCTTTAACGACAATATTATATTTGGCTAGTACTTTAATATCGTATTTTAAATTCTGACCAATTTTTTCGATATGATCAGCTTCGAAGAAGGGTCGCAATTGTTCTATTAATTCTTGAGCTTCATCTTTATTTTCGGGAAAATGCAGGTAAAACCCTTTACCAATTTCCCAGGAAAAAGCAATACCAACCAGTTCGGCAGTAATTGGATTAAGACCTGTGGTTTCGGTATCAAAACATACAGACGTTTGCGATATCAAATTTTTAAGAAACAATGTTGTACTAAGCCCAGGAGCTATATTTTGATAAAAATGAGAAGTTGTATGTATTGATCTTCTGCTAAAGTCATTAGTTGTTTCAGGGGTTGAGGTGTCATCTCCTCCAAACAGAGAGAATTGTCCGGCTCCAGCCGATGATGTTTCCTTTGTAGTGGGTGTTGGTTTATCTTGAGTTGTGGATTGAGACGTTGACGCAGGGTCAGGTTGTACCGCAAAAGTTTTAACTAAGTTGTCAGTCAGTCGGCGGAATTCCAATTCCATAAAAATGGTTTTTACCGCATCTATATCTGGGGTGTTGAGTTCAAAATCATCGAAGTTAAAATCAACTGGAACATCAAGAATGATAGTTGCAAGATCTTTTGATAGCAACCCTAAATCTTTTGCAGCCTCTATTTTCTCTTTTAATTTACCTTTCAACTCATGGGTATTTGCCAAAAGATTTTCCATAGACCCGTATTGTGCCAAAAATTTTTTCGCCGTTTTTTCTCCAACACCAGGGAGTCCAGGGATATTATCGGCAGAATCTCCCATCATTCCCAAGTAATCAATTACTTGTTCAGGACGTTCTACCGCAAACTTTTTCTGGACTTCAGGAATTCCCCAGGTTTCATATCCTCCTCCAAACATTGGTCTGTACATGAAAATATTATCACTCACCAATTGGGCGAAATCCTTATCTGGGGTAACCATATAGGTTTTGTAACCTTCTTTTTCTGCTTTTTTAGCTAAGGTTCCAATCACATCATCCGCTTCAAATCCTTCCTTAACCATGATGGGAATATGCATGGCTTTTAATATTTGTTCAATATAAGGCACTGCAATTTTTATCGCTTCAGGAGTCGCATCACGATTGGCTTTATACTCAGGAAAAGCTTCTTTCCTCGCAACGCTTCCGCCTTTGTCAAAACACACGGCCAAATGATCTGGGCGTTCACGTTTTATAACATCTAATAAGGAATTTGTAAACCCCAATATAGCTGAAGTATCAACACCTTTTGAATTGATTCGTGGGTTTTTAATAAATGCATAGTAGCCTCGAAATATTAAAGCGTAGGCATCAACTAAGAAGAGTCTTTTTTGTTCTGACATGTTTTATATTATTGAAGACGATAAAACTACAAAACTTATCTGGCGAATAGAAAAAAAGGAGGAGGTATTAAGGCCCTTGTTTGGTATATTTTTTAATAAAATATCACTTCAGGGGATATATAATCGTCTTATATTTTAATCTGTCGATCTATTTGTTGATCTAAAGAAATGAATGTTTCTGTTCTGGACACTCCAGTAATGGTTTGGATATCTCTATTAAGAACATGCATTAAATGTTCATTGTCTTTGCAGAGGACTTTAATTAAAATACTCCAATTTCCTGTTGTGTAATGACACTCCAAAACTTCAGGTATTTTTTTAAGTTGTCTGACAGCATCGGGATTACTAACGGCTTTGTCAAGAAAAATACCAATAAATGCCATGGTTGTGTAACCCAATATCTTTGGATTAATGACAAATTTTGAGCCTGAAATTAACTGTGATTTTTCAAGTTTTCTGAGACGTTGATGAATGGCAGCACCAGAAATACCAACTTGTCTGGCGATTTCAAGAACTGGGGTTCTGGCATCTTCCATTAAGGCACGTAATATCTTTTTATCGATACCATCGATGTGCAAGTTTTGATTTATAAACTTCACGAGCTTTTATGTTTAAAAATATAATATAAAAGTAGTAAAATGATTTAAAATGATAAGCTTTCTGTTAGATATTTAAAGGATTATAGCCAAAATAAGGAACTTCTTTTTCTTTAAATTTGATCCCGTACTCTTCTAATTCTTTAAGAATAGGTTCATAAACTTCTTTACTTATTGGAATTTGCACACCTGGGGTTGTAATTTTTTCATTTAATATGGCCAGAGTTGCAATGGCTACAGGTAATCCGACGGTTTTAGCCATGGCTGTATAGGTTTGATCATCTCCAATAGATACCATCGTCGCATCTATTTGCTGTACTTTACCATCCAGTTTATAACCAAACTTATGATACATCACAATCATGTCTTTCTCGCTTTCGTCCAGCGTCCAGCTATCCATTAAAATCTTTTGAAGAATTTGTGCTGGTGATGCTTTTTTAAGCCCAACCATTTTGTTAGCATTAAAAATATCGAGTTCTTCAAGTTTATCCCATACAATATCGTCTTGGTCAATTTTTAACTGGTGTCTAAATTTCAGCTCTACTGAATCCGTTGGACTATAAGGTAAAAAAGCATTTATGAAATCACGATAACTCATGTTTTCACTATCGTCAATGTTATAACTGTCATCCGTCATACCAAGCATCAGAAACATTTGCCAAGCACGACTGAAACCTACTCGGCGCATTGTGCCTCTATAAAGTGTTTTGGCATTATTTAAACCATAAACACTTTGGTATTTCAACGAGTCTCTGTTGGCATATCCTTCAAAGCGGCCATAGCCTTCTATTTCAAGAAATTCAGTTCTTCTAAAAAGCTGATTATATGGAATGTATTTATATTTACCTTCTTGCAGAAATTTTGCTGCACCACCTTGTCCAGCCACAACGACATTTCTTGGATTCCACGTAAACTTATAATTCCAAAGATTATTATCACTCTCGGGAGCAACTAGGCCGCCAGTAAATGATTCGAATAAAATAATATCGCCACCTTTATCCCTAATTTTGTCAATAACCTTCATGGCACTCATATGGTCTATTCCTGGGTCTACCCCAATTTCATTCATGAAAATGAGCCCTTTATTTTTAACCGCTTCATCAAGTGCTTGCATCTCACTACTAATATAAGATGCTGTTACCATGTTTTTACCAAGGACAAGACAGTCTTTAGCCACTTCAACATGAAATCGTGTAGGGAGCATGGAAACAACAATATCGGCATTACTAATGGCATTCGATCTTGATTTTTGATCAAATACATCGAGCCTGATTGCATTAGCATGACTCGAGTTTCCAATTAATTTCTTGGCGTTCTCTAAAGAAACATCACAAATTGTTATATGTAAATTTTCAGATTCAGCTTTATCTAAAAAATATTTAATTAAATAAGATGAAGATTTGCCAGAACCGATAACCAAAATCTTTCGCATAGTTAGAATAGTTGAGTAATTTTGTTATTATTTATGCCACGAATGTAATAAATGAAATTGTTATAAAAACTTAAAACAAAAATTAATATGAACAAAAAAATTTTGGTTTCAGGAAGTATTATTGGTTTACTCGCTGTGATACTTGGCGCATTTGCTGCCCATGGTTTAGAAAAAAGTATTTCGCCAGACGCTATAGAGACCTTTCAAACAGGGGTGCGTTACCAAATGTATCATGCCATAGTCCTTTTGTTTGTTGGGAGCACTACAATATTGAGTTCAAAAACAAAGAAGCGAATCTATTATACATTGGTATTAGGGGTCTTGTTCTTTTCTGGATCAATTTATGGGTTGGCGACCAATACCTTGACAGGGTTTGATTTTACCACTATTGGGTTTGTCACACCAATAGGCGGTTTGTTTTTTATTATATCATGGATACTGATGATGCTTGATTTTCTGAAATTTAAAGCAGAATAAAATCGTTTTTTAAATTGGTGTTTTAGAAAAATTTATACTTTTGTACCATAAACAACACTTAAAATTATGGTGGATAACACCCAAGTTACGAAAACGATTGAGTTGAGTCAATATGGTATTAAGAATGCGATAGTAAACTATCAATTATCACCAGATCAACTTCACGAGAGTACAATTTCTAAAGCACAAGGCGTTGAGGCTTCTTCAGGAGCTTTGGCCGTAAATACTGGCGAGTTTACTGGACGTTCTCCAATGGATCGTTTTATTGTTAAAGACGATGTTACCAAAGACCGCGTTTGGTGGGGTGATATTAATATTCCTTTTGATAGTGATAAGTTTGAAAGCCTTTATAATAAGGTTACTGATTATTTATCGGAAAAAGAGGTTTTTGTTCGCGATAGCTATGCTTGTGCCGATGACGATTACCGAACTAACATTCGCGTAATTAATGAATATCCTTGGAGCAACATGTTTGCTTACAATATGTTTTTACGTCCCACTCCAGCAGAATTAGAAAACTTCGCCCCGGAATGGGTAGTTGTAAATGCACCTGGATTTATGGCTAATCCAGAAGTTGATGGTACACGTCAACACAATTTTGCGATTTTAGATTTTACAAGAAAAATTGCACTTATTGGGGGGACAGGATATACTGGGGAAATTAAGAAAGGTATTTTTTCTGCCTTAAATTTTATCCTTCCAGTATTTAAAAACACACTACCAATGCACTGTAGTGCAAATGTTGGAGAAGCTGGAGATACTGCTATTTTCTTTGGATTATCCGGAACCGGTAAAACAACGTTATCAACCGATCCTAATAGAAGTTTAATTGGTGATGATGAACATGGTTGGACCAATGAAAATACTGTTTTTAATTTTGAAGGCGGATGTTATGCTAAGGTGATTAATCTTTCAAGAGAGAACGAACCTGAAATTTATGATGCCATAAAAAAAGGATCAATTCTTGAAAATGTAGTTCTAGCTGATAATGGTGATGTAGATTTTGAAAACACATCTATAACTCAAAATACAAGAGTGAGTTATCCTATTTATCATATTGATAATATTAGTCAGCCCTCAATTGGTAAAAACCCTAAAAATATATTCTTCTTAACTGCTGATGCTTTTGGAGTATTACCTCCAATTTCTAAGTTAACACCTAGTCAAGCTGCCTACCATTTTATATCGGGATATACTGCAAAAGTTGCAGGAACTGAAGCTGGTGTGGTTGAGCCACAGCCCTCATTTTCGGCATGTTTTGGAGCGCCATTTATGCCCTTACACCCTGCTAAATATGCAGAGATGTTAAGTCATAAAATGACAGAAGCGGGGGTTAATGTTTGGTTAGTAAATACAGGCTGGACAGGAGGCCCATACGGCGTTGGAACGAGAATGAAATTAAAATATACTCGAGCAATGATAAATGCAGTGTTAAATGGTGATCTTGGCGATTACACTTACGAAAATTACCATATTCATTCAGTCTTTGGGGTTGCTCAACCAAGATCATGTCCAGGTGTACCAACGGAGGTGTTGAGTCCTAGAACAACATGGAATAATGATAAGGCCTATTATGAAACGGCGTTTAAATTGTCGAATGCCTTTAGAGTAAATTTCGAACAATTTGAAGCTGATGCTCCAGAAGAAATTAGACGTGGTGGACCACAGCGATTTACATTATAAGCAAATTGATACTATTAAAAAAGCCTGATTTAGTGATAAATCAGGCTTTTTTTTATGTTTAAAAACAGGACTATTTCTTATTGGCTGTTTGAATATATTTATCCAAAGCCATGGTCATAGAAGGTGTTTCTGGAGTTGGAGCAGCAATATCTACTCGCAACCCTTTATTCTCAACAGCCTTAACAGTGGTGTTGCCAAATACGGCTATTCGTGTGTCGTTTTGTTTGAAATCTGGGAAATTATGAAATAAAGATTCTATTCCAGAAGGACTGAAAAATACTAAAACATCATAGGATACATTGGCCAAATCAGATAAATCACTAATAACTGTTTTGTAAAATGTTGATTGTTTCCAATTCACACCTAATTTATTTAATATCTCAGGAACAGATGGTTTTACTTTATCTGTTGTAGGAAGTAAAAACTTTTCATCTTTATATTTCTTGATTAATGGAGATAACTCTGTAAAGGTGCGTTTACCAACATATATTTTTCGTTTTCTGTACACTACATATTTTTGTAAGTAGTATGCCACAGCTTCCGATTGACAAAAATATTTTAAAGAATCTGGAACTTTAAATCGCATTTCATCTGCAACTCTAAAAAAGTGATCAACAGCATTTCTACTTGTAAGAATTATTGCGGTATAATTATTTAAATCAACTTTTTCTAATCTAATTTCTTTTGCAGATACCCCTTCAACATGAATAAAAGGTCTAAAATCGATCTTTACACGTTGCTTTTCTTGTAAATCAAAATAAGGAGAATTTTCCACTTTAGGTTCCGGTTGCGAAACCAAAATTGTTTTCACTTTCATAGGTAGACTTGTCGTTTTTATATATTAACTATCTTTCAATAGCTTATACAATATTATATAAGGCCCGATTTCGAGTGCGCAAAGATACAAAATAAAATAGAAAAAGTTATGTATTATAATTTTTTGATGGGATTTAATAGAAGTAATTAAACCTATTAAATTGATGAGTATCAGTACGCCTAGGATTACATAGAATATAGCTGGATTTGGGGGTATTACAAATACAAGAAAAACATTGATTGGTAACAATAATATACCAATGAAGTTTTTATAACTGGTTTTTTGAAATATATAGGCATCGATTATCGTATTAATTTCAAACAAACTCGCAATGATACGATCTAAGAAGCTTTTAACCAATAGGACAATACCTATCCCTAAAGCAATTTTTACAAGTAATATAATATCGAAAAGCAATGGATCAATTAAGGTCGTGTAGCACAATAATGAAAAAATTGACAGAGAAATAATTAAATTTAGAAATAATAAGCTGTCAAATTTATCGAAAAGTTTTTTTTCACGTGAATAAATTTTTAAGTATTTTGAATTGCCAACAACACCTAAAAACTCCCTAAATCTATTGGCATATACCTGTTTTGCTAATGTTAAAACACATAGGCTCAAAACAATTAATATGGTGTACCATTCGTTAGATATTATTTCACGTAACATGGCTGCTAAATTATGAAGAATATTTCTATAAAATTAATCCTGTAAATAACTTACTTTTGCTAAAATTATTTTTTTAATGAAAGACGCTATTGTCATTATCCCTACTTTTAATGAAATTGAAAATATTGAGGCCATTATTAGAACTACTTTTGGCTTAAATAAGGCTTTCGATATCCTTGTGGTTGATGACAATTCACCAGATTTAACAGGACTTAAAGTTAAGGAATTACAAAAGGAATTTAAGGATCAATTGTTCCTAGAAACTCGAAGAGAAAAGTCGGGTTTAGGGACCGCTTATATTCATGGGTTTAACTGGTGTTTGGATCGAGATTATAATTATATTTTTGAAATGGATGCCGATTTTTCACATAATCCAAATGATTTAGAACGATTGTATAATGCCTGTCATATTGATGGCGCCGATATGTCAATTGGATCTCGATATGTAAAAGGTGTAAATGTTGTAAATTGGCCTATGTCACGAGTATTATTGTCATATATGGCTTCGATATACGTGCGCGTAATAACTGGAATGAAAATTCATGATACAACAGCTGGATTTGTATGTTACAAACGATCAGTGTTAGAAAGAATTGATTTAGACAAAATTAAGTTTGTTGGCTACGCATTTCAAATAGAAATGAAATTTAAAGCCTATCTAAGGCGTTTTAAAATTATTGAAGTCCCAGTAATTTTTACAGATAGAACTAAAGGGGAATCAAAATTGAGTGGAGGGATAATTTCTGAAGCAATTTTTGGGGTGATTACAATGAAGATTAAAAGTTTATTAGGAAGAGAATAAAATGAAAAATAAAACCGTACTCATAAAAAACGCAAGAATAGTTAATGAAGGAACTATTTTTAACGGGGATATACTTATTGAAAACGAATGTATTAAGGAAATAGCAGAATCTATAAGTGCTAAATCTGCTGACGTCCATATTTTTGATGCAGAAAACAATTTTGTGTTGCCTGGAGTTATTGACGACCAGGTCCATTTTAGAGAGCCAGGATTAACCCAAAAAGCTACTATAGAAAGTGAATCTAGGGCTGCAGTTGCCGGAGGTATAACCTCTTTCATAGAGATGCCTAACACTAATCCACAAACAACTACAATTGAAAAACTCGAAGAGAAATTTGAAATAGCTTCTAAAACATCGTATGCAAATTACTCCTTTATGTTTGGAGGAACCAATGATAACCTCGAAGAAGTTTTAAAAGTCGATAAAAAAAATGTAGCAGGGCTAAAATTGTTTTTGGGTTCGTCTACTGGAAATATGTTAGTGGATAATCCTGAAGTATTAGAGAAAATATTTTCGAGTACCGATTTGTTAATTGCTGTACATTGTGAAGATGAGGGGACCATTCAGAAAAATTTAAAACAACATGTGGATACTTATGGGGATGATATTCCACTTAAGTATCATCCTGTTATAAGAAGTGAGGAAGCCTGTTATTTGTCATCGTCTCAAGCAATTAAACTAGCAAAAAAAACGGGTGCTAGATTGCATGTGTTTCACCTTTCTACAGGAAAAGAAACAAAGCTTTTTTCGAATAAACAAAAATTAAAAGACAAAAAGATAACGGCTGAAGTTTGTGTACACCACCTTTGGTTTTCGGATGAAGATTATGATGAAAAAGGGACCTTAATCAAATGGAACCCTGCTGTAAAAACAAAAGCCGACAGAGCAAAACTTTGGGAAGCATTGTTAGATGATAGAATTGATGTCATTGCAACAGATCATGCACCACATACTCTAGAGGAAAAAAACAATGTTTATACAAAAGCACCATCTGGAGGGCCTTTGGTACAGCATGCTTTAGTTGCAATGTTAGAAGCCTACCATCAAGGTAAAATCTCAATCACAAAAATTGTTGAGAAAATGTGTCATAATCCAGCCATTTTATTCCAAGTTGAAAAACGGGGATTTATTAAAGAGGGCTATTTTGCTGACCTTGTAATTGTTGATGCAAATAACCCATGGACAGTCACAAAAGAGAATATATTATACAAATGTGGTTGGTCGCCTTTTGAGAATGCAACCTTCAAATCTAGAGTTACACATACTTTTGTAAATGGAAGTTTAGCCTATAAAAACTTTAAAGTTTATGCTACTAAAACGGCAAAACGATTAACTTTTAATAGATGATAAAGCACATAAAATATATACTAATATTAGTTTTTGTCATTTCATGCAATAATAATAGCATTGAAACCCCAAAAAAGCCGAAGAACCTTATTGGGAAAGAGAAAATGGCGAACATTATTTACGACATGTCACTTTTTACGGCAGCAAAAGGGGTTGGTAAATATAGTCTTGAAAATGAAGGCATTTCTCCTGAAGCATTTATTTATAAAAAGTATAATATTGATAGTTTACAATTTGTATTGAGTAATTCATATTATTCTTATCATATGGATCAATTTGAAGGCATTTATAACCGCGTTAATGAAAGGCTTCAAAAAGAAAAAGTTCAGTTTGATTCCGTCATTGCTATTGAGGATATTGAACGAGGAGAACGAAGTAAGGAACAACGAATAAAAAGAGAATCATTAGATGAAATAAAAGCTTCTGACAGAAAATTAAACCCAAAACTTAAGTCAAAACTAGAAAGATCTAATCGAGATCGATTAAAAAAAGTCGACTCGACTCGTCAATAGATGCATCCATGGATTTAAAAGTGTAATTTAAGTCCACTACTATTTTTTGATTGCTATAGTTTGAGATAGTAGTGATTGATTTCGCAGCGTTTTTAGTTAATCGACGTCCCTTTTTAGTTAAAGCAGATCTTAACCAATCTACGCGCCAGGCAATATTTAATAATAGCTTTGAAGCTAATTTTTTTGGAGGTTTCACTTGAAGCCGTGTTGCTATTTTGACGAAAAAATCTTTATAAGACAGGTTTTCCGAAATTAAAATATAGCGTTCATTTTTAAAATCATTTTCCATTAATTTCAGCATGATAGAAATAACATCTTTGACATCAACAAAACCTACAACACCATTTGTATAATAAGACATGCCTTTATGTACAAGTTTAATCAAACTTCCACTTCCACTACGCCAAAATCCAGGACCAATAATGATTCCAGGATTTACAACTACAGCATTTAACCCTTCTTGAGTCCCACGCCACACTTCCATTTCGGCGCCATATTTTGTAATGGCATAAACACTGTGTTCCGCTTCTGGATTCCAATCACTGTTTTCATTTATAGGTTCATTTTTATCAGAATCACCAATAGTAGCAATGGAACTTACATAGCACAACTTTTCAATATTGTTTGAAAGACAATAGTTTACAATATTAGCAGTGCCTTCAATATTTATCTTTCTCAAGGCATAGTAATCATTGGTGTCAAATGAGATAAATGCAGCACAGTGATAGACTTTGGTGATATTAGTAAATGCCGAATCTAAACTAGGGATGTCATTAATATTTGCTTCAACCCATTCAATTTTTGAAAACAAAAGATCAACATTTTCTGTATAATAAGAAAACACATGTTTAACCTTTTCTATTTTGTTTTCTGATCGATAAATGGCTCTAACCTTTGAGCCTTTTTGGGTTAATTGAAATAATAAATGACTCCCAACTAATCCCGTTCCTCCTGTAACTAATATCATAAGACTAAATTAATCTTTTTTCTTTTCTCATCAGTTATGAAACATTTATCTTTGTTCAAATTTTTACAAGAAATGGCAAAGAATTATATTGAAGAGTTAACATGGAGAGGTATGGTACACGATACAATGCCCGGAGCTGAATCACATTTATTAGAAGGCATGAGAAGTGCTTACGTTGGTTTTGATCCGACGGCCGATTCTTTGCATATTGGAAACCTAGTTCCTATTATGTTATTAGCACATTACCAACGTTGTGGTCATAAGCCTGTAGCTTTGGTTGGGGGAGCAACTGGAATGATTGGTGATCCTTCAGGAAAATCTAACGAACGTAATTTGTTAGATGAAAAAACATTACGTTATAACCAAAATGCAATAAAAAATCAGTTGGCTCATTTTTTAGATTTCGAAAGTGATGCTGAAAATGCTGCCGAATTGGTAAATAATTATGATTGGATGAAAGACTTTTCTTTTTTGGATTTTATTCGTGACGTAGGAAAGCATATTACGGTTAATTATATGATGGCTAAGGATTCAGTAAAAAACAGAATTACTTCCGAAGCATCAGAAGGGATGAGTTTTACAGAGTTCACTTATCAATTAGTACAAGGTTATGATTTCCTCCATTTATATAAGTCCAATAATTGTACCATCCAAATGGGCGGAAGTGATCAATGGGGAAATATTACGACAGGAACAGAATTAATTAGAAGAATTGGCCATGGGAAAGGCTACGCTATTACTTGCCCATTAATCACAAAGTCTGATGGCTCAAAATTTGGTAAATCTGAAGGTGGTAATGTTTGGCTTGACCCAAAAAGAACGTCGCCATTTAAATTCTATCAGTATTGGCTCAACTCTAGTGATATCGACGCCGAAAAATATATAAAAATATTCACTTTTCTTAACAAAGTTGAGATTGAGGATTTAATAAAAGAACATCAAGAAACACCGCATTTGAGGCTATTGCAAAAAACACTAGCGAAGGAAATCACCAGCATGGTACACTATGTAGCCGCTTTTGAGAATGCCGAAAAAGCATCAAATATATTGTTTAGCAAGAGCTTTAAAGAAGACATTAAAACCCTAGATGAAGCTACCTTTTTGGATGTTTTTGATGGTGTTCCTCAAGCCGAAATTGCTAAAGAAGAAATTACGAATGGATTAGATATGATTGCTGCTTTGGCTGCAAAAACTAATTTCTTGGCATCAAATGGAGAAGCAAGACGAGCACTAAAAGAAAACTCAATTGCGGTAAACAAAACTAAAGTAAAAGAAGATTATAATATTTCTGCCGAAGATTTAATTAATGGTACTTACGTGATCTTAAATAGAGGGAAGCGAAACACCTACATTATTAAGGCAATATAAAAACGAAGCCTGGCTATTAATGTGCGATATCCAGGCTTCTTAAAAACTAACCAACCAATTTTTCTTTTTCATTAGCAGTTACCTTTATTTGTCGATATTGATAGTAAAAACTTACAAGAGTGATTGAAAATGATATGCTCTAAAAAAGAGGATTGAAAGCAGAAGGTCACACGACATTAATCTGCAAAAAGTAGCTTCCAATTAAAAGGTTCCCCAGCATTTCTATTATAGAGTATAGTTCAATAAATTTAGTTAATGTGTAAATCTTTAATACCTTTGCGAGTTCATATAATCAAGAGAATATGAGTAAAGAAAGCAAACGTCGAGAAGCCTTAATATATCACGCTAAACCAATTCCAGGAAAAATTAAAGTCGTTCCTACGAAAAAATACGCTACACAAAGAGATTTGTCTTTAGCTTATTCTCCTGGAGTGGCCGAGCCATGTTTAGAAATTGAGAAAGATAAGTCTCATGCCTATAAGTATACAGCAAAAGGGAATTTGGTTGCTGTAATTTCTAATGGAACAGCTGTTTTAGGACTCGGGAATATTGGCCCAGAAGCCTCAAAACCTGTGATGGAGGGCAAAGGCTTATTGTTTAAAATTTTTGCTGATATTGACGTGTTTGATATAGAGGTAGATACTGAAAATGTTGAGGAGTTTGTTCAAACTGTAAAAAATATTGCGCCAACATTTGGAGGCATAAATCTTGAGGATATTAAAGCTCCTGAAGCTTTTGAAATTGAACGACGGTTAAAAGAAGAGCTGGATATTCCTGTAATGCATGATGACCAACATGGTACTGCAATTATTTCTGCGGCAGCTTTGTTGAATGCCTTAGAAATTACAGAAAAAAATATTGGGAATGTAAATATTGTAATTAGTGGTGCCGGAGCAGCAGCAATTTCTTGTACGCGATTATATCAATCATTTGGTGCAAATCGTGATAATATTGTAATGTTAGACAGCAAAGGTGTTATCAGGCAAGATCGCGATAATTTAACAACCCAGAAAGCTGAGTTTGCAACTACAAGAGATATTGAAACTTTGGAGCAGGCCATGATTGGGGCAGATGTGTTTATTGGATTATCAACATCGGATATTGTTATGCCAGAGATGCTTAAAACAATGGCAGATAATCCTATTGTTTTTGCAATGGCAAATCCGGATCCGGAAATTGCCTATCAAGTAGCCATAGATACTAGAGATGATATTATTATGGCTACAGGTCGTAGTGATCATCCTAACCAAGTAAATAATGTACTTGGATTTCCATTTATATTTAGAGGCGCTCTAGATGTACGAGCAACAGCAATTAATGAAGCAATGAAAAAAGCCGCTGTAATTGCACTCGCGAACCTTGCAAAAGAACCTGTTCCTGAACAAGTAAATGTTGCCTATGGCAAAACAAGATTGACTTTTGGTAAAGATTATATAATACCCAAGCCATTTGATCCAAGACTTATAGGAGTGGTGCCGCTTGCTGTAGCTAAAGCTGCGATGGAAAGTGGTGTTGCAACTGAGCCCATTGAAGACTGGAAAAAATATGAAGAAACACTCTTATCAAGATTAGGTAGTGATCATAAATTAGTACGACTACTACATAGTCGTGCCAAACTTGATCCAAAAAGGGTTGTGTTTGCTGAGGCCGATCAGTTAACGGTGTTAAAAGCGGCACAAATAGCACATGATGAAGGCATTGCAAAACCAATATTACTGGGGCGTCGTGATGTGATAGAAAAATTGAAAGTCGATATCGAGTTTGATGCTGAAGTCCCTATTATCGATCCAAAATCGGATGAGGAAGAAGCACGTAAAGATGACTATGCAAAATTATATTGGGAGCGCCGTAAACGCCGAGGGATTACATTACACACGGCAAAAAAATTACTGAGAGAACGTAATTATTATGCTGCCATGATGCTTAATGAAGGTGATGCCGATGCGCTTATTTCTGGGTATTCTAGAAATTATCCAACAGTGGTAAAACCAATACTTGAACTTATAGGTCTTGATAAAGGAGCAACAAGAATTGCCACTACTAATTTATTAATGACAGAGAGAGGACCATTGTTTTTAAGTGATACCTCGATCAATATAGATCCATCATCAAAAGACCTTGCTAAAATTGCTCAAATGACAGCCACGACGGTAAAAATGTTTGGACTTGAGCCCGTTATGGCAATGATATCATATTCTAATTTTGGATCTTCTGATAATGAAAAGGCTTCAAAAGTTAGAGAAGCAGTGTCATACCTACACAGATATTACCCAAGTTTGATCGTGGATGGCGAATTTCAAACTGATTTTGCATTAAATAATGAAATGCGTCAGGATATTTTTCCTTTTTCTAAATTAGCAGGAAGAAAGGTGAATACTTTAATATTCCCTAATTTGGATGCTGCAAATATCACCTATAAACTATTAAAGGAACTAAATAAAGCAGACAATATTGGGCCTATAATGATGGGGTTAAAAAAGCCGGCTCACATTTTACAATTAGATGCTAGCGTAGATGAAATTGTAAACATGACTGCAATTGCTGTAATTGATGCTCAAAAAAAGCAAGAAAGAAATTAAAATTATGCTTTAGTTGGACAAGCTTTAATAATTTTTAGCGAAATATATTTACGAGTGTAATGCGTAGAAAGTTGAGCATCCATTAGTCATGTATAGATTTTTACGGTGAATATGTGAAAAAGAACTGATTATATGCGATAATTTGATGTTTAATGGATGTTTTATGTATAATAATTTTATTACATTTGAGACGCTAACAAAACTTATTAATGATTACGCATATACAAGGAAAACTTACCGAAAAAAACCCTACTGATGTTGTTATAGACTGTAACGGTGTTGGTTATAAGTTAAACATCTCTTTGCATACTTATTCTCAGATTTCTAATCAAGAAAATTTAAAATTGTATACACATCTACAGGTTAAGGAGGACTCTCATACGTTATTTGGGTTTTCTTCATTAAGTGAACGATTAATATTCCGTTTACTAATCTCGGTTAGCGGTATAGGTGCCAGTACAGCACGAACAATGTTGTCTTCACTAACACCAAAACAAGTTAGAGAAGGAATTGCTGTTGAAGATGTGGCACTGATACAGTCCGTTAAGGGCATAGGATTAAAAACAGCACAGCGTGTAATTATTGAATTGAAAGACAAAGTTTTAAAAGTATATGATATTGATGAAGGAATGGTTTCCCAAAGCAATACAAACAAAGATGAAGCGTTATCTGCATTAGAAGTTCTAGGGTTTGCTAAAAAACAATCTGATCGTGTTGTTGATAAGATTATTTCTAAAACTCCAGATGCAAGTGTTGAAGCTATTATTAAAGAAGCCTTAAAAAACTTATAATTGATTTGAAGACGACTACTAACTATAATTTTTACAAGTCTACCAAAAAAGTTCTGCTTACTAGCATAATAATGCTGTATTGCATGGTGACATTTGCACAGCAAACCACAGTTCCAGATTCCTTAAGAACCACATTTTCATTTGGTAATTTACAATTGCCAAATCCAGATAGTATTGTGTCTAAATATACTTACGACCCACTAACCGATAGATATATTTATACGGAGAGTGTTGGTAGTTTTAATATAAAATATCCAATAATTTTAACACGTGAGGAATTTCAAAAATTGCTTGCACAGGAAAACCTGAGAAATTATTACCAGCAAAAGATTGATGCTTATGATGGTAAAAAATTGGGAGCAGATGCATTGAAGAAAAATCTAATTCCAGACTTATACGTAAATTCTGATTTTTTTGAAACTCTTTTCGGCGGAAACACTATTGAAGTAATTCCTCAAGGATCTGTAGAAATGGATTTAGGGATTTTATTTACTAAACAAGATAACCCCTCTTTTTCACCAAGGAATAGAAGTAATTTCACCTTTGATTTTGATCAACGAATTGGCTTAAGTTTACTAGGAAAAGTTGGAACAAAACTACAAGTAACTGCAAATTACGATACACAATCTACTTTTGATTTTGAGAATTCTATAAAATTAGAGTACACTCCGCTATCTAACTTAAATGATGGCTACGCTGGGAAAGATGATTCTATTATTCAGAAAATTGAAGTAGGGAACGTGAGTATGCCTTTAAATAGCTCATTAATTACCGGAGCACAAAGTTTATTTGGGGTGAAAACCGAATTGCAATTTGGAAAGACAAAAGTAACCGCAATTTTTTCTGAACAGAAATCACAAACAAGAACCGTTGTGGCTCAAGGAGGAGGAACACTTGAAGAGTTTGAGTTTTTTGGCTTGGATTACGATGAGAATAGACACTTTTTCTTAGCGCAATATTTTAGAGATAATTATGATGCTTCATTAGCTACATACCCATATATCAATTCGCCAATTCAAATTACGAGAATTGAGGTTTGGGCAACAAACCGATCTAATCAAACGGATAATGTTAGAAATATTGTTGGACTTCAGGATTTAGGAGAATCTAATCGTTTGGGTTCTAATGTTACGGTAACGGCTGGACCTAATGCCTATCCTAGCAATTCTAATAATGCTTATGATCCTACAAATATTGGAGGTGCTGGATCGCAAATAACAGATGCTATTAGAGATGTGGCTACCATACAGTCGGGGATATTGGTACCTGGTGTAAATGAAGGGTTTGATTATGGGAAACTTGAAAATGCGAAAAAGCTTAGAGAAGGAATTGAATATACCCTTAATACTCAATTGGGGTATATCTCTTTAAACCAACGATTGCAAAATGACGAAATATTAGCGGTCGCTTTTCAATTTACTGTTGGAAACCAAGTATATCAAGTTGGGGAATTTGCCAATGATGGTGTAAATGCTACAGATATAAGTACAGATGTAGGTACAGGAAATGCGATTATAAATAACAATAGTTTGGTGCTAAAAATGTTAAAAAGTACTGTAACCAATGTGCAAGAGCCAATTTGGGACTTGATGATGAAAAATATTTATAACACAGGATCTTTTCAGTTAGAAAAAGAAGATTTTAAACTGAATATTTTTTATACCGAAACCTCACCATTAAATTATATTACACCTGTTGAAGGGACTCCTTTTCCTTCACCAGGAGCAAATGAAGACCCATTACAGGAAACACCATTATTACGAGTGTTTAATTTAGATAAGCTAAATTTTAATAATGATCCTCAGGAAAGTGGAGACGGGTTTTTTGATTTTGTTCCTGGCATTACAGTAATTCAACAAAACGGGAAAATAATTTTCACTAACGTTGAGCCTTTTGGAAAGTATCTATTTGACAGACTTGCCAATGGTGGTGAAGATTATGAAAATACGACTTCATACAATGCAAATCAAGCAAAATATGTATATGATAAGTTGTATAAAGAAACAAAAACTGCTGCATTAGAAGACGGCGAGAAAAATAAGTTTCAAATTAAGGGACGTTATAAATCCGCAGGAGGAGCAGGGATACCAATAGGGGCGTTTAATGTTCCTCGAGGTTCAGTAAAAGTTACAGCAGGAGGACGAGTTTTAGTTGAAGGTGTTGATTATACGGTCAATTATCAAATGGGAACAGTGCAAATATTAGACCCGGCTCTACAAGCTTCAAACACTCCTATCCAAGTATCTGTTGAAAATAATTCTGTATTTGGACAACAAACAAAACGTTTCACAGGAATTAATATAGAACATCAGTTTAATGAAAATTTTGTGCTTGGAGGGACCTTTTTAAATCTTAATGAACGTCCAATTACACAAAAAGCCAACTATGGTACTGAGCCTATCAATAATACAATATTTGGTGTTAATGGAAACTTCTCAGCCGAAGTTCCATTCTTGACCCGATTGGTGAACAAATTACCAAATATTGATACCGACGTACCTTCCAATTTATCGCTTAGAGGTGAGTTTGCTTATTTGATGCCGGGAGCACCAAAAGCTTCTGATTTTGAAGGAGAAGCCACATCTTATGTTGACGATTTTGAAGGCACTCAAAATGCCATTGATCTACTGGCGCCACATTCATGGCATTTGTCGAGTAGACCTCGTGGATTAGGAAGAGTTTATAATGAAGGCGCTGAGGATGATAATGGTGTGCAAAATGGATATGATCGCGCACATTTAAACTGGTATTCAATTGATCCTATATTCTATGGTTCTCAACGACCAGGAGGGATAAGTGATGATGATATGTCTAGTCTATATACAAGACGTATTTTTATTAGCGAGATTTTTCCACAAGTCGATTTGGTACAAGGGCAAAGTACCATAATTAATTCTTTAGATTTAGTGTATTATCCTTCTGAAAGAGGAGCTTATAATATGGATCCCAATACTACAAACGGGAATTTAGCAAATCCGCAAAACTCTTGGGCAGGAATTACAAGACAATTAACGTCAACAGATTTTGAACAAGCAAATGTTGAGTATATCGAGTTTTGGCTTCAAGATCCATTTCTAGAAAATTTAACTAACCCAGGGGGGAAATTAACCCTTAACCTTGGTAATGTTTCTGAAGATATATTAAAAGATGGCAGAAAACAATATGAAAATGGATTAGACGAATCAGGAGACATTAGTAATTTACCACAAACAGTTTGGGGAACCGTTGTCCCACAAAACCAGTCCTTGATATATGCGTTTTCAAGTCTAGGACAGGACCGTGTGAATCAGGATGTTGGTTATGATGGATATGACGATGCAGAAGAGGCCTCCGTATTTGGAGACTTTTCAGGGCTAACCGATCCAGCAAATGATAATTACACCTATTTCTTAAACACAGAAGGAGATGTTTTTGAACGCTATAAACAATATAATGGATTGGAAGGGAATTCACCGGATACCTTTTCACAAACAAATAGAGGATCTACAACCGAACCAGATGTAGAAGATATTAATCGTGATAATACCATGAACACGATAGATAGTTATTTTGAGTATGAATTAGATATTACACCAGCGAGTCTAGCAAATCTAAACAACGATAATATTAAAGACAGAAAAGTGGTAACTGTGAGTCTCCCTAATGGGAACACAGAACAGGTGAAATGGTACCAATTTAGAATACCTTTAAATAACTATACGGGTCAAATCGGTGGGATTTCCGATTTTAGATCCATTCGTTTTATGCGAATGTATTTAAATGAGTTTTCGGAGAACACTGTGATGCGTTTTGGAACCTTAGATTTAGTACGAAGTGATTGGAGACGTTATAAGTTGTCATTAGACGAGGATGCAAATAACGATACCGACGGAACTTCATTCGATGTTGGTATTATTGGAATTCAGGAAAATGATGGGCGTTATGTTTCCCCACCTGGTGTTGAAAGAGAACAACTTAATAATAACAATACACTCGTAAGACAAAATGAGCAATCATTGGTTGTAAACACCTGTAAATTAGAGCCAAATGATTCTAGAGCTGTGTTTAAAAATATTAGTGTAGACATGCGTCAGTATAAAAAGCTACGAATGTTTATACATGCCGAAGAAGGGGAGTCCTCAGGGTTATTAGATGGTGATGCTATTGGATTCATTAGAATGGGGAATGATTTTACACAAAATTATTATCAAATTGAAATCCCATTGGAAGTGTCATCAACAGGGTCAATTAGTCCTTCTGTAGTTTGGCCGGCAGGAAATGAAATTAATTTACCAATTGAAATCCTAGCTAAAATTAAATCTCTTGGAATTTCAAATGGTACTTTGGGGGCAGAAGACCCAGTGTTTTACGATGTTATTAATGGCATTTTAAACGAAAACGAGCTCAATGACCCTACTTTAGTGGACATCGAAATGGGGCAACAGCGTGTTGCAATAAAAGGAAATCCAAATTTTGGAGATATTAGAACCTTAATGGTTGGTATTAAAAATCAGCATAGCCAGGATATTTGTACCGAAGTATGGTTTAATGAATTGCGATTGTCTGATATGGATAATCAAGGTGGATGGGCAGCCGTTATGAGCATGGATTCTAATATTGCCGATTTCATGGATATTAGTGCCACAGGGAGACGTAGTACTTCTGGGTTTGGAACCATTGAACAAGGGCCAAACGAAAGAAGTAGAGAAGATATTAAACAATATGATCTTGTAACAAATATTAATCTGGGTCAATTACTACCAAAAAAATGGGGTCTTCAATTACCATTTAATTATGGTCAGAGTGAGGAAATCGTAACGCCAGAATACGACCAGCAGTTTAAAGATATTAAACTTCAAACCCGTTTGGACGCCGCTACTAGTAATAGTGAAAGAGATGCAATTAAACAACAATCAGAAGACTATACAAAACGTAAAAGCATCAACTTTATAGGGGTTAGAAAACAACGTGTAAGTGAAGCTAAACCTAGATTTTATGATGTTGAGAATTTAACTTTAAACTACTCATTTAATCAAGTTGAACATCGTGATTTTGAAATTGAAAACTCCTTAAATCAAAACACAAGAGTAGGAGCTAACTATAATTTTAATTTTAACCCAATAAAAATTGAACCTTTTAAAAAGAACGATTCTCTGTTTAGAGGGAAATACTGGAAAATATTAAAGGACTTTAATTTTAATTTACTCCCGACGAGTATTTCTGTAAACACTGATTTTGTGAGGCAATTTAACAAACAGAAATTCAGAGAGATTGAACTTGGTGGAGGAAATATTGGTCTTGAAGAATTATATCGTAGAAATTATACCTTCGATTTTCAGTATACAATTAATTACGACCTTACGGATGCTTTACGTTTAAACTTTACCGCATCTAATAATAATATTGTTCGTAATTACTTTATCGATGATAATTTAAATGGCGCACAAGACCCATCCCAAGGAATATGGGACGGTTTCTTCGATGTTGGAGACCCTAATAGGCAATTTCAACAATTGGGGATTACCTACGACATCCCACTAAATAAAATACCAGCCCTTAGTTTTTTAAGAGCAACTTATGCTTATACTGGTGATTTTCAATGGCAAAAAGGCTCCGATTTATTTGGAAACCTTACCATTGACGGGCAAACACATGACCTCGGAAATTCAGTGTCTAATGCTAATACGCATAATATTAATGCAAATTTAGATATGGGGCAACTGTATCGCTATTTAGGATTAGTAAGAAAAACTAATAGAGCCTCTGCAGGAACCACAAGAAGGCCTCCAGGAGCACCAAGCCCTACAGGGACAGCTGCACCAAGACAAAAAAAGAATACCTTATACAATACGGCCATAGATATATTAACTAGTGTTAAGCGAATTCAGGTTAAGTATTCTGAGAATAACGGAACATTTTTACCAGGGTACATGCAAACACCAGGTTTTATTGGAACATTAAAACCTACATTTGGATATACTTTTGGAAGCCAAAGAGATATAAGGTATCTCGCAGCTAGAAAAGGATGGTTAACTGTTTTTCCAGATTTTAATCAACAATATACCGAAGTTCAAACAAAAAATCTAGATTTCTCAGCATCTCTAGAACCAGTTAGAGATCTAAAAATTGATTTAACTGGAGGAAGAGTTTACTCCAAAAATTTCACAGAAAGTTTCAATGCATTAGATACAAGTGGTGATGGATTAAGTGATACCTATAATTCATTAATTAGAAATTCTTTCGGAAATTTTAATGTGTCTACCTCTTTAATTAAAACAGCTTTTAGCAGTAGTGATGAAAACGGATCAGACACCTTTGACGATTTTAGAGCAAATAGACTGGTAATAGCGCGTAGATTGGCGCGAAGATCTGGAGTCGATTTCTCCAATCCAAATAACTTTGAAGAGGGGGATTTAACAGGATTTCCTTTGGGTTATGGTAAAACAAATCAAGCGGTATTATTACCGGCATTTTTAGCATCATATTCAGGCCAAGATGCGAAAGACGTTAGCTTAGGCGCATTTAGAGATGTGCCAATTCCTAATTGGACGCTCAAGTATACAGGATTCATGAAATTTAAATGGTTTAAAAAACACTTTAAACGCTTTTCTGTAACCCATGGATATCATGCCATGTATACAATTAATCAATTTAGAACCAACCTTGATTACAATGCTGCAGCTCAAGGGACAGAATATACAGCTCAAAACCCTAATGTGTTTGATTTATCAGGGAATTATAAAAACGAAACATTATTTAGTAATGTTAACTTGGTGGAAGAGTTTAGTCCGTTAGTTAAAATAGATTTTGAGATGAAAAGCTCATTGAAAATTCTCGCTGAGATAAGAAAAGATCGTTTCCTCTCATTAAGTTTGGATAATAACCTTTTAACAGAAGTTCAAGGAAAAGAATATATTCTTGGATTGGGCTATAGAATTAAAGATGTTAAAATTCGATCGAAGCTAGCAGGACCAAGAAAAACAATAAAGAGTGATTTAAATATGAAGGCAGATGTCTCTGTTAGAAATAATAAAACGATTATTAGATATCTTGATTTGGATAATAATCAAGTTACTTCAGGACAAACCATATGGGGACTTAAATACACTGCAGATTATGCTTTTAGTAAAAATTTAACTGGAATATTTTATTTCGATTATTCTTTTTCAGAATATGCTATTTCTACTGCTTTTCCTCAAACATCAATTCGATCTGGAATTACTTTAAGATATAACTTTGGTAATTAAAAAAAAACTAACATATTTACAAAAAAATATATTATGAATATTCCAGCTGAATTAAAATACACTAAAGACCACGAATGGATAAGCATTGAAGGCGATGTAATCACCATTGGAATTACCGATTTTGCGCAAAGTGAACTTGGAGATATTGTTTATGTTGAAGTTGAAACTGTAGATGAAACACTTGATATTGAAGAGGTTTTTGGAACAGTTGAAGCTGTTAAAACAGTTTCTGATTTGTTTTTACCAGTTTCTGGTGAAATCATTGAATTCAATGAAGCTTTAGAAGATGCACCAGAAAGCGTTAATTCCGATCCTTATGGTGCCGGATGGATGATTAAAGTTAAATGTTCAGATGTATCTCAACTTGAGGCTTTACTTTCAGCCGACGATTATAAGAGCCTAATTGGTGGTTAATAGAAGGCTTCTACTATTTGGAACTATTGCTTATACCCTTGCAATTTTAGTAATGAGTTTGGTTAGTAATCAATCCTTACCTAGTTTTGGTGCAAATTATGAAGACAAAATTTTTCATCTTCTGGCCTATGGATTACTCAATCTATTGTGGTATAAGGCTTTAGTTGGTTTTGAAATCAAACGACCAATAGGAATTGCATTCTTTGCCTCGATTGTTTATGGTATAATTATTGAGGTCTTACAAGGACAATATACAATTGTAAGAGAACCATCCATTATGGATGGCATTGCAAATAGTATTGGAGTTGCCATTGTTTCGCTTTTTTTAACAGTTAAAAAGAAAACAATCGTTAAAAAAATATAAACCCTTGCTTTTTTAGCAAATTATTGGTTATTTTACCAATCTTGAAAAATAATAATTATGGAACCGAAAAAGAACCCTAGTGCAGATGTAAGACGAAATAGTGCAATCTATTTTGCAGTTGGACTTGCATTAATGTTATTTGTAACTAATTATACTATTAATTACAAATCTTACGATCAGAGTGCTATTGACATAGGTCAACTAGATATGGAAGAATTGGATGAGGAAGAAATTCCAATTACAGAACAAATTGTAGTACCACCACCTCCACCACCTCCACCAGCTGCTCCTGAAGTTATCGAGATTGTTGAAGATGAAGAAGAAATTGAAGAAACAGTAATTGAATCTACGGAAACAGACGAAGAAGAAGAAATCGTAGAAGTTGAAGAGATTGAAGTAGAAGAAGTAGAAGAAGATATTGAGGTGCCTTTTTCAGTTATTGAAAACGTGCCGATTTTCCCTGGATGTGAAAAAGGAAATAATGCCGCTAAGAGAAAATGTATGTCCGATAAAATCACAAAATTTGTACAAAAGAAATTTAATACAGATTTAGCAGGAGATTTAGGATTAACAGGAAGACAACGTATCAATGTAATCTTTAAAATTGATAAAAAAGGAAATGTTGTTGGTGTACGTTCAAGAGCACCACATCCAAGATTGGAAAAAGAAGCAGCTCGTGTAATTAACTTGCTTCCTAAAATGAAGCCTGGTAAACAAAGAGGAAAAGCTGTAATTGTACCTTACTCTTTACCAATTATTTTCCAAGTGCAAGACTAAGAAATTACTTTATATAATTAAAATCCCGTTACTAATAGTAACGGGATTTTTTTTTGGTATGCTTGTTGTGTATTTACCATAATATTAACATTTTAAAATAATAATTATGGAAACAAAAAAGAATCCAAAAGCCGATGTGCAGCGAAATAGTGCGATCTATTTTGCTGTTGGTCTAGCATTAATGCTATCAATCGCCAATTATTCTATTAACTACAAAAGCTATGATAGGAACGTCATAGATCTTGCGCTGTTAACTATGGATGAATTGGATGATGAGGAAATTCCTATTACAGAACATATTAAAACCCCACCTCCGGTAGTGCCACCGGCAGCTGTCCCGGAAATAATTGATGTGATAGATGACGAGGAGGATATTGAAGAAACACTTATTGAATCTTCTGAAATTGATGAAGATACGAAGATCATAGATATTGAAGATGTTGTCGTAGATGATATTGTAGATGATATAGACGTGCCTTTTGCCTTTATTGAAAATGTTCCAACCTTCCCTGGTTGTGAAAAAGGAAACAATGATGCGAAAAGAGCATGCATGTCTAAAAAAATTCAAAAGTTTGTACAAAAGAAATTTAATACAGATTTGGCAGGAGATTTGGGACTTTCAGGAAGACAACGTATTAGTGTCATTTTTAAGATTGACAAGAGTGGTGATGTTGTAGGCGTTCGTTCCAGAGCACCGCACCCTAGATTAGAGAAGGAAGCAGCAAGGGTTATTAACTTGCTTCCAAAAATGAAACCAGGACAACAGCGAGGAGAACCGGTAACAGTGTCCTATACATTACCAATTATATTTCAAGTTCAAAACTAATAGTTCATTGTAAATTCAAAATCCCGTTACGGTAAGGTAACGGGATTTTTTTATGTTCCTTGTATTTTATTCATAGATATTAACATTTTAAAATAATAATTATGAATTTTTCAAAGAAAATTCACGAACCTATTGGTAAGAATAGGCAACTCGTGAAAAAAATACAGAAGCATGATGCAAATTTACAAAAAAACTCTACCCTCTACTTTCAAGTTGGGTTGATTTTAACATTGCAATTCATTTATAAATTCATTTCAGAGATGTTGTCAAATCCAGGATTAGCTTGGAAACAAAGTATTAAAGTCTCGTTTAAAATTGACTTTAGTGGAGAGGTATCATTGCTATAAAAACACAAGCACGACCTTATTAATATATGTATTCGAGATTTAGTTGATTAGCGTTTTAAGCTTTTATAAATCGCCCGTTTTATTTTTTCAGAATTTATAAAATTCCAATTATAATTTAAATCATCATAATATTTGGTTACAGCAGAATTATTAGCTACCTCTTCTTCAGTTTTACCTTTGTCAATTTCTGTTTGAACATTAGTTCTAAGTGTTTCAAGCATTTCTAAAAAAATTTTATACTCGGCTTTATTAGAAAGGCTACCATGGCCAGGTATAATCTTAGTATCATCATCAATAAGTATTAATGCGCTTTTTACCGCATTAATATAGCCGTCAATGCTGCCTCCAGAATTGATATCTATGTATGGATATCTGTTTTTGAAATAAGTATCCCCCGTGTGCAATACATTACTTTGAGTGAAATATAACAAGGCATCACCATCAGTATGGGCGTTACTCGCGTGAAAAACTATAACTTGTTCACCATTAACATAGATATTTAGTTTGTCATTAAAAGTGATTACTGGTAGTGCTGCTTTTGGGCGCATTGAATTATCACGATTGGGCGTTTCTTTTAAACGCTTATGTACATTCTCATGTGCAATAATAGTGGCGCCTAATTTTTGCATGTTTTCATTACCACCAGTGTGATCTCCATGCCAATGTGTGTTCACTAAAAATTGAAAAGGCTTGTCGCTTAATTTTTTAATTGCGGCTTCTATTTTAGAAGACAATCTCGCGAATTGATCATCAATAATAAAAACACCATCATCACCAACAGAAACACCAATGTTTCCACCTTGTCCAACAAGCATGTATACATGGTCCGATAGTTTCGTGCTTTCTATGGTGACATCGTCAGAATTTTGTGCAAAAAAGCCCGTATTAATAAATAAAACAAAGAGGCTAAATAATTTTTGTGATGTTGTCATGGTTACAGAGTTTAGTAAAAATCTATTAAAGATACTAAAACTTACATGGTACTTATAAAATCTTTGAATTACTTTAATTTTGCGTTGCCCATAAACAATTTTAAAAGTATCTTTGCCATCGCAAAACCGTAGCAGTATTATAATCCATGTCAAGGGCTTCAAATTCTTCTATTTCAAAGACTTCAATAATTTCTGATTTTAAGGAAATTACAAAAATGCGCCTTTCTTTAAGTGTCGTATTTTCGTCAATAGCAGGATATTTGTTAGCGGCCGATACAGTTAGTTTTTATATTTTGTTTTTATTGGCATTTGGAGGCTATTTTATGGTAGGTGCTTCAAACGCTTTTAATCAAATTATTGAAAAGGATTTGGATGCTTTAATGGAGCGTACCAAGAACAGACCAATTCCTGCCGGGAGACTCTCCGTAAATTCAGCATTTATTCTAGCTACAGTATTTACAATTTTAGGAATTACTATTTTATATATTATAAATCCACAAACAGCAATGTTTGGTGCGATTTCAATTTTTTTATATACGAGTGCATATACCCCTTTAAAGACAAAAACACCACTATCAGTTTTTGTTGGTGCTATTCCTGGTGCTATTCCTTTTATGTTAGGATGGGTAGCAGCAACGAACGATTTTGGTATTGAACCTGGAACTTTATTTATGCTACAGTTTTTTTGGCAATTTCCACACTTCTGGGCCATAGGATGGTTTTTGCATGACGATTACAAAAAGGCAGGGTTTAATATGTTGCCAACGGGTAAACGAGATAAGGCGACAGCAATGCAAACTATTTTGTATACTGTGTGGACCATTTTAGTCTCAATAATACCAGTATTTGGATTTACAGGAAAACTACAACTTACAATTGTAGGTGCTATAATTGTGTTTTTATTAGGATTAGGAATGTTATATTATGCCATTCGGTTATTTAAAAAAATGACTGCCTTAGCAGCAAGACAATTAATGTTGGCAAGTGTACTATATATTACATTAGTACAAGTAATTTATGTTTTAGATAAGTTTATAAGATAATATGGATTTAACTCAAGGATCAATAGAGGAAAAAAATCGCAGGGCAAAAAAGATGATGCTTTGGTTTGGAATAGTTTCATTAATCATGTCTTTTGCAGGATGGACTAGTGCTTTTGTAGTAAGTAGTTCTCGTGAAGATTGGTTGAGAGATTTTCAATTGCCTAATGCCTTTGCTATTAGTGCCGTGATATTTGTGATAAGTAGTCTCACATTTATTTTGGCGAAAAGAGCCCTGAAATCGGGAAATAGAAAAGCAACAACAATTTATTTATTAGTGACTTTAGTGTTGGGGGTGGCGTTTATTTTCAATCAGTTTGTCGGCTTTCAAGAGCTGATGGCAATGGGCTATAACTTTACAGGCCCAACCAGTAATATAACAATGACTTATATCTTTCTAATTGCTGCAGTGCATATTTTGCACGTCGTTGTAGCATTAGTTTGCTTGTTAGTAGTAATTTATAATCATTTTAAACAGAAGTATAACACAGAGAAAACGCTTGGTTTTGAACTAGCTGCAACCTTTTGGCATTTTGTAGATTTTTTATGGCTTTACTTGTTTTTATTTTTATACTTCTTTAGATAAATAAAATGATTATTTTTGTGCAATTTTAAAAACGAAATTCATTTATGGATAATACAGTTGTAAGTACTGGAACAGATGAAAAAACTTGGGGAGGCGGCAACCAGCCTCTAAAATCTAGCTATGGTAAAATGATGATGTGGTTTTTCATCGTTTCCGATGCATTAACATTTTCAGGGTTTTTAGCAGCCTATGGCTTCTCGAGATTTAAATTTATAGATTCTTGGCCAATTGCAGATGAGGTGTTTACTCACATCCCTTTTGTTCATGGGAATTACCCAATGATTTATGTGGCCTTTATGACGTTTATTCTTATTATGTCTTCTGTAACAATGGTGTTAGCCGTTGATGCTGGGCACGAGTTGAAGAAAACTAAAGTAACCTGGTATTTATTCCTAACAATTATTGGAGGTGTAATTTTTGTTGGATCTCAAGCTTGGGAATGGGGAACTTTTATTAAAGGAGATTATGGTGCGGTTCAAACTACAGGAGGAAATATATTGCAGTTTGTAAATGCAGATGATGGGCATAGAATAGCTATCCGTGATTTTGCGGTAGTAGATGAGCATAATGAGAGAGTTGTACATGAGTCCAAAAAAGGATTGTGGTTTCAAAGTGAAGGGGCATTACCAAGCTACTCTGTAGCAGAGGTAATTAGTGGTATGGAAGAACATGATAATGTGGTAATCCGAACCCAAATAATTAATGAAGAAGGTGAAAAAACAGTACTCTCAAGAGGAGCTTCATTGAAACTTATTAGAGACAATGGTAAAGTAGTTGTCGAAGGAGCTAACTTGCATGTAAACGAATATGGTTCGCCATTGTTTGCTGATTTCTTCTTCTTTATTACAGGATTTCACGGATTTCACGTATTTTCAGGAGTATTGATTAATATCATTATTTTCTTTAATGTAATATTAGGAACCTACGACCGTAGAAAAAATTACGAAATGGTAGAAAAAGTTGGACTTTACTGGCACTTTGTAGATTTAGTTTGGGTATTTGTATTTACATTCTTCTACCTAGTTTAATAATAGATAATTCAGTTTAAAATGGCAGATCACGCACATAAATTAGAAATATTAAGAGGTTTAATTAAGTTTAAATCCAATACCCAAAAAATTTGGGGAGTTTTAGTCTTATTGTCTATTATTACAGGTGTTGAAGTAGTTTTAGGGATTTATAAACCAGCGGCCTTAATGGGGCCTGTTTTAGGGATGAAAGCTCTAAACTGGATTTTTATAATTCTAACTTTGGTAAAGGCTTATTATATTACTTGGGATTTCATGCACATGAGAGACGAAACAAAATCACTTCGTCGAGTTGTGGTATGGACAGCAGTATTTTTAATTTGCTATTTATTATTTATCCTTTTACAAGAGGGCGGTTACGTTTTTGATGTGTATAAAGAGGGATATATGAAACGAGATTTTTAAAAACACAACACTGTTTGATTACTAAGTGTTAAATTATAGATATAAAGACGGTTTTTTAAACCGTCTTTTTTATTTTTGCACCATGACAACAAAGCGTATTAAAAAGATATCAATTTTAGCTATTTTATTTTTTCTTCCAGTTATATTCTTATTGTTTTTGTATCCTTCAAAACATAATTATAATACCTTGGATGTTATAGCTAATAACATAATAGAAGTCTCTGCTTTTATAGATGAAGATGGTGAGGATGTCTTTTTGGAAAATAATTTGACCGTGCTAGGATTTTTTGGAAGTCAACCCATGGATAAATCAACGGTTGCTTCAAATCTTAAAGAATTAATTTACGATAAATTTAAGGGATTCAAACGCTTTCAAATATTGATCATTATTCCACAAGGAGCTGAAGCACAAGTAAAGCTGTTAAAAAAAGAATTACTTAAATATGACGAGCTTAAATATTGGTCTTTTGCGTATGGGCATGAACAAGATATTCAGAAACTATACAATAGTCTTAACGCTTCGAATAATTTAGAACCTAATCTTGCGACTGATCATGTCTTTATTATTGATAAAGATCGCAATCAGCGTGGGAGACTTGATGATAGAACTGAAAGACAAGTCGAAAAACAAGAAGGCGCTTATGGATTAAGCTCATACGATTGTATTAAGGTAGCTGTAGTAAAAAATAAAATGAGTGAAGACATGCGCATTTTATTCACAGAATATCGACAAAAACGAAAGGGAACTTTCGATTCCACATCTAGAAGAGCAGACGATATAAAAACAGAAGTAAAAATTGAAGATTGATTTTAATTTTCGAGTTGTGATTACATCTAAGCACATAAAATAATAAAATACAAATGAAAAAAACGAATTATTCATACGTTGGAATCACGCTAATAATTTTAGTGTTTGGAATTATTTTTATTCCAAAAATTGTAGATCGCATTACAAATGACGATATAAATCGAGATGAAAGTAGAAGCCAAAAAGCAAGTACTAAAGTATTTGATAATACCTCTTTAGTTTTTTTGGAAATTAATGGAGAACCAAAAAAGGTTCCGGCATTTAGTTTTACAGATCAGGAAGGAAATACAATTTCAAATAAGGATTATGAAGGGATGGTTTATCTGGTAGAATTCTTTTTTACAACTTGCCCAACTATTTGTCCTAGAATGAGTGAGAATCTTGTACAAATTCAGAATAACTTTAAGAGTTATGAAAATTTTGGTGTTGCCTCATTTACAATCAATCCAAAACATGATACCCCGGAAGTTTTAAAAGCATATGCAGAACATTATGGGATGACGAATCCTAATTGGCATCTAATGACGGGTGATCTTGATACCATTTACGAATTGGCAAATCAAGGCTTTAATTTATACACCGCTGAAGATGCAGATGTAGAAGGCGGGTTTGAGCACTCTGGTAATTTTGCGCTTATCGATAAAAACGGATTCATTCGTTCAAGAGTTGATGATTTTGGAAATCCAAAAATCTACTATAAAGGAACTATAAGTGAAGAGGAGAAATATGACGAGGATGGTGCGCAAGAAGAAATTAGCATGTTAAAAGAAGATATTGCAAAATTATTAAGTGAATAGCATGGGAAAAGGTGTTGCAAATCAGAATGAAAAAAAATACAACAAATGGATTGTAGTATTGTCAATTAGTATTCCATTAGCTGTTGCTGCATTATTTGGCGTGCGAATTCCCAATGTTGAACCTTTATCTTTTTTGCCGCCTATTTACGCTTCTATTAATGGTTTAACGGCCTTAATATTGCTAACGGCGTTATGGGCAATTAAAAACAAAAAACGCGTCCTACATGAGCGTTTAATGAAAACTGCAATATTGTTTTCAGTTGTATTTTTGCTGATGTATATAGCTTACCACATGACAAGTGATTCTACTAAGTTTGGTGGAGAGGGCACAATTAAATATGTGTACTATATTATACTAATTACACATATTATTTTGTCTGTAGCAGTGATTCCTTTTGTATTAATAACTTATGTTAGAGCGATTACAGATAACTTTGAAAAACATAAAAAAATAGCCAGAGTCACATTTCCAATATGGTTATATGTTGCGATATCTGGTGTGGTAGTTTATTTAATGATTTCTCCATATTATATTTAATTAAGTGAAAAATAGAACAGTCATATTAGTCGTTTTAATTTTATTGGTCTCGATATCTGCAGAGGCTCAATGTGCTATGTGTCGTGCTGTATTAGAAAGTGAAGAAGGGCAAACTATGGCAAAAGGAATTAACAACGGTATTGTGTATTTAATGGTAGTTCCTTATGTGCTTATTGGAGGGTTGGGATACATTATTTATAGAAAGTTAAAAAGCAAGTAGTTGCATTTCAGTATTTTAACACATTATTAGTTATTTTGTTGTAACATTTTTGGACTTTTACAGTCTAATTGTTGTTGTATCTTATTACAACATCATAAAAATAACACTAACTATGCTAAAAATAAGCAACCTACATAAGTCCTATGCAATAGGGGATTCCAGTTTACATGTACTTAAAGGTATAAACTTAGATGTTGAAAATGGCGAAATGGTGGCTATAATGGGATCTTCGGGCTCAGGAAAATCTACTTTGCTTAATATTATAGGCATGTTAGATGAGGCCGATTCTGGAGATTATATATTAGATGGTTTACCTATTAAAAACCTTACTGAAAAAAAGGCAGCTGTATACAGGAATAAATTTTTAGGATTTATTTTTCAATCTTTCAACCTTATCAATTATAAAAATGCTTTAGAAAATGTGGCATTGCCATTATATTACCAAGGGCTTAAACGTAAAGAGCGTCAGAAGCAGGGTAAATTTCATTTGGAAAAAGTAGGTTTGTTAGATTGGGCACATCATTTACCTAAAGAATTATCGGGTGGACAAAAGCAACGTGTTGCGATAGCTAGAGCTTTAGCTGCTAATCCAAAATTGCTATTGGCCGATGAGCCAACAGGAGCATTAGATACGACCACATCGTATGAAATCATGGAATTTATTCAGCAATTAAACGATGAAGGAAAAACTATTTTAATAGTAACACACGAGGAAGACATTGCCGAAATGTGTAAACGAATCGTTCGATTACGTGATGGTGTCATTATGGAAGATAAACCTGTTAACCAAGTAAGAGCCTCTCAATATGTTTGATATAGATCTTTGGCGCGAAATATTTCAGAGTATCAATAAAAACAGAACCAGAAGTTTACTGTCTGGATTAACTGTGGCATTTGCTATTTTGTTATTTACCATTCTATTTGGTATTGTTAATGGCTTAATTAACACTTTTGAAGAAGGTTTTAAAGACGATGCTATTAATAATATAGTAATTTACCCAGGAGAGACAAGTAAGGCGTATAAAGGCTTACAAGCGGGAAGAAGAATTCAGCTTAAAAACGAGGACCATAATTATATTTTGGATGAGTTTGGAGACAAAGTGGAGTTTATGACTTCTAGGGTAATGAAAAATGTAACCGCAACTTTCCGAAATGAAAAAAACAATTATACGATTAGAGCGATCCATCCAGACAATCTTTTTATAGAACAAAATGAAATCAAAGAAGGACGCTATATCAATCAACGTGATATTAACGATAGAACCAAAGTTGTAATTATAGGCCGCATGGTAGAAGAAGATTTGTTTACTAAAACAACTGCGGTTGGTAAATATCTTAATTTAAGCGGGATTCAATATAAAGTTGTAGGGGTGTATACCGATGAAGGAGGAGATGATGAAGAACGTATGCTGTATATTCCAATTACAACAGCACAATTGGTTTATGGAAATAACGATTATGTCGATATGATGTATATGACCTATAACCCTGAAATGGATTATGATGCAGCCTTGGCTTTTGGAGTTAAAATGGAGAAAAAGCTTAAGAATCGATTTTTAATTGCACCTACCGATCAAAGAGGAATTAGAGTGCAAAATAATGCCGAAGGAGCAAAAGCTGTAAATGCTATTTCATTTGGGTTAGGACTAATGGCTCTGGTTATTGGTTTTGGTACTTTAATTGCCGGAATTGTAGGGATTAGTAATATGATGATTTTTATTGTTAAAGAACGTACCAAAGAAATTGGAATTCGCAAGGCATTAGGCGCACAACCAAGACAAATTATATCAATCATTATGATTGAATCTATAATTATTACTGCTATAGCAGGATATGTTGGGTTATTAATTGGAGTATATGTTATTAAATTTTCTACGCCTATTTTAGCAGACTACTTTATTAAAGACCCTGGAGTTAGTAATGCGCTTGTTATTGGAGCGACATTAACCTTAATTGCTGCAGGAACTCTTGCGGGGTATTTGCCAGCAAAAAGAGCATCAAGGATTAAACCAATAGTAGCACTTAGAGACGATTAACTATGTTTAAATTTTTATTTGATAGAGATACTTGGCAAGAACTGTACGACAGTATTAGTAAGAACAAAATGCGATCAATACTTACTATGGTTGGTGTTTGGTGGGGCATACTACTACTAATTGGCTTATTAGGTTCTGCACGAGGTATGGAGAACTCCTTCAATCGTTTGTTTGGAGATTTTGCGACCAATAGTGTGTTTATCTGGACTCAGAGCACAAGTAAACCTTTTAAAGGCTTTCAAGAAGGAAGACGGGTAAGGCTTACTCTAACCGATGTTGAAAAAATTGAAGAAAATATTGAAGGTATTGAATTTGTTGTACCAAGAAATCAGAATCAGAGTTTGGTGGTTAGAAACTTGCTTTCTGGAAATTTTAGTATTGCTGGTGATTACCCACTGTTAGATAAAGTTCAAAAGAAGAAATTAATAAAAGGGCGTTTTATCAATCAAAATGATATTGATGAAAATAAGAAAACAGTTGTGATATCAGAAGATATTTATAAACAATTGTTTGAGAAAGACGTAGAGCCTATTGGGAAGTATGTACGAATAAACAATATTAATTTTACGGTTATCGGCATGTTCGACTCTGGCAATATAAATATGGGCCCTTCCAGCGATATTCATATTCCATTCACAACTTTCCAACAAATATACAATCAGGGCGAAAAAATTGGTTGGATGGTTATTACTGGAAAACCAGAATACGATATCAAGCAAATTGAATTAGACACTAAACTACTGTTAAAAAACATGCATCGAATCCATCCGGAGGATGAGCGTGCCTTTGGAAGCTTTAATTTAGGTAAGGCCTTTGGCAGAATGACTGGGTTTTTAACAGGGATGCAATTTGTAACTTGGTTTGTTGGGATAGCAACATTAATAGCTGGCGTATTTGCCATTGGTAATATATTGCTTATCACCGTAAAAGAACGTACCAAAGAAATTGGTGTACGTAGAGCACTTGGGGCAACACCTTTCGAAATTAAACGACAAATTGTTGTTGAAGCTGTGTTTTTAACAATCGTTGCAGGGCTTTTCGGGATAATTTCTGGAGGCTGGATACTCATTGCAATGGATAAATACTTAGGACAAGGAGATGATGCTGTTTTTGTTAATGCATCAGTATCCATTGGAGTTGTATTTATAGCCTTAATAATATTAGTCATTTTAGGAACTTTAATAGGGTTAATCCCAGCATTTAAAGCGACAAGTGTAAAACCAATAGAAGCATTAAGAGAAGAATAAAAAATCAATCAACAATAAAATGAAGAAAGCAATTAAAATTATAGTAGGATTAGTATTGATAGCAGGGTTGCTATTTGTATTAAAATATTTTAAGGACTCCAATTCTAAGGAGGTTATAGATTATAAAATAGAAGAACCTTATTATACGTCAATAGATACAAAAGCTGTAGCTACAGGGAAGTTAATTCCAGAGGAAGAAATTGAGTTAAAACCTCAAGTTTCAGGAATTGTAGATAAAATTCTTGTAGAAGAAGGGGATATCGTTCAAAAAGGCGATTTAATTGCTAGAATTAGAGTTGTTCCCAATGAACAAAGTTTAGTAAGTGCGAGTAGTAGAATTAAATCTGCTAAATTATCTAAAGATAATTCACAGACATTATTCAATAGAAATAAAGCACTTTTTGAAAAGGGAGTAATCTCTAAACAGGATTTTGAAAATAGTGAGTTATCATTAAATCAATCGGATGAAAGTTTGACACAAGCTGAGAATGATTACCAAATTATTAAACAAGGATCCTTGTCTGGAGGAAGTCAGGCCAATACAAATATTATAGCCCAAATTCCAGGAACAATATTAGAGATTCCTGTTCGTGAAGGTGATCAGGTTATTCAAAGTAATAATTTTAATGCAGGAACCACTATCGCTACAATTGCAGACATGAGTATCATGATTTTTGAAGGAAAAGTGGATGAAGCTGAAGTTGGAAAATTGGAAGAAGGAAAAGAAATTAAAGTCATTCTTGGGGCAATTAATGAAAAAGAATTTCCGGCGAAACTAACCTTTATTGCACCAAAAGGTATTGAAGAGAATGGCGCCGTTCAATTTACAATAAAAGCCGATGTTGAAATTGAAGCATCTACAAAAATTAGAGCTGGTTATAGTGCTAATGCAGAGATTGAAATTGAAAGTAGGGACAGCACCTTATGTATTAAAGAATCATTACTTCAATTTAATAGAATTACCGAAAAACCTTTTGTGGAAGTTCAAGGTGAAGATGGTCAATTCAAAAAAGTAAATGTTGAAACTGGAATATCAGACGGGATCAACATTGAAATTACTGATGGTGTAAAAGAAGGCGATAAAATTAAAGTTTGGAACAAAGCTAAGGAAGATAATAACGATGATGATAATTAATAATTCTAATATGCTAACAATGAAATATAAACTATTGGTTGTAATACTTTTAGTAGGATTGTCCTCTGTCGCTCAGAACAAATTATGGACTTTACAAGAGTGTGTTACACATGCACTTGAAAATAACATCAATATAAAAAAGGGACAGAATACCTTATTAATAAACGAACAAGACATAAAAGCGGCCAAAGGTAATTTTTTACCATCATTAAGTGGTAATTTATCTGAAGGGCTTAGTTTTGGTCAAACCGAATTATTTCCTGGGTCTTTTGTGAATAGAACAAGTAACTCGACAAATATGAGTGTGAGTGTTTCTCAAAGTATTTTTAATGGCTTTAGAACCACAAACTTATATAAACAGTCTCAATTAAATCACGAAACCAACGAACTAGAACTTAATAGAATTAGAGATGATATATCTTTAAACGTGGCAAATTCATATTTAAACGTGTTGTTTAACGAGGAACGTTTAGAAACGGCTAAAGCTCAATATGATTTCTCTAGTAAGCAATTACAACAAGTTAAGGCACTCGTAGATGCAGGGGTACAACCCAAAGCCAATATTTATGATGCGGATGCAACATTGAGTAGCGACGCCCAAGCGGTAACTGTTGCAGCAAATAACTATACACTTTCTTTATTGTCATTATCTCAATTGCTACAAGTGCCATTTGAAGGTTTTAATGTGGCAATTATTGAAATAGATACGCCATCAGAATCTTTAATGTATAATGATATCAAGCCTATTTTAAATTATGCTTTAGAAAATAGAAACGAAATCAAAGTTGCTAAAAAGGATATTGAAAATGCTGAGCTAAGTACTAAAATTTCAAAAAGCGGATTTTTGCCTAGTGTAAGTTTAAGTTATAGTTTTGGAACCAATGCGTTTTATTCAAATTTAATCACAAGTGAGGCGAACTTCTTAGATCAATTGAATGATAACAAAGGGCATAATATCAATTTGAATGTAAGTATTCCAATTTTTTCTAGATTTCAAAATAAAACTAATGTAGCAAAATCTAAAATTAGAGAAGCGAATTCTAAATTAGATTTAGAACAAGCCAAGTTAACTTTAGAATCTAATATTCAACGTGCATATACCGACGCACAAGCAGCACTTAAAGCTTTTAGTGCAGCACAAAAGTCTTTAGATTCTCAAGAATTAGCATTTAGTAATTCACAAGAGCGTTATAATTTAGGATCCTTAAATTCATTTGATTTGGAGCAAGCGAGAATTAGATTAATAAATGCGGAGTCTTCTTTAATAAATGCGAAGTATGATTTTGTTTTTAAAACAAAAGTTTTAGACTTTTACACTGGGAAGACAATAACATTTTAAGATTGACATACATACTTAATATAGAAACCACAACAACTAATTGTTCAGTCTCTCTTTCTAGCGAAGGGGAGACTTTAGTTTTAAAAGAAGATTATAATAATAATTACTCGCATGCTGAGCGTTTGCACAATTACATAGACGACGTTGTAAAGAAGGCGAAAATTACTTTGAAGGATTTGAATGCTATTTCAGTAAGCAAAGGCCCAGGGTCTTATACAGGGCTTAGAATTGGTGTTTCGGCAGTAAAGGGATTGTGTTTTGCTTTGGATAAGCCATTAATTTCGATTGCGACTTTAGAAGCATTAGCGCATCAGGTAAATATTGAAGATGGTGTTATTGTAGCAATGCTAGATGCAAGGCGAATGGAAGTATATTCTGCAATTTTTGATTCCAATTATAAGCAAGTAAGAGAAACTGAAGCTCAGATTTTAAACATAGAATCTTTCGGAGAGTATTTAGAGCAAGGCAAGGTTTATTTCATAGGGAATGGTGTCTCTAAAACGAAAGAATTAATTAGTCATTCAAACGCAGTTTTTATTGAAAATAAACTGCCATCCGCAAATGAATTGAGTGCTTTGGCATTTAACAAATTCAAATTAAATGATATTGAAGATGTTGCTTATTTTGAACCTTATTATCTAAAAGATTTTATTGCTCTAAAGCCTAAAGTAAAGCCTTAGGATTCTACTATTAGATACTGATAAGCGTGTAAATTAGAGTAATGATAGCAGGAACTCCCTGTACATAAAACAACCTTATTTTCTTAGTAGAATAGGCGCCGTAAATCCCTGCCACAGTCACACAGCTCAAAAAGAAAACACTAAATGCTCTGTCATCTAGAATAAGAGCAAGGATTAATCCAGCGGCTAAAAAGCCATTATACAGGCCTTGATTTGCTGCAAGAACCTTAGTGTCTTCAGCAAATGCTTTAGATTTTAATCCAAAGGTTTTAATCCCTTTAGAACTGGTCCATAAAAACATTTCTAGTATCAAAAAGTAAATATGTTCTAAGGCTATCAATGCAATTAAAATAACTTGGATTGTTTTCATAATTTTATTCTTGAAGTAATTGTATGGCTCTATCAACTTCTGAAACTGGCAATTTGCAAGCTTTATTTACACACACATAAATGAGTGTTTCATCTTCGATATATCTGTTTTTAAGAAGCGGTAAATCGTTTTCAGTTTTACTACCAATAATAAGTTTATTAGGAAGATAAGTTGCATTCAGGCCTTTGATTTTTTCAATAACTTGTTCACCAACTACAGCAACTTCATAATAATTATTAGTGTAATTAAGCATTAAATCTAGCCAGTTAGAAAAACCAGATGGATAAGTAGTCATTTCTGGTTTTACATTGTTTAGCATTGTTGTAGCTGTATCGTAATAAGTTTCATTATCAAAGTAATGGGATAGTTTAAACAAGTTTTTAGCCATTATCGAGTTACTGGCTGGGATAACATTATCTCGGTATTCGATGTTTCTGGTGACTAACGATGGATCCTCATCTGAGGTGAAATAAAACATTTTACTATCATCATTGAAAAAGTGATCAAAGCTATAATTCGTTAAATCTTTAGCGGTACGTAGCCATTTTTCGTCTAATGTGTTTTCATAAAGAGAAAGCATCCCATCAACTGTAGCGGCATAGTCTTCTAGGTACCCATTTATGGTGCTTTTACCATTCTTGTAGCTATGGTTTAGGCCACCATCTTCTTTGAGTTGTTTATTAACTATGAATTCAGCATTTTTAATTGCGGCATTCAAAAATTCTGGATCATTAAATACACGATAAGCATCAGTATATCCCTTAAGCATTAAAGCATTCCAAGAGGTCAATATTTTGTCATCCAGTCTTGGCCGTGAGCGTTTTTCTCTCTCTGCTAAGAGTAAACCTTTCCATTGTGCTTTTTTCTTAGAGAAATCGGCTTCAGAAATATCATGCTTTGCAGCAATGTCTTTATCGCTATCTTTTCTAATTAATACATAGTTTTTATGTTCCCAAAAGCCATAATTATTAACATTGTAATATTCAGCAAAAATATCATAATCTGTTTTGAGTAAGGTTTGCAGTTCTTCTTTAGTCCAAACATAGTAAGCGCCTTCTTCTAATTCGCCTTCTGGGGTATCACTATCGGCGTCTAACGAAGAATAGAATGTGCCATCGGTATGTGTTAATTCGCGTTTTACAAATTTTAAAGTTTCATATACAACCTCTTTGTATAATTCGTTTTTTGTGATTAAATAGGCATCACTATATAAACTCACCAATTGTGCATTGTCATAAAGCATTTTTTCAAAATGTGGTACGTGCCATTTATCATCCACAGAATAGCGTGAAAAACCACCACCAACATGATCGAAAACACCACCATATGCAATTTTTGAAAGTGTAAGGTTTACATATTCCTGTAAGTTGGTGTCATTATTTTGATAAGCTTGACGTAATAAAAAATGAATATTATTCGGCATCATGAATTTTGGGGCTCGGTTCATCCCACCTTTGGAATGGTCGAAATTCTTTGACCATGTAGTAACAGCTTCCTCGACAAAATCTAAGCCAAATTCAGCAACGTTAGTATTGAGTGAAACGACATCAATTGACTTGATCCCTTCTTCTAATTTATCGGCATATTCTAATAATTTAGAAGGGTTTTCGGTATATAACTTCGAAATTTGGTTAAGGGCACTTATCCATTGGTCTTTTTTAAAGTAGGTGCCTCCCCAAACAGGTCGTCCATCGGGAAGTGCAACAGCATTGAGCGGCCAACCTCCACTACCAGTCATTAATTGTACAGCATTCATATATACTTGATCCACATCTGGACGTTCTTCCCGATCTACTTTAATGCTAATGAAATTATCGTTCATAACCTTAGCAACCAAAGAGTCTTCAAAACTTTCTCGTTCCATAACGTGACACCAATGACAAGCTGCATAACCAACACTAATTAAAATCAGCTTATTTTCAGCTTTAGCCTGCGCTAATGTCGTTTCATTCCAGGGTTTCCAATTTACTGGATTATGGGCATGTTGGAGTAAGTATGGACTAGTCTCGTTGATGAGATCATTAGTGAATTCGTGAGCCATTTTATCGGAGTTTTGACTCTTACAACTCAATAGTGTAACAGTAATTAATGAAAGGATATAAAGAGATCTACGCATGGTTTCAAATGTACATAAAATGGAATAAAAAAAGCGTTCTTTAACAAAACGCTTTTTGATGTCGTATTTATTTGAAATCGTCTAGCCGTTAATAGCCTCAACACTTTCAACTTTATCTTTAAGCATTTCTTTAAGCATGTTTTCAATACCATTTTTTAAAGTAAAGGTTGAAGATGGACAACCACTACAGGCACCTTGTAATATGACACGAACCCGTTTTTTGTCAGCATCATAAGACTCAAATTGAATATTTCCACCATCGGCAGCAACCGCTGGTTTTACATATTCTTCGAGAATATTTACAATTTCTTTAGAGATATCGTCCAAAGCTTCGAAGTTTTCTTCCCTAGCAGTCTCGGTATTGTTCTTGATTTCTGGGGCATCTTCTGAAACAATGGTTTTACCATTTTCAATATAACTTCTTATAAACTCTCGTAACTCCATAGTAATCTCATTCCAATCGGCAATGTCATACTTTGTTATTGACACATAATTTTCATCAATAAATATACTTTTGACAAAAGGGAAATGAAATAGTTCCATTGCAAACGGGGAGGCATTTGCCTCATCAATAGAAGAGAATTCCAAAAGTGTAGGGACTAGCTTTTTGTTCGAAACAAATTTTATCACTGCTGGATTAGGTGTGCTTTCAGCATAAACAGTTACCGCTACTTTTTTAGGTTTCCCCGTCGATTCGACTACCACGCCACCTTCATTAAGATAATTCTCAATCTGTTCTCTTACTTCATTTTGAACCTCAGACCATTCGATGATATTATAGCGTTCAATAGCGACAAAATTACCAGAGATATAAATTTTCTTTACGAATGGTAAATGAAATAATTGCTGTGCTAGTGGCGAATGTTTTGCGTCATCTATATTATTAAATTCAAAGCTTTCATGTTCTGTTAAAAAACTATTAGCCTCAAATTTAAGAATGGTTGGATTACTCGTTTCTTGTATGGAAACATCTATTGTATTCATAATAACATAATTTTATGCAAAAATAATAAAAGTAATATGGAGTTATACATATATTAGGAAATCATTAAGAGCATTATGTAGTGAGAAAAACATTTTAAATTAGCGTTTTTGTATTTAACTTTGTAGAAATTAGATTTTAGTGGTCTAATTGATTTATGTAGTTTTTAACCCCAGCAAATAGTTGTCTTTATTAACATTGTAGTAATTTGACCATTGAATTGCAGAATAATAATTAATAATGAACCTTAAACAAAAGCTTAACTTCAAACATGTTGTAATAGCATTATTTGTTTTTTCCATTAATAATATAATGGCTCAAGGATTATCTTGTGGCTCTGCTGAGCCGTTTTGTGCTGGTGGCTCTCAATTGGTTTTTCCAAATTCACATTCAGGAACTCCAGGAGCTATTGATAGCGCGGAAATTGGCATAGACTATAGTTGTGATACCGGATTTGGTTCGGCTAATCCAATTGACTGGCCATTTCCTGCTTGGTATTTTCTTAAAGTAGATAACCCGGGGGATTTGATTTTTACAATTAGCCAAACAGAAAATGCTGATGGATCAGGATTTGAGCTAGATGTTGATTTTATGTGCTGGGGACCTTTTGATAGTACAAATATTGATTGTGATATCGATTTAACCGCTGCCAATAAAGTGGATTGTAGTTGGTTGTCTGACGCTTCCGAGATAATGACAATTAATACAGCAGAAGCGGGTGATATATATGTTGTGATGATAACAAATTTTAGCCAACAACCTGGGTTTATTAGTTTGCAACAAACAAATTCTGGGGGATTAAATTCTGGGACTACGGATTGCTCCATTGTAAATATTACGGCACATTGTACAGGAGATATTGAAACCCTTGATGCTACAACAATTAATGCTGTTAGATATGAATGGGAACGTGAAGGTGTATTATTAAATGAAACGGGGGCTGTTTTAAATAATGTTGTGGCACCAAGTGCAGATTATATTGCAAGGGCCTATGATAGTTTAGACCTAATAGTCGCAACAATTGAATTTAATTTAATTTTTCATCAAACCCCAACTGTCACTTCAATTCCAGATCAATTAATTTGTGATAATAATAATGATGGTTTATGGGATTTTGATTTTAGTACTTTAAATG
>CAJXVU010000006.1 GCA_913062555.1 uncultured Bacteroidota bacterium
CTTTTAGATGTATTTTTGTAAAAGTATGGCTCGGTTTTTGAAAAGCCAAATGTACATATATTTTTTTGTGATTATTTTGAATATATGAAAAATTTAAATTTTAAAATAAACATTGTTCTAAAGCCGTTAAAGTCTCTATGCAAACGATAGTAAAATACATTTTAGTATCTTTTTTCTTTTTATTAACACCTTTTTCTTTCGGGCAAAATACAGGCGATAAGTTTGTTGTTGTTTTAGATGCAGGGCATGGAGGCAAGGATCCTGGACGACCTACTAAATTTGATACAGAAAAGAAAATTGCTTTGAGTATTGTATTAAAATTAGGAAAAATTCTTGAAACTCATAATGATATTAAAGTTATATATACACGAAAGACAGATGTATTTATAGAATTACATGAACGTGCGGCAATTGCAAATAAAGCAGATGCTGATTTGTTTGTATCTGTACATTGTAATGCTCATCATACACAAGCCTATGGTACAGAAACATATGTTTTAAGTCTTTCTAATACTGGCAGGAATTTTGAAATTGCAAAGGCAGAGAATGAAGTGATCTTTTTAGAGGATGATCATGAAAAGAACTATGAGGGATTTGATCCTAACTCTCCTGAATCTTTAATAGGATTAACATTAATGCAAGAAGACTATGTTGAACAAAGTATATTATTGGCGAGATTTGTTGAAGATAACTTTAAAAATAATCTAAAACGAAAAAGTAGAGGAATTAAGCAAATTAGTCTTTGGGTGATGCATAACACCTATATGCCAAGTGTCTTAATTGAGACTGGATTTTTAACAAATAAAAAGGAAGGCGCATATTTGAGCTCTAAAAAAGGTCAAAATCAAATGGCAAATTCTATTAGTGGTGCCATTTTGAAATATAAGGAGAGTCTAAATACTAGTTTTGATAATTCAGTTGTAATAGAGGATGTAATTGATGCTGAGATCGCTTTAATACCAAGTCCAGAAATTATATTTAAAGTCCAAATTGCTGCTGGCTCTAGAAAATTAGAGACGAAATCTTATAATTTTAAGGGATTAAAAGGGATTGCAATCGAAAAAATAGGCAATGGTTATAAATATTTTTACGGTGAGACCTCTAATTATGCTAAGATAAAAGAACAAAGAGCAGAAGCTCGTAAAAAGGGATATTCCAGCTGTTTTATTGTGGCTTATAAGGACGGAGAAAAAATCAGTGTAAAAGAGGCTTTAAAAACTTTTTCAAATTAAGCTCTTATTTAAATTTATTGCTAATTTTGTGTTTCATAAAATATATTTGCTTTGAAAATATCTAGAGAAATCAAAACAGCTATACTGGTAATTACCAGTTTATTGTTAATAATTTACTTGTTTAATTACCTGAAAGGCGAAAATCTATTCGATTCGTCACGATCATTTTATACAGTTTATGATAACGTAGAAGGGCTAGCACCATCCACACCAGTCACAATTAGTGGGCTGGTAGTTGGTAAAGTTCAAGAGATTAGTTTTACCGAAGATGGATCGGGGAAAGTTAAAATCAAATTATTGGTGAACAGTGAATTTGAATTTTCAAAAAATAGTAAGGCTCAGTTATACGAAACCGGACTTATTGGAGGAAAGGCTATTGCTATTGTACCTGCCTTTGATAGTGCTGAGCAAGCACAAAATGGGGATACACTTGAAGGCATTGTGAAAGCTGGTTTGTCTGAACTAGTAAATCAAAAATTAACACCGCTTCAGGAAAAAATTGAAACGATGATGGTTAGTGCAGATTTACTTTTATCTAACTTGAACGATGTTTTTGATGAAAAAACTAAAACTAATCTTAAAAATAGTATTGCCGAACTCGGAACTACAATAAATTCTTTTAAAAATACGTCCAACGCACTCAATGCTGTAATTTCAGATAATAAAGCTAAAATAGACACTTCATTGCAAAAGTTTAGTGAAGCATCGACAAGTTTAGCTTCTATTACAGAAGAAATGGCGCAAGCAAATTTGGGTGAAACTGTAAAAGAACTACAAGGTACACTTGCCAGTTTTAAGGCAGTTTTATCTAGTATTGAAAAAGGAGAAGGCACTATGGGTAAATTGCTTAAGGATGAGGGTTTGTATAACAATCTTAAAGGAGCTACCAAAGAGATGGAAGCCTTATTGAAAGATATTAAATTACATCCTAAGCGTTATTTTAGAATTTTATCTCGAAAAGAGATTCCTTATAACGAGAATGAAAACTAACCGATAATTTTAACATGGATTATTTACCAAACATACTTTTTGCTATTGCGTTAATTATAGGTCTTGGTTACTTCACTAAAAACATTAAAAAGCTTAGACGTAATATTAAGTTAGGGCAAGATGTTGATGTAAGCAATAATAAGTCACAGCGTTGGAAGAATATGGCTATGATTGCCCTTGGGCAAAGCAAAATGGTTCGTCGCCCCGTAGCAGGATTTTTACATGTTATTGTTTATGTCGGTTTTGTAGTAATTAATATTGAAGTCTTAGAAATCATCATTGACGGTTTATTTGGAACTCACCGTATATTTTCTGGCATTGGAAGTCTATATGGAATACTTATTGGTAGTTTTGAAATTCTTGCATTACTGGTATTCGTCGCTGTTATTGTTTTTTGGATTCGTAGAAACATTATTAAATTAAAGCGTTTCTGGAAAGCTGAAATGACAAGTTGGCCAAAAAATGATGCCAATTACATTTTATATTTTGAAATGGTATTAATGACCTTATTCTTAGTTATGAATGCTACAGATATTCATTTCCAAGATATGGCTTCGGGCAATGTTGTAAGTCAATTTATAAGTCCTTGGTTTAGTTCATTATCAGAACATACAATTCACCTCGTAGAAAGATCGGCTTGGTGGCTTCATATATTAGGAATAATGGTGTTTTTAAACTATTTATATTTTTCTAAACATTTACATATTTTATTAGCCTTTCCAAACACCTATTATGGGAGTTTAAAAGCAAAGGGAGAGTTAAATAATTTAGAATCGGTTACCAAAGAAGTGATGTTAATGATGGATCCAAATGCAGATCCTTTTGCAGCACCAGCAGAAGGAGCAGAGGAAGAAGAACCTTCAAAATTTGGGGCCAGTGACGTTCAAGATTTAAATTGGGTACAATTACTTAATGCATATACCTGTACTGAATGTGGGCGTTGCACAAGTGAATGTCCTGCAAATCAAACAGGAAAAAAATTATCTCCTCGTAAAATCATGATGGATACTCGTGATCGTTTGGAGGAAGTAGGTAATAACATTGATTCCAATAAAGGTGTTTTTAAAGAAGATGGTAAACAGTTATTAGATGATTATATAACCAAAGAGGAGCTTTGGGCCTGTACATCATGTAATGCCTGTGTGGAAGCATGCCCTGTGAGTATAAATCCAATGTCCATTATTTTAGAGATGCGTCGTTATTTGGTTATGGAGCAGTCTGCAGCCCCAACCGAATTAAATAATATGATGACGAATATTGAGAATAATGGTGCGCCATGGCCTTATAATCAAATGGATAGGTTAAACTGGAAAGAGGAGTAATTATTGCTCTTAAATTTATTATTGAATATTTAAATAATTCAGGGAAAATACGAGTTAAAGTTCGCCAGGCATAAGTATTAAATAAATATGAAAAAAGAAGAGATAGAGAAGTTATTACATGACAAAGTTGAATCTGGAGAACATATAAGTCCGGTATTACCTGAAGGGATTAAAAACTATTTAGTCGATATTGATGGTACTATTGGGGACGATATTCCTAATGAAGAGCCTGAACGCATGTTAACTGCAGAGGTATATACAGATGCTTTAGATACCTGTAATAAATGGTATGATGAAGGACATATGATTTGCTTCTTTACTTCGAGAACAGAAGAACATCGTGTAAATACAGAAAGTTGGTTAAAGAAACATGGATTTAAATATCATAGTTTATTGATGGGGAAACCTAGAGGGGGAAACTATCATTGGATTGATAATCACTTAGTAAAGGCAACTCGTTTCAGGGGAAAATTCACAGATTTAGTAGAAAAAGAAGTGACTATTCAAGTATTCGATGATGGTAAACATTAATAACAATTAAAACTTAATCATGAGTGATGTATTAAAAGTGCCAACTATGGCCGAATTTATGGCTCAAGGAAAGCAGCCAGAGGTTTTATTTTGGGTTGGCTGTGCAGGAAGTTTTGACGATAGAGCGAAAAAAATAACTAAAGCTTTTGTGAAATTATTGAACAAAGCTAATGTTGAATTTGCAGTTTTGGGTACGGAAGAAAGCTGTACAGGTGACCCTGCTAAACGCTCTGGAAACGAATTTCTTTTTCAAATGCAAGCGGTTACTAATATTGAGGTTCTAAATGCCTACGAAATTAAAAAAATTGTTACCGCATGTCCCCACTGCTTTAACACCTTAAAAAACGAATACCCTTCACTTGGAGGAAACTATGAGGTGGTACATCATACTCAATTATTAAAAAGTTTGTTGGATGATGGAAGGTTAAGTATTGAAGGTGGTAAATTTAAAGGAAAACGTATTACATTTCATGACCCTTGTTATTTAGGTCGTGCAAATAATGTCTATGAGGCACCGAGAGAATTAATCAAAAAGTTAGATGCTGAACTGGTTGAAATGAAGAACTGCAAACGAAATGGTTTATGCTGCGGGGCTGGAGGAGCACAAATGTTTAAAGAATCAGAAAAAGGGGATAAGGAGATTAATGTTGAGCGTACTGAACAAGCTATGGAAACCACACCAGATATTATTGCAGCTGGCTGCCCTTTTTGCAATACAATGATGACCGACGGAATTAAAGTGAAAGAAAAAGAAACTGAGATTGCTGTTATGGATATCGCCGAACTTATCGCAACTGCTCAAGATTTGTAAATATAAAACCAATTAAGAAAACCATCAATGAAACATATAATAATCCTTTTAATTCTCATTACGAGTTTTAATGTTAAAGCTCAAGAGACAACTCTTGATTTAATTGCTCAAGCGACCTGCGATTATTTGCAGAGTGATGAAGTCGTAAACTTATCTGGCAGTCAAAGAACAACAAAACTTGGGATATTTATTATTAAACAATATAACAAACATAAAGAAGCCCTTATTCTTGAAGGCATAGAACTTGATTTTTCTAATAAAGATGAAGCAAGAGCCTTTGGAGAAAAAGTAGGTATGAATATGGTCAAGTTTTGCGCAGATGAGCTCGTTGCATTAGCAAGTGGAGATGAAGAAGATGTTGAAATCGCTTCTGTAAATAATAATCAGTACTTTGTGGGTGAAGTTATTGCCATTAATGGTACTGAATTTAGTTTTATTCAGATTAAAGCATCAAATGGAATAACACAAAAATTTTTATGGCTATCAAATTTCATTGGTTCAGAGCGACTTATATCTGAAACTTCTGAAGCTATTGTTGGAACTAAAGTGAACGTTACTTATAAAAATACTGAATGTTATTCTCCAAAGTTAAAAGAATATATCATTCGAAAAGAGATTGTAGAAATTGAATATTTAGATTAAATGTTAGTAGATTTTAATACTTTACCAGAAACATCACGAGTTTGGATTTACCAAGCCAATCGTTCATTTTCAGAAACGGAATTGACCGAAATAAAAGCAAAATTAGATGTATTTATAGAAAACTGGACCGCTCATGGCAGTGATTTGAAAGCCAGTTACGAGATTAAGTATAAGCGATTTATAGTTTTTGGCTTAGACCAAACCATAAGTGCAGCTTCAGGATGTTCAATTGATGATTCTGTTAAATTCATTATGGACTTAGAGCAAGCATATAAGGTGGATTTATTAGACAAAATGAATGTTTCCTATAAACAAGGTGAATTTATTGCTTATAAGTCATTAATCGACTTTAGAAAGATGGCAAAAGACAAAGCGGTATCTAAAAAGACAATCGTTTTTAATAACCTTGTGGCCAATAAAGCCGAGTACCTTGAAAATTGGGAAGTTCCAGCAAGTGAAAGCTGGCATAGTAGGTTTATCAAGTAAAAGTCGCCTATCAAATCTTGAATTTCTATTCTCTAGATAACAATTAGTTTATCGTTTTGTTAGTATTTTAATGGTATTAAGATATGATTCCTAAAACTTTACGCTTATAAAGTTTAAACTTGGAAAAAACTTTTATATCTCAAATAGAATAATGATTTTTATAACTTACAAAACGCAAGCACGTATCTATGGCCAAGGAAATTTACTTATTAAATATATGGGGGCATGATAAACCTGGAATAACCCATAATTTAACTGATGTTTTATCCAAGTATGATGCTAAAGTATTAGATATTGGACAGGCAAATATTCATGATACGTTGTCTTTAGGGATGATGTTTGAAATAGAATCTGGGTCAAATTCGGCGGCAGCATTAAAAGATTTACTTTTTATGGCTTATGAACTTGGTGTTAAGGCAAAATTCACCCCAATTACACTTGAGAATTATGAAAATTGGGTAGATCTTCAAGGTAAAGATCGATATATCGTCACTATTTTAGGCGAAAAACTAGGCGCCGATCAAATATCAAAAATTACCAAAGTAATTGCAGAAAAGAATTTAAATATAGATTCTATAAAAAGACTCACCGGGCGTACATCACTTATTAAAAAAGAAGAATATCCTAGAGCTTGTATCCAACTGTCTATTAGAGGAGGTATAGGAACAGAGAATAAATCTGATTTTAATGAAAAATTCATGCAAATTTCAACAGAATTAAATGTTGATATTGCATTTCAAGAAGATAATATTTACAGACGAAATAGACGCTTGGTCTGTTTTGATATGGATTCAACACTTATACAAGCAGAAGTTATTGATAAATTAGCTGAATTAGCCGGTGTTGGTGATGAAGTGAAGGCAATTACAGAATCCGCAATGGAAGGCGAAATAGAGTTTAAAGAAAGTTTTATTCGACGTATGAAGCTTTTAAAAGGCTTGAGTGAAGAGGTCCTTCATGATGTTGCTGTTAATTTACCAATAACCAAAGGGGCAAGAAGATTAATTGACACATTGAAAAGCTATGGGTTCAAAACCGCTATTTTGTCAGGAGGGTTCACCTATTTTGGACACTATTTGCAAAAAGAATTGGGAATGGATTACGTCTATGCTAATCAATTAGAAATTGAGAACGGTGTATTAACTGGTGGCTATATTGGTGACATTGTTGATGGCAACAAAAAAGCAGAATATCTTAAGGAAATTGCAAAAAAAGAAGGTATTGATATCAGTCAAACAATTGCTGTTGGAGATGGCGCAAATGATTTGCAAATGCTCAACCTTGCAGGGTTAGGGATCGCTTTTCATGCAAAACCAACAGTGAAGGATAATGCACAAAATTCTATTTCTAGTATAGGATTGGACGGAGTCCTTTATTTATTGGGGTATCACGACAGACATATAGATTTATTTAAATAGCTGATTAAAAACGGCGAAGTATAGTTAAGATTCCGGATTCCTTTCAAAATTATAAATGCAGTCACCCTTGGTTGTTAAAAAGATTGGTTATAAAACTATCTTAAAATCGATAATTCTTCTTTTCAAAAACGCTATTTTGGCATAGTTTTTCGTTCGATATATTGATATATTGAAATTAAACCCAAATTATGCGTATACCAACAATTTTAGTATTTTTTATTTGCCTCACAAACAGTTTGATAGGGCAAAATAACAAGCATCCTTTAGCAACTTCAGATTTTGAAGCTCAACAACAATGGGTGGATAGTGTATATCAATCCATGTCACTTAAAGAAAGAGTTGGCCAATTATTTATGGTACAGGTTTATTCGAGTTTAGACCAAAAGAAAAAAGAGTCAATTGTTGGCTTAATTAAAGAACAGCATATTGGAGGGATTATATATTCCAAAGGAGGACCAATACGTCAAGCCAATTTAAATAATGAATTGCAAAGCATTTCCAAGTTGCCAATGTTAATAGGGATGGATGCAGAATGGGGTTTAAATATGCGTTTAGATTCAACTTACGCCTTCCCATGGAATATGACCTTAGGAGCCGTTAAAGACACCAAATTAATAGAACGTACTGGAAAGCATATAGGAGAACACTGTAAACGATTAGGCGTGCATTTTAATTTCGCTCCTGTAGTAGATATTAATACGAATCCTAAAAATCCTATTATAGGAAATCGTTCTTTCGGAGAAAACAGGGATTATGTAACCAATAGTGCATTAGCATTCATGAAAGGCATGCAAGATGCTGGCGTTTTGGCAAGTGCTAAACATTTTCCTGGTCATGGAGATACCGAAGCCGATTCTCATAAAATCTTACCTACCATTACTTTTAATGAAAAACGATTAGATTCTGTTGAACTCTTTCCTTATAAAGCTTTGATTAATAAAGGACTATCAAGCGTAATGGTAGCACACTTAAATGTGCCGAGTTTAGAACCACGATTGGGATATCCTTCATCGTTATCAAAAACAATTGTCACCGATCTTCTAAAAACTAGATTGGAGTTTCAAGGACTTATACTCACTGATGCACTAGGGATGAAAGGTGTAGCAAATTATAGTGAAACAGGAGCTATAGATTTAGCAGCGTTTAATGCCGGGAATGATATCATGCTTATGTCGGAAGATGTTGCAATAGGAGCTTCAAAGATTATTGATGCTTATAATAACAAAACTATTACTGAAGAACGTCTCGCACATTCAGTAAAAAAAATATTAATGGCAAAATATAAAGTAGGCTTGCATAATTATACGCCTATTGAAACCTCTCATTTAGTAGCAGATTTAAACCGATTGGAAGATGATTTGTTGTATGGAGAGCTTATAGAGAATGCCTTAACGGTTGTTAAAAACACAACAAACCTTTTACCAGTACGTCAATTAGAAACAAAATCTATTGCATATGTAAAACTCGGTGATGATGATGGAACTGTGTTTTTTAATACCCTAAAAAAATACACCAAAGTTCATGAAATTAAAGCTGATAAATTAGATGATCTAATTTCTAAACTGAATAATTATAATACGGTGATCATTGGATTTCATAAATCGAATGCTAGTCCTTGGAAATCCTATAAATTTTCTAATAAAGAATTGGTATGGTTATATGAAATTGCAAGAACAAACACAGTAATACTAAATGTCTTTGCTAAACCATATGCGCTTTCCGATATAAAATCTACGGAGAATATAGAAAGTATAATGCTGTCCTATCAAAATAGTGAAATTGCTCAGGAAAAAGCAGCACAACTTATTTTCGGAGCCATTCCTGCAAAAGGAGTATTGCCTGTGAGTGCCGGTAAGCATTTTAAAGTTGGTGAAGGTATTCAAATCGAAAGTCTAAGTCGTTTGGGTTACGCATTACCAGAGCGTGTTGGAATAAATTCTCAACGATTAGCTAAATTGGACTCGGTCGCACAGTATGCTGTCGACTCGTTGATGACACCTGGTATTCAATTATTAGTAGCACGAAAAGGGAAAGTCATCTACAATAAAAATTTTGGCAAACATACATATTCAGGAGATCGTAAAGTGAAATCTTCAGACATGTATGATGTAGCTTCATTGACTAAAATACTAGCTACAATACCATTGATGATGGAATTAGAAGAAGAAGGTGTTGTGTCTTTAGACAGTAAGCTCTCCGAATTATTACCGGAGTATAAAGGATCTAATAAAAAAGATGTGACCGTTAAACGAATGTTATCTCATTATGCAAAGTTAAAGCCATGGATCCCATTTTATATTAACACTTTAGACTCTGTAACTCATAAACCAGATCCAAAATATTATAGAAAGAAATGGAGTAGTGCATTTAATATAGAAGTCGCTAATAATTTATATTTGAGATCTGACTATCAAGACTCTATACACAAGTTAATTAAAGAAAGTGAAATGCAAAAGCGCTTAAGATATAAGTATAGTGATCTGCCATATTATATTTTAAAGAAATTTATAGAAAAACATTACGACCAATCACTAGATAAATTGATACAGCAACATTTTTATAAATCTTTGGGTGCAAATTACACAACATATAATCCAAGCGAAAAATTTAGTAATACGCAGCTTATCCCTACCGAGGAAGACGACTATTTTCGTCATCAAAAAATTCATGGGTATGTACATGATATGGGAGCAGCAATGCAAAAAGGAGTAGGAGGACATGCTGGCGTTTTTAGTAACGCAAATGATGTTGCCAAGATAATGCAAATGTATCTTCAAAAAGGATATTATGGGGGGCAGCGTTATTTTAAACCTACAACACTTGACAAATTTAATACTTGCTACTTTTGTGATAAGGATAATAGGCGAGGTATTGGGTTTGACAAGCCTCAATTAGATGAGGATGGACCAACGTGTGGTTGTGTGTCCATGGATAGTTTTGGGCATTCAGGATTTACAGGAACATATGCCTGGGCGGACCCTGAAGAGGAGATTGTATATATTTTCCTAGCTAATAGAACTTATCCAAGCTCAGAGAAAAATTTATTATTAAGAAAAAATATCAGAACAGATATACAACGATTAATTTACGAAGCAATAGAACGATAAAAGAATGAATATAGGAATTGTATGTTATCCAACATTTGGGGGTAGTGGTGTAGTCGCTACGGAGCTTGGATTAGAATTATCTAAACGTGGACATGAGGTACATTTTATTACTTACAGTCAACCAGTACGGTTAGAATTATTAAGCAATAAGGTACACTATCATGAAGTTAATGTGCCTGAATATCCTTTGTTTCATTATCAACCTTATGAATTGGCCTTATCAAGCAAATTGGTTGATATGGTGAAGCTTCATAAAATAGATGTTCTACACGTTCATTATGCAATTCCTCATGCCTATGCGGCATATATGGCAAAGAAAATGCTATTTGAAGAAGGGATTAAATTACCAATAGTAACAACCCTGCATGGAACAGATATAACATTGGTTGGCAGCCATCCATTTTATAAATCGGCCGTAACATTTAGTATTAATAAGTCAGATGCGGTAACATCGGTATCTCAAAGCTTAAAAGACGATACTTTACGTTTGTTTGATATTACTAATGACATTCAAGTCGTACCAAATTTTATTGATTTTGCTAAGTATACAAACCATTTTACCGATTGTCAGCGTGGTATGATGGCCAACGATGATGAACGTATAATTACACATATAAGTAACTTCAGGAAGGTAAAGCGAATTGACGATATCATTAAAATATTTTATAATATTCAGAAAGAAATTCCAGCAAAACTTATGATGGTTGGTGATGGTCCTGAAAAAGAACCTGCAGAGCAATTATGTAGAGAACTTGGGATTGAAGATAAAGTCGTTTTCTTCGGTAAGAGCCATGAAATTGATAAAATATTGTGTTTTAGTGATTTATTTTTACTGCCTTCAGAGACTGAAAGCTTTGGTCTAGCTGCCTTAGAGGCAATGGCATCTGGAGTACCTGTGATTTCAAGTAATACCGGTGGGATTCCAGAGGTTAATAAAGAAGGTGTCTCTGGGTTTTTAAGTGACGTTGGAGATATTGACAGTATGTCAAAAAATGCAATTAAAATTTTGAAAGATGACAGCGTATTAACAATGTTTAAAGAGCAATCTATAGAAGAAGCCAAACAATTTGATATTCATGAAATTGTACCGCTTTACGAGTCTATTTACAAACAGGCTCTAGCCAATTGTGTTTCAATCTAATAATTTGTAAAGACACTAATTAATCAGGTAAAGTTTCGCAGAAAAACCCTTTTCTCTTTAATAAGCTGTTTAGATCGGTTTCATTGAAACCGTCATCCGCTCTTACTTTTAATACTTTATCGATATCTTCCAGGTCGATAGACCAATCAATGATATTGGAATGGTCGTTAAAGAGTGACTTTATAGTGCTTAGCTTTTTTTTAGTTTTAATATTAGTTCGTAATATAAATAGTTTCATTGTGTTCATTTAAAGCGGTTAATAGGGAATTATTCCTCGGTTGATGTCTCTGGTGGATTTGTTTGACGATCTACATATTGTTTGTAAATTTCATCCCCTTCTTCTTTCCAGAACTTGTCGTATAGTTTCCATTTCGAAAATTCTGATTTTGAGTCACTCTTGCATTTAGATTTTGATTTTCTAGAAGATTTACTGCTTCCGCTTCCACAGCCTCCCAGTAGGATCTTGAGAAGAATAAATAATCCAACAGCCTGCCAATAACTAAGTGTTGTTAAGCCAAATACTTCCGGCATTATCCAGTTCCATAGCCACATGATTACAAATCCAAAAAGAATGGCAAGCCCTGTTATGGCCAAAATACCAAAGATTATAATTCCTGCGATTTCTCCTGGGGATCTTCCTCGTAATTTATGATTGAAAAAATTTGTCATCTTATATTTTATTTTAATTTATTGTTTCTTTTTGTAGTTCTAATTTTTTATACAAAATACCTATTGCTCTATGTCTTCTGGACATCAATGTGCCCTCAGGAATCCCCGTGTCTAAAGAAATTTCCCGATAACTATAGCCTTCAAAATCAATTGCTATAATAATGTCTCTATAAGCCGGTTTTAAACTCATTATGGCCTTTTTTAATAAATCCTTCATGTTTTCAGAGTACATAATATCCGGTGAATCATATACCAATTCAGCCAATACTTGTAGTTTGGCATTGTTTGAATCTGTATAATCATCGACTTGCTTTTTGCTGCGCATAATATCGATAATCTTGTTTTTAATAGAATTATAGACAAACCCAGCCACATTATTTATTGGTGCATATCTGTCCGCTCCCGCAAATAATTTTAAAGCCACATCTTGAATAATATCTTCCGCCTCGCGACTTGCGCTTGCTTTGATTCTTGAGTTGACATAAGCTTTAAGAGATTGGTATTCTTCACCAAAAAAGTCTTTAAGCTTTTTATTATTTTCTGATTCCAGGGTCATTTAACAGCCATTTAAACAGCGCTTCATTTATAAAGACGACATTTTTTAATTCTATTGCATTTTATTCTGAAGATTATATGAATTACTTATGACAAAGTTAATAATCATAAAAAAACCACCTCAAAAAGGTGGCCTAATTAAATATCTCAAGTAAATTTAAAATTGATATCTCAGTCCTAAAGCGATATCAAAATCTAAGTCATTATTAATATGCCCAAATCCGAATTCTGGTCTGAAATCTAAAGAAATCAGTAATGGAATATTAAAATCATATTCTATTCCAATATTTCCAGCAGCCAAAAATGATGTGCTACTATCATCTTCTCCTGGCGCTACATTATCCAAACTATAGGAAGCAATACCCCCTCCAACACCTGTGTACCAGTTAAAACGATCATCTAGTGGTTTTACCCATTGGTATAAACCAACCGCTCTAATTGCGCTATATTTGCCTCCATCACGCCATCCCAACCCAAATTCCAATCGATGGGTATCAAATAGCCCTACCTGGTATGATATTTCGGCACCAAAGCCATCGCTATCACCTAAACGCAAGCCTATAGCATGGTCTGCAATTGCTTGTGCTTGTGAAGTGATTGTAAAACTAAAAAGAGTAAGGGCTATTAAACATATCTTTTTCATAAATTTAGATTTTAGTAAATGGATTTATTTTTCCGAATATTATAATTAGCATAACGCTAAATATATAGTATTATTGGCTTGTAATGTATGAAATAATACTAATAGCAAAGATTATTAATTCGTTTTGTTATTTGACTTTTAATTTGATAAATGATAAAAATAGCAATGATTAGGTCATTCTATTTTTGTTTTGTTAATAATAAAATTACATTAGCGTAAAATATAGATTAATGGCGGGAAATTCCTTTGGAAATTTATTTAAAGTCACCACATTTGGTGAATCTCATGGGCTAGCAATTGGAGGCGTAATTGATGGTTGTCCAGCAGGAGTATCCTTAGATTTTGAAGCAATTCAAAATGATTTAGATCGTAGGAAACCAGGTCAATCAGAGATTGTTACACAACGTAAGGAATCAGATACTGTAAAATTTTTATCTGGAATATTTGATGGTAAAACTACAGGAACACCTATTGGTTTTATAATTGAAAACGACAATCAAAAATCAAATGATTATTCACATATAAAAGATGTCTATCGTCCTAGTCATGCCGATTATACTTATGATAAAAAATATGGCAACCGTGATTATAGAGGTGGTGGGCGTAGCTCAGCACGGGAAACAGCATGTCGTGTAGTTGCTGGTGCGGTTGCAAAACAATTTTTAAAAAATATAGAGATCAATGCATTCACCTCATCGGTAGGCGATATTTTTATTGACAAACCATATCAAGAACTTGATTTCAATGCGATAGAATCAAATATAGTTCGTTGTCCTGATACGGTTAAGGCTGATGCGATGATTGCTAGAATAAAAGAAATTAGAAAACAAGGTGATACTATTGGAGGCACAGTAACTTGTGTTTTAAAAAATGTGCCAATTGGGCTGGGAGAGCCTGTTTTTGACAGACTCCATGCCGAGTTGGGCAAAGCGATGCTTTCTATAAATGCGGTGAAAGGATTTGAATATGGTAGTGGCTTTTGTGGTGCCAAAATGAAGGGAAGCGAGCATAATGATTTGTTCAATGCTGATGGGACAACACAAACTAACCTTTCAGGAGGAATACAAGGTGGTATAAGTAACGGCATGGATATTTATTTTCGTGTAGCATTTAAACCCGTTGCAACTATAATGCAAAAGCAAAATACAATTGATAAAGATGGAAACATCGTAGAAATGCAGGGAAAAGGACGTCATGATCCTTGTGTTGTACCCAGAGCGGTACCAATTGTAGAAGCTATGGCAGCTTTGGTTTTGGCAGACTACTATTTAATTAATAAAACATCTAAAATTTAAGGATTATATGAAGAAACTTGCATTACACTGGAAAATATTAATAGGAATGTTACTTGGTTTAATCTTTGGTTTTATCATGCTACAAATTGATGGAGGGAAAAACTTTTCTGATGATTGGATAAGACCTCTCGGAACTATTTTCGTCAAGCTATTAAAACTTATCGCTATTCCTTTAATCTTGGCTTCTTTAATCAAGGGGATCTCTGATCTTAAGGACATATCGAAATTTAAAAGGATTGGTATTCGAACAATTATAACTTATGTGATAACCACAATATTTGCAATTACTATTGGATTGGTTTTGGTAAATGTGTTGCGACCAGGTGATGGTATTTCCGAAGAAACAATTGCCAAACTGACGGATACTTATGCTCAAAATAGTGGGGTGCAAGATAAAATAGCAGAAGCTACAATTCAGCAAATTAGTGGGCCATTACAATTTTTAGAAGATATGGTTCCCGATAATGCATTTAATGCAATGAGTGATAATGCCTTGATGTTGCAAGTAATATTCTTCGCTATATTTTTGGGTATTTCCATGCTTTTAATTGGAGAAAAGAGAGCTAAACCTCTTAAAAAGTTTTTTGATTCTTTAAACGATGTGGTTCTTAAAATGGTTGATCTCATTATGTTATCAGCGCCTTATGCCGTATTTGCACTTTTGGCTAGTGTGGTGGTCTCTTCAGGAGATCCAGATTTATTATTAGCACTAGTTAAATATGCAGGGGTTGTTGTGTTGGGTCTTTTATTAATGATAACTTTTTATTGTATTCTCGTGGCAACCATAACCAAGAAAAACCCTTTTTGGTTTTTAAAAGAAATAAGTCCTGCACAATTATTGGCATTCTCTACGAGTAGTAGCGCAGCAACTTTGCCCGTTACTATGGAACGTGTAGAAGAACATATTGGTGTGGATAAAGAAGTATCTAGTTTTGTGCTACCAGTTGGTGCTACTATTAACATGGATGGTACGAGTTTATATCAGGCAGTAGCTGCGGTTTTTATCGCTCAAGCCCTAGGATTCGACCTGACTTTTGAAAATCAATTAATTATAGTACTTACCGCCTTATTAGCGTCTATTGGGAGTGCAGCTGTCCCTGGAGCAGGAATGGTAATGTTAGTTATTGTGTTAGAATCAATTGGATTTCCAGCCGATAAGCTCGCCATAGGTTTAGCATTAATCTTTGCCGTTGATAGACCATTGGATATGTGTAGAACAGTTGTAAATGTAACAGGAGATGCAGCAGTGTCTATGTTGGTTGCAAAATCAGTTGGGAAATTCGGAAAACCACATGTGGAAAATTGGGATGATAATTATGATGAAGTAAAATAATAGTTATAAGCCAAAAATAAAGCTGGAAGAATTTATGATCCGTTTTATGGAATCTTGTGCTTAGACAGGGAACAAGCCCTTGATAGACCCGCTACATTCCATAAAACGGTTCAAGACAATTAATATAGGAATACTATGGTTTCAATTGAAAGCTCATTAGTTTCAGTACAATGGCTTAGTAAAAATAAAGAGGCATCAAATATTATAATTCTCGATGCAAGCATTAAAAATGTTACCGGTGATGGAAGCGAAAATGAGACTAGACAAATCCCAAAGGCTCGTTTTATTGATATTAAGAACAAGTTTAGTGATGTTTCTGCTTCTTTTCCAAATACAGTCCCTTCAGCAAATCAATTCAAATTAGAAGCTCAACTTCTAGGTATAAATAAAGATAGTGCCATTGTGGTTTATGACGACAAAGGGATTTATTCAAGTGCTAGAGCTTGGTACCTATTCAGGGCATTTGGGTTTAATAATGTAGCCGTTCTAGATGGAGGTCTACCACAATGGGAACATGCAGGGTACGCTGTTGAGAATAAAAATACAATTGAGTATAATTCGGGCAACTTTGAAGCCAGTTACAATCCCGAATATTTCAATTTCTTTGATGATATAGAACACTTATCTAATAATTCCAATTGTTTAATTCTTGATGCGCGTTCAAGTATACGCTTTAATGGACAGGTTGAAGAACCGAGAAAAGGATTGAGATCTGGAAATATTCCTAATTCTGTTAACTTGCCATTTGCTACTTTGATGGATGGGAATTGTTTAAAATCTGAGGCAGATCTTAGAAGGATTTTTAAAGATTTAAAAGTTTCAAATAAAGGAATGATTTTTTCTTGTGGTTCTGGCATCACTGCTTGTATATTAGCATTAGCTGCAGAGATGTCCGGTTATAAAGACCTCAGTGTCTATGATGGATCTTGGACAGAGTATGGGTCTCTAACTTAACGGGAATAGTTAAACTAGCCCTAGAAGATATTATTAAAGACTTTGCAGAGCTTTAAAAATAAGGCCTCAAAGGAGAATACTAATATTTCAGAATATATTCTTTAGACCATCCTGTTTTAGACATAACACTTTGGACGCATGATTATCGTTCCCAACTATCAGAAGTTAGGGTCATACAAGTAATACGCTCTTTGAGACCTATTTTATGATTAAGTAAAACTATATTCTAAATGAGTCAATTAAAAGTAAGAATGGGTGAGTGGCGTCTCGCAATGAGCAAACACTGTTTTTTGATTAGCGAAGCTATTGTAATATGAATCTTTAATAATCTGTTTTTTACTTCAACAAATAAAAGATGGGTTTCAACGATAATATTGTTTAAAAGCGCTTAGCTTATATATCTTTAAACTAACTAAAATAAATGTGCTAAGATTTAACATTTAATAATGAGAGTTTTTAAATGTATTAAACCTTGAGCTAAAGCTCGAGGTTTTTTTATGGAAAACACTTAAATAACCCAGATATATAATAGTGCCTAAGGAAGACGATACGCTGCTTGATATGACGTTTTAGCAGAGTATCAAATTCTAATTTACCCGAGTGGCAATTCCTTTCTGCTTCCTTGATTCACCTACATACGAATATTCGAAGGTATAGCTAGAATCAGTCGTAACTAAAATTTTTAGATGAATATCTTTTCGTTCAGCCATGCTATTAGGGTTGATGGTTTTAAAAATCACTTCACAATCATTGATCCATCGTACACTTGCAGAATCTGTATTGTTTTCAAAAGTTTCAATCTGCATATCATTAGTTCTAATAAAAGATGAAGTGTAGGCCTTGTCATCAATTATAATAGTACTTTCAAACGTTCCTGTTTTATAATCCATACAATTACGTTCAATTTGATAACAACTTGTAAAAGTTAGTGCAATAACTAAAAGAAATATAATTCTCATCTAAATCTAAATTTGAAAGCAAATGTACTAAAGAAACTTTTTAATTTGTATAATTTTTGAAACTACCATCTTTATAAAAAATTATAACACGGTCAATTTCTTGATTTGATATATTTTGATAGGGTGGAGGCAAAGGAGCCTCGGTTTGCTCTATCTTTTTTTTAGAATTGGATTTCTCAAGAGAAGGAAAATTGCCCTTGCCATTGAGAAGCCAATATAAATCTACATCTGGGAAGCCACTGAGAATTTTCATAACGAACTCCAAACTCGGTTTATTTCTTCCTGATAATATATGAGAAATACTTGAGCGAGGGACGCCTACATTATCTGCAAAAGCAGAGGCCGATAAATTGTAATAGCCTATAATTTTCTGTAATCTTTTTATAAAATCCTCTGTGTTTATCATTGTAAACAAAGGTAGTCGATTTGAGTTTGTTTTTGAAGGGTTTAACTGTTAAAACATAAATAAAATATGATTTCAATTCAAATAAAGATGAATAAATACATTAAGTAAGTAATCATAACTTTGTGAAACACACGGCATTATTCATATTTATATAAAATTCAACTTAAACTTTATTTTTGGGGTTGAATATTGGGTAATTTGATACAATTGTAAACAATAAAATTTCAATTATTTGTTTACAATTGTAAATGTTAGTTTGTTTACTTTTGTAAATCATTATTTTGATTATGACAAACAGGATTGATTTTGAAAAGCAATTTCACAATTACAAAGAGGCGAAATTACAGCATCGATATATTACAAATAAACATATTGAACCTCTATTAAAAAGTCTGAATGGAGATTTCAAAGTTGATACAATTGGTTTCTCTGTAAATAAAAAACCAGTGTATGGCGTAAAATTTGGAAGTGGTGAAATAAAAATATTAATGTGGTCACAAATGCATGGCAACGAGTCAACGACCACTAAAGTGCTTTTTGATTTATTTAATAGTTTTTCACATATTGATAATACGACAGTTATTAAGGCTTGTACTTTCTATTTTATACCAATTCTTAATCCTGATGGCGCCAAGGCGTATACTCGGGTAAATGCTAATAATGTTGATTTAAACAGGGATGCTCAAAATCTATCACAACCAGAAAGCAGGATATTAAGGCAGGTTTTTGACGAGTTTAAGCCAGATTATTGCTTCAATTTGCATGGACAACGTACTATTTTTAGTGCTGGTGAGGCCAATGCATCAGCAACTCTTAGTTTTTTAGCGCCAGCTCAAGATGAAGCCTGTACGGTAACTGCAAATAGACAAAAAGCTATGGAACTCATTGCTGGGATGAACGCGTTCTTACAGGATCATATTCCAAATCAGGTTGGAATTTATGATGATGCTTTTAATATAAATTGTGTAGGAGATACGTTTCAGAGTCAAAGTGTGCCTACTATTCTATTTGAAGCAGGACATTTCGCCAATGATTATAGCAGAGAAGTTGTGAGAAAGTATTTGTTTATGTCGATGCTTGGGGCTTTAAACTTAATTGTAAGTGATCATGACACTCTTGGATTAAATTATCAGGGCTATTTTAATATTCCGGAAAACAAAAAACTATTTTATGATATTATTATCCGAAATGCTAGGGTAATAACTTCTGAAGGGGAGTCGGTTATGGATATTGCCTTTCAGTTTGAAGAAATTTTGAAAGATAATGAAGTTGTTTTCAATCCAATAGTCAAAAAATTTGGAGACCTATCAAAATACTATGGGCACAATACAATAGAAGCAAGAGAACAGCTTTTAGAATTACCAAAGAATAAAAGCTTAAAAGTGTCTAACTCAATCGATTTCGTAATTATTAATAATAAGATATTTTTATTAAATTCCGTAAATAATTAATCAAAAACACATTATCTTTAATAAAAATGTACTATTTTTGCTTTTTATTTAACAAATATTTAAAATGGCAAAATTTAGATTAGACGAAATTGATCATCAGATTCTTGATATGTTAATCGATAATACAAGAATTCCTTTTACAGATATAGCTAAAAAATTATTAATTTCAGCTGGTACAGTTCATGTAAGAGTTAAGAAAATGGAAGATGCTGGCATTATCAAAGGTTCTTCATTAACTCTTGACTACCATAAGCTTGGGTATTCCTTTATTGCTTATGTAGGAGTGTTTTTGCAAAATACTTCTCAAACAAAATTTGTGCTACAACGCATTAATGAGATTCCATTTGTAACTGTAGCCCATATTACCACAGGGAAATTCAATATCTTTTGTAAGATAAGAGCAAAGGATACTACACATGCAAAAGAGGTTATTTTTATGCTGGATGATATTGAAGGCGTATATAGAACTGAAACAATGATTTCATTGGAAGAAAGCATTAATGATAAAAAGCGCTTAATGCATTCTATTTTTAATGAACTTTAAAGATTGATTTCGAAACATAAAGCAAAGTCCTTTATTGAAATCTCAATAAAGGACTTTTTTATTATCGTAAGTCAATAAACTAGCTACATTCCAAGGAGTTGTGAAAAATAAAAGACCTTAAATATATTAATGCGAGCATCACAGGTTAAATCCTTTGGTGGGATAAAGATAAAATCATGTTAGAAACCAACGAATACAACGCTTATTACGGAAACTATATTAGTTTATCAAAAAATGTAAAACTACTAGATGGCTTAGAAAGCAGTTTCGATAAAACTTTAGAATTGTTTGAATCAATTACAGCGGATAAGTTGAGCTATCGTTATGCTGATGGTAAGTGGACAATCAAGGAAATTATTCAGCATATTATTGATACCGAAAGAGTGTTTTGTTATAGAGCACTTTGCTTTGCAAGAAAAGATAAGGTAGAATTACCAGGATTCAATCAAGATGATTATTTGGCTAATTCGGAAGTTAGTTCTAGGTCTAAAGATGAGTTATTAGCAGAATATAAAGCTGTTAGAGCGGCTACTAGAGTCTTGTTTGGAAGTTTTACAAATACCATGATGTTACAAATAGGCGTAGCTAGTAATAGCCCCTTATCAGTCAGAGCAGCGGGTTACATTATTATTGGACATGAGACACATCATTGCAATATAATAAAGGAACGCTACTTTTAATCATTTAGAGTTTCATTACTTAAATCTAGATCTTTTATATTAGCTTTTTCTAAAGCATTGTCAAAATTAATCATTGTATAATGCAGTTTTGAACTCACTTTAACAAGATAGGTAGTGTCCTTAGTGCTAACTTCTACAGCTTCAATGGTTTCATTGTGATGGTTATCAAAAACAACAATATCTTTGTCGTTATATCCATCAGGAAACTTGTTACTTAACAGCGATAGAATCTCAGATGTCAGTTTCTTGTAATCAATAATTACCCGTTTCATTTGTATTTTTGTAATCGTTAATAAAAGCACCAGTAATCGTCATCTATTTACTAATTATTGACGATTACAACAGTTGTATTCAGTTTTATAAAAATTGGATTTACTAAACTTTTATTAGGTATACATTTCCTAATGAGGCTAAGGATTATTATCTCTGCTAAAATTACAAATAATTTTAATTCAAAAAGTAAAAATCGCATTAAAAAAGTAAACAATCAACTATGTCATATAGTAATTGAAAGATTCTAAAATGAGGGCATTGCTAACTTTGCAATCTATTTTTGGAATTCCTATGTCTTCTAATAAAACAAAATTGATATTTCCGTGAGTATTTTTCTTATCAAATTTCAATAATTCAATAATTTGAAGATAGTCTTGATCGTCAAATTCAACTTTGCCATATGTTTTTGACAAAGTTTCCCTAATCGATTTAAGTTTCTCAGTTGGAAATCCAGTGAGCTTGTTCGAGATATAACAAGCTAATATCATTCCAATTGCAACAGCTTCACCATGTAATAAACTCGTCTTCTCTTCTGAACTCAAAAAATAAGATTCTATGGCGTGACCTAATGTATGTCCAAAATTTAATGTTTTTCTAAGACCATCTTCATGAGGATCTTGAATTACAACATTCTTTTTTATGATGACTGACTCATAGATCAAATTATCTAAGTCGGCAAGAGAGCTTTGAGAAAGGTCACTCATTTTATTCCAATACACTTCATCTTGTATTAAGCCATGCTTTAGCATTTCAGCGAGTCCGGAACGCATTTCATTTTGTGGCAATGTGCTTAGGAAATTAGTATCTATTAATACCATTTCACTGAAATTAATAACGCCAATTTGATTTTTTAATACACCTAAATCCACTCCGGTTTTCCCTCCAACGGAAGCGTCGACCATAGCTAATAACGATGTTGGTACGTTAATAAATGCGATACCACGTTTAAATGTGGAGGCAACGAACCCCCCTAAATCTGTAACAACACCACCACCAAGGTTAACCATAAGTGATTTTCTATCGGCATCGCCATCGGAAAGGGTGCTCCAAACCCCAGCACAAGTATCTATGGTTTTATTGATTTCTCCTGCTTCAATTTCAATAATTTCCAATTCTTGTGTGGTTGCAACTTGAGATAAAAAATAAGGGAGACAATAATTGTGCGTGTTGCTGTCAACTAGGATAAATATTTTAGAAAAATTTGAATTTTGTAAATATGTATTAAATTCGGTGTAACACGCTGAATTAAAGTGGATTGAATACTGTGGAGTTGCTATAGATTTCATAAAATAAAAGCCAAATTATAGGGTGTTAAAATAAGTAGAATTTTATTAAAAAAGTATATTACTATTAAATATATTTGCTTAAAATCTTTAAGAAAATGTCAAGAGCAAAAATATTTAATAACACAGAAATTGCTTTTCAATTAAAAAGTGATTCAGAATTAGAACGCGCTTTCTTTTTGTTTAAAATGATATCACATCAGCCGCTAGTTAGGATTGGTACCGCTGCTACAAACTTTGCATTAAAAGCAAATTTACCTGTAGAAGGATTAATTCGCTCAACAGTATTTGATCATTTTTGTGGAGGAGTTAATGAGGATGATTGTCTTCAGGTTATTGACAATATGTTTGACAAATCCGTTTCTAGTGTTTTAGATTACTCCGTGGAAGGCAAAGAAGTTGAAACACAATTTGATGCCGCATTTCAAAAGACTTTAGAGATCATTGAATTTGCAGAAAAAAAGGATGCAATGCCAATAGCAGTATTTAAACCTTCTGGTTTTGGGCGTTTATATTTATATGAAAAAAAGGGTGAGGGTATTGCTTTTACTGATGATGAACAAGAAGAATGGGATCGTGTAGTAGCCAGATATCATGCGGTATGTAAGCTAGGGAAAGAGAAAGATGTAGAAATATTAATTGATGCCGAAGAAAGCTGGATGCAGGATGCCGCTGATGAATTGGTAGAGGAGATGATGCGTCTCTATAATACTGAAAAGGCCATAGTGTACAATACCTTGCAAATGTATCGTTGGGATAGACTTGATTACCTAAAAGCGATACATGCTCGCAGTAAAAAGGAAAACTTTAAGTTAGGAATGAAGATTGTTAGGGGAGCATATATGGAAAAGGAAAGAGAACGTGCTGTAATAAAAAAATATCCTTCGCCAATTTGTAAAGACAAAGAAGCTTCAGATGTCAACTTTAATAATGCACAAACATATATAATAAACAATCTTGATGACATTTCATTGTTTATAGGAACTCATAACGAGGAGAGCTCTTATTTGGCCATGGAGCAAATGGAGACACTTGAGATTGCTAAAAATGATAATCGTGTTTGGTTTGGACAACTCTATGGCATGAGCGACCATATTAGCTTCAATCTAGCTAAAGCTGGATATAATGTTGCTAAATACGTTCCGTTTGGCCCAGTTAAAGATGTTATGCCCTATTTAATTCGTCGGGCAGAAGAAAATACGTCTGTTGCAGGACAAACCAATAGAGAGTTAAACTTACTTAAGCAGGAAAAAAAGAGAAGAAAAGTTTAATAAAAGAGAATTCTCTTAGGCTGTGCAGGGGTTCTATCTATTAGAACTATTCTTCAAGCTTCTATAGGGTTTTAATTGAAAAGGTATTTATTATTATTTTGGCATTTTTCCATAGCCATAGCCATAACCTCTTTTTTGTTTAACACTATTTAATAATGAAACCATATTAGGGAGTCTTTTTGTATCGTACATTGATTGTGCAACATGAAGCTGACGTTTATCAATATTATTAGCGCTGACAACAAATAATACCATATCTGCGAATTTACTAATGAGTAGGGTATCGGTAACTAATCCAACCGCTGAAGTATCTACAATAATATAATCATACTTGTTTTTAACAGCATTGAATAGTAGTTCTATATTATCATCTAATAAAAGTTCGGCAGGATTTGGTGGGATTGTACCACAAGGAATAATATCAAGATTTTCATCTACTTTAATAATAACATCACTAAAATTCACATTGTCATCTATAATGTAATTTGTTAAACCTAAGCCTGTTGTGTTAGGTACTTTTAAGTATTTGTTTAATTTTGGAACACGAATATCAGACTCAATTATTAAAACTTTTTTATTAGAAAAAGATAATGATTTAGCTAGGTTGATGGACGTATGAGATTTGCCTTCTTTACTCGTTGTTGATGTTACAAATATTGTCTTTCCTTTAGTTTTAATAGTATTGGGAAGCATGAAGTCAATATTTGTTCTCACAAGTCTAAAAGCTTCAGCCTTCGCCGAATAGTCAAATTTATCAATGAAAACATTTTTCGTATTAGATTTTGGGATATCTCCAATAAATGGAATGCTAAGTACTTTAATCAAATCGTGTTTATTTCTAATCTTAGTATTTAACAACTCCATTATATAGATAAAGCTCAACGGAATTATAAAGCCTAAAACAAATGCGCCTAAAAATAAAACTTCCTTTTTTGGCCAAATGGGAATTGAATTTGAATAAGCAGCATCAATAATTATAGCATTAGGAGACGAGACACCAAGAGAAATGGCAGATTCCTCACGTTTTTGTAATAAATATAGATAAATAGATTCCTTAATACTTTGCTGGCGTTCAACATCTCTAAACTGTCGTTCCTTTTGTGGCGCAGAGTATATTTGAGATGAGATTCTTCGATCTTGCTTATTTAAATCATCTAATTTAATTTGAGTCGATGATTTAATGCTTTTTAGATTAGCGTTTAAACTTTGTTTTAAACTAATAATTTGCGCATCCAAGTTTGTCACAACCGGGTTTTTCTCACTGGAATTTTTTAAAGTTCTGTTGCGTTGATTTACTAAGTCATTATGTTTCCTAGTAATTTCGTTAATAGAATTGTCTTGAAATAACATGTTTGAAGGAATAAGGTCACTTTTACCCCCATTATTCTCTTCAAGATAAGTTGTCATATAGTCAATTAAGTTAAGCTCTGTAATGGTTAAAAATTGCTGAGCTTCTATCTCTCTTTCGGTTTGAAGAAAAATACTGGATTGTGACGATAAATCTGTTAAACGATTATCTTTTTTTATGTTTTCAGAGGTTAAATCAACTTGAGACAATTCAGCTGAAACGTCTTGCAATCGATTATTAATAAAGTCGGAGGTGGTTTTTACAATTTCCTTTTTATTGTTAATAACTATGGTGTTATATTCAGCAATGATATTGTTTAAAATATCTTTTGCCTTTTCAATAACCGGATCGTCTAGCTCCACATTTATAATACCGGAGTTTTCTCCCGAAGTGGTTATTTTTATTTTTTGATTATAAAAAGAACTCACATCCTCAATAGGGGAGATTTTCACCGTTAAATTTTTACCAATTTGCATTTCAGGCTGACTAAAATTAGGCGTAAGTATAAATTCTCCGAAAGACATTCTTATATTATCTCCAAAGCTGTATTTTTTATTAATGCCTTTAATTGAAAATTTAGATTTCGAATCAACATGTATAGTAATAGAAGTGTCAATAGTATTTAGTGTACTATCACTTTCCAAAAAATTTATTAATATTGGAGGGTTTTTATAAATCTCTGTTTCTTTAATTTTACCAGTTATAAAGTACTGAACCTGTAGATTTAATTTTTTCACTACGGTAGTTATGAGTGTTCTTGAACCTAATACCTGTATTTCATCAGCAACACTATTATGGTCTTGTTTAAATAAGCCGTAATCGTTCATTTGATTGGCCTCTTTTAAGGTGCTTTGTTCTTTACTATCTGCAATTTTTATTGAAGCTGCTATTTTATAAGTATTTGAAGCGTATCTCAAATATAAAAATGAGAGGCCGAAACAAATTATGAAACTCAATAAAAACCATTTCCATTTCAATAGATACTTATCCAGTTGTTCTCTTAAATTCGTATTTTGATTATGCTGTGTACTCATTTTCGCAATGTCGTATTATTTTATTATAAAAATAGCCATGATCGTAGTCAAGGTTCCAATGGCGGAAAGTAAAACACTATTATTTTGATTATAATTGGATGACCTTATTTTAGATTTATTTGGTTCTATATAGATCACGTCATTTTGGGCCAAATAATAATAGGAATCGTTCACAACATTAATTGAACTCAAATCAAATCTCGCAAAACGCTTTTCACCATTAACTTCTCTAATTAACATAATGTTATCCCTTCTACCAAAAATCGTTAAATCGCCTGCTAAACCGATGGCCTCTGTAATAGAAATACGCTCATCTTGAATTGTAAAGGTCCCTGGATTATTAACATCCCCAAGTACAGTAATTGTAAAGTTAGCAAGTCGAATGTTTACAATTGGATTCGTTATATATTCAGCCAACATACCCTTCAGCTTGGTATTAGCTTCGCTCCGAGTTAGACCTCCTAGTTTTATAAGTCCAAGAACTGGAAATTCAATATTTCCATCAGTATCAATTAAATAGGTTTGAATTTTTAAGGTACCTCGTGCATCAATTACAGAAGTACTTGATGAAACTGCTTCTAAATTAAAAGGTCTTGCCACGGCCGGATCTAAAGCTGAGACTCTAATGGTGAGCAAATCATTTGTTTTAAATCTAAGTACAAAATCTTGCTTTTTAATAATCGTGGTTATGGGTTCATCTTGAAAATAAACAATATTTTTCCTGGATGCACAAGAGGCAAAGAACAAAATCATCAATAATGCTGAAAGTTTAATCGTTCTATTCTTAATTAGCTGTAATTTCATTTTTGCTCTTTTTAGTTATTAGTTGAATCCAGAATTTCAAATTTTGAATTATTCGAAATATATTCTGGCACAATATCTTTCATTTGAGAAACAATTTCAATGTTTTGATTCATTAAATTTGTGTTTGATAAATCTAATATTTTATATTTAATTAATTTTATATCTATAGATTTACTTTTTGCAATCATGATTTTTTCATGGTAAGTAGGTTTAATATTCTCACCATCAGCCAATAACTCCTCACAAATTTTTTCTCCTGGTCTTAATCCAGTAATTTTTATATCGATATCATCAGGATAGTTTAGTCCTGAAAGCTTGATCATGTTAATAGCCAAGTCAATTATTCTAACTGACTCTCCCATGTCAAATACAAAAATTTCACCTCCATTACCCATAGCTGCTGCTTCTAAGACTAATGAACAGGCTTCTGGAATAGTCATGAAATATCTACAAATTTCTCTATGAGTTACAGTTAATGGTCCACCTGACTCGATTTGTTTTTTAAACAATGGAATTACAGAACCATTAGAACCTAATACATTTCCAAATCGTGTTGTTATGAATTTCGTTCGCCCGACACCTTTAAGACATCTTATATAGAGTTCGGCAACGCGTTTACTTGCCCCCATAACATTAGTTGGGTTTACAGCCTTATCTGTAGAGATCATCACAAATTTTTCAACACTATACTTAACTGCTAATTCAGCAATTGTAATTGTGCCTCCAACGTTAACCTTAATAGCCTCCTGCGGGTTGTTTTCCATTAAAGGAACATGCTTATAAGCTGCGGCATGAAATATTATTTCTGGTCTATAATCTTTAAGAACCTGTTCCATTCTTATAATGCTACAAACATCTGCTAATACGATTTCAAAATTTTCAATTTTATTTTGAATAAATTCTTGTTGAATGTCGTATAATTGAGATTCAGCAACGTCTACAAGAATTAGTTTTTTATAACGAAAATTACATAAATTTCTAGCAATTTCACTTCCAATTGATCCTGCAGCACCAGTAATTAAAACAACTTTATTACTGTATTCATCAACCAATACAGGGTTTTTAAAGCTAATTGGTTCTCTTCCAAGTAAATCCTCAATGTTGACATCTTTTATTTGACTTGCTTGCAGGTCTCCATCAATCCATTGTTTTACTGGAGGAACGATTTTAACTTTTACAGATTTTTCTAAAAAATTACTTGATATTTTAAGTAATCGATGATAATTAATATTTTGAAATGAAATTATAATTTCATCTATATTATTCTTTTTTATAAAATCTTTGTCAATCCGGTCTAAGCTATAGACATTGAGCATGTTAATTTTTTTATTAATCATGCCTTCGTCATCATCAATAAAGCCAACAACTTCGATATTTGTTTTAATATCATTAGTTATGGCATTGTAAGTAATATTCCCGGAGCTACCCGCGCCATAAATTAAAACGCTTGTTTTGGTTTTAATCTTTGATATTATAGATTTATAAATGCTTTTAATTAAAAATTTAGAGGATATTAAGAATAGAATATTTAATAACAAATGAATATAAATGACAGAACCAGAAATATTACATGGGATAATGAAATCATAACGCCTTGTAAGAAAAGTGGTGAGTAGCAAGATTGTCGCTAAAATATTTGTTCCAATAATGGTGTTAACTACATCCTTAGTGCCTGTAAATCTTACAATCCCTTTATAAGTTCCTACGATAAAAAAACTGATTACCGCTGCGAGAAATACAAAAGGAATTTCGCTAAGATATTTTTCAAAATCAAAATCAAATTTAAAATTGTAGCGAATAAAATAGGCAAGAAAAAATGTAAGTATAACAATACTCACATCAAATAAAAGGACTAGCCATTTTGAAGCGTACTTTTGAGATACCTGATATAGTTTATTTTTAAACATAATCAGAGTCTGTTTTAATTACCATTTTAACATTATAGGTCATTTTGTAAAGATTAATAGTTATAATAGGTTTGGGTTGTATTCTATTCTCTTCTCTTTAGGCGAAATAAGATTACCAATGTAAATTTGAATTCGATTTCACCTTTATTGCTGATTTTAATAAAATTAAAGCAAAATGTATTTGTTACGTTTCAGTGGTAATACTTCTACTTAAAAATATATTTGATTCAGTTTTCTATTCCATTAGCATTTGTTCACAGGGAACAATTCAACATCGTTTAAAAACCTCATTTATGAAATCTAGCCTATACCATCGTTTGTCTGACATTGATAGTTAGATATTAGAAATCAAACTTTGTTTTCATAATCACGCATGGTAAATATCAATGTTTATGAAGTCTTCATCAAATAAAAACGATAAATAACTAATTTCTACGATTTTAAAAAATGAACTTTGTGCTTCATCTTTATTACAAGCATTTCATCGTATTAGCCAAAATAGGGAGATAATATTATTCAATTTATGAAGAACTTTATTAAAAGAACATTATTTTCATCTGGATATTTTTATTTACTAGAATTTAAGACATAAAATCACAAGGCTTTGCTATTGAGTTATTTACGTTTTATCTTAGTGAATTCAATTGATGCCAACTGCTAAAATTATTCACCCATTTAGTGATGTTTTGCAGTTTTTGAGTAATATAAGCTGTAATTATTTTATAAATTATTGATTAATGAATAATAATCCTTTCAACGAAGGTTCCTTGAAAAAAATTTGGTTGAAGTATTTTAATAATTCTAAAGACGGAGAATCCTTTAATTTTATTAAGAACGTCAGTTTTATTAAGAATAAAAGACTACCAATTTATGTTAATATTGGAGTTAATCTAACCAGTGGCATAACTTATAAATTTTCCAAAGATGATTGTACAGATTATAAAGGGAAGGTATTTGTAATTAGGGATATCCCTAGTTATCATAATTTAGAAGACTTCAATAATGATGGAGCTCTTAAATTAAAAAAACTTTTTCAATATGAAGGCTATACTACTGAAGTATCAAACTACGAAAGTTTGGATCAGTATATGAAGTCTGTTTTTAAATCAAATAGCCGATATAAATTTAGAAGAAATATAGAACGCTTGGAATTGTGTTTTGATATAAAATACACCATGTATTATGGTAAAATCTCTTCAGAAGAACTTGAATGTGTTTTTGATGTTTTCTATACCTTACTAGAAAAAAGATATTCGGATAAACAAGAGCGTTGTGGAGAACTCGATTCCAATTTATGGTCTTATTATGTTGAACTGGCTTATATAATGATTAATAATAAAAAGGCGTCATTGTTTGTAGTTTATGATAACAATAAACCAATTGGAATCACGTTTAATTATCATTTTGATTCAATACTAATTGAAGCATTAACTGTTTTTGATATTGACTATTACAAGTTTAATATTGGGCATACCACAATTTATAAACTGTTAGAATGGAGTTTTAATAACAATATTACGTTATTTGATTATACCCATGGTGATTTTGATTATAAGAAAAGATGGAGTGATAATAGATATCAAAAACATCATCATTTAATTTATGATTCATCTTCTGTACTATGTAATATACTTGCTTTTGGCATTAAGAAAAAATTTGATTTTAAAAGAATTTTAAGAGATAAAAAGATTATAAAGAAATATAATGATTTTGTTTATAAGTGGTCTAATATTAATGCAAAAAAAAGCACAAGACAAGACCGATTTAAAATAGACTTAATCGATAAGGAAGATTTAGATTATAATCAATCAGACCTAATTAATATTTATGATGAAAATCAAATGTCCTTGAGAAAAGCTATTTTTGATTATTATTATAAATCTCCTGAACTAATATTAAATGTAGAATTCTATAAATGCAATTCAAGTGAAAATTGTTTTTACGCCATTGGGTTAAAAAATAATTTAAGGTTGATAAAATTAAGTATTAATAAATGATGCGCAATAACCCTTTCCTATCTAAAGTATTTACTTCAACATGGCTCAAACATTTTGCCAGTAATAAAACGACTTATCATTTTGATTTCATAAATGGTGTTAGTTTTTTAAAAGATAAATATTTTCCAATATATTTTAATGCAGGTAAAAATATAACTAATGGGATGTATTATGATATTGATTTAGACAAGACTGACTATTTAGGTAAAACATTTTTAATTTATGATGTTCCAGAATACTATGGCATGGAGTTTATGCAAGCTGGAGATTTGAATTTAAAAAAAATCAGACAATATAAAGGCTATTCGGCAAATTTTCAGGATTTTGAAACTTTTGAAGATTATTTTATTAATAAATATAAATCCAGTAGTAGATATAAATTTAGAAAAGGCATCAAAAGACTTGAGACCTGTTTCGATATCGAGTATAAAATAATATATGGAGAAATTTCTAAGGAGGAGTATGAGTTTATATTTAAACATTTTAAATTAATTCTATCTAAGAGATTTGGGTCTTTAGGTTTAGATAATAGCATACTTTCAGAATGGGATTATTATCATGAGCTTGTTTATAACATGATATTAGAAAAGAAGGCGCTCATAAACGTAGTCTATAACAATGGAACTCCAATTGGTTTGTCCATAGGTTTTTTGGCAGATGAGATTATGTATTTTGCGATAAGTACTTTTAATATTGATTATATAAAGTTTAACCTTGGTCATACGGTTATCATTAAACTTATGGAATGGTGTTTTGAGAATGATATTAAAACCTTTGATTTTTCTAAAGGTCAATATGAATACAAAGATCGCTGGGCCAATCATCAATATAATTATCATTGTCATATTTTATATGATTCTAGCTCAATTAAAGCGAAAATCGTAGCAAACATTATGAGTTCGTTCTTTAAACTCAAACAGTATTTGAGAGATAAAAAGGTAAATTTTCTATATAGTATACTTAAATTTAAACTGAAAGGAATTAGCTCAAAATATAAGGGCAGCAACTATGCTGTATCCGTTCTTAAAGACGAGAAAATTGATCTTGAAATTTTAACTGAAATCAATTTGGATCATGACGATTATAGCATGTTGAGAAAACCTCTGTTTTCTTATTTATTCAGTAAGGCAGAAAAATTAAAAACGATGCAAATTTACAAGAATAACAGTGTAGATGGATTGTATTATGCCGTTGGAGCTAACAATAATTTAAAGATCTCTAAAAGTAATTAGTTTTTGTGTTCTGCAGGATGATTTTTTTTTAAGGGTTTTCTAGATTAGTCTGATGAGCCCTTTTTAAACACAAAAATATACGGATACTATAAAGTAAGGTAAATAGTGAAAGGATTTGTTCAAAAATTTCACTTTCACCAATAAAGCTAGAACATGCAATATAAAAAGTTAATAATATTAAACTTTCATGAGGCATAATAACTTGTAACCAAAAGGGTTTATCTCCATTGAAAAAGAACCAATAACAGTATAAAATTATAAATAACCCCATCCCTAGTAATGGGTAAATAAACCTGAAAAACGGATTTATAAAATTGTGTAAGTTTGTTTCACTTTGAAAATTACTTTCTTTAAAAACACCACTGGCTTCCCATTTAAAATATTGTTGACCCCAACTTATTTCTTCTAGAAACAAAAACAAAAGTACCGATGCGCAAACAACGAGTAATCTTGAGATAATTCTTTTATCTTTTTTTGAAACCTTGCCTTTTAAAGTATAATAAATGGAAACAAATAGTAACATAGAGGCTATAAAAAACATAAAAGAACTCACGTGTTCTAAAAGGCTTTCACTATATGGATTATTCGGGTCCGGGCCATCAGATGGACCAAAAATCAAAAAATTGAAATGCAAAAAAATCACCGTAATTGTACTAATTATCACAGCTCTTCTTGTGTAATTAGCATTGGACATTAAATAATCTTTTAAAAAGACCGTTGTAAACTTTTCAGTATTTATAAAAGATAAAATGAATTTTATAAACTTTTTATGAAAATTGAAAAGAAGGACCAAACTAATAAGAAATCCGAAACAAATAAAAAATAAAACTGTAATCTCTAAAATAAAAATTTGATTATCATCAATCACTCCATCATATGTTTGAACATGTTCTTCAGTAAAGTCAACTAGACGAGGTACAATCTCAGAATATAAAACAATTAATACAATAGAAAAAGCACTGAATAATAGGATTAATATTTTGTTTATAAAAGGTACTTTACGTAATATTTCCATTTCTTAACTTTTATTTAGTTTTCGATATTAGTTTAATTGTACTTAATTTTCAAATAAATGAGTTCTTTTGCATGTATTCTTCGACAACTCACTTTATACTTATAAATGTTTAACATTAAGCAATAGATTCAATTCTAAATTTTAGGTTATAAACGCTCTTACGAGTCTGCGTTTATCTATTTGTTTTAAGCATATAAAATAAAACCAATTTTGCTGACTAGTTCGAGAAATTATTTAATTCTATAAATAGAGAAGTCATTTTGAACTTATTTTTTTAGTCTATTTGCCAATTCGGTCATTGTACTACTCGTAAAATTATGAGACTTATGAAGTTGTTCGAATGTTTTAAATATTTTTTCTAGACCTTCAAAGTTTTCTTCCATATGCGTTCCGAAATTATGAGGATGCCACCATAAATGATATAACTCATTATTTTTTGCTGCCTTTTTCATTGCCTTTGTAACCCTATTTATTTTCAAAGGCTCCAAAAATTTTAGTTTTTTCGAGTAGGGTCTAAGAAACCGACTAGCGGGTAAATTAACGATGCTTGAGGATCTTAAATCTTTAAGATTATAGGTGTGTTCACCTGTAATGTTCACGAAGGAATCTATAAACCGCATAGCTCTATGTGATAGTTTTGAAGGTTTGTTTTCAGAATAGGATCTATATATGGCATGATCTTCAAAACCTCTGTAGGCTATAATTCCATTGTCAAAACATGATTTTAAATAGTCGTTATTAATTTGATTGCGGGGAAACACAATGCTTTGCGTTTTAATATTTAGGTTGGACGCAACTTTTTTAGCCATTTTTAAATCAGCTTCAAATTGCTCAATGGTTTGGCCTTCTTCTAAGCAATAATAGTGACAATAGGTATGCGTTCCAATTTCATGTTGATCTTGGCTTGCTATTTTTATTAAAGATTGATACCCATAATGCAAATTGTCTAAATCTTCAGAATCTTTGATGTCTTTAATTAAAGGATAAGGATCGAATTTTTTAATGGAATAGTTAGGTAATTCATGAGGTGTGTTAGCTGAAAACTCTTCCTTATTTTTATTGAATAAAAAACCAACCGTTGAAAAGGTAAGCTTTATATTGTATTTGCTGCTTAATTCCAGTAATTTTCCAATTACCAGATCAACACATTCAATGTTTTCAATATAATCACCATTTGATGGTATGACATCAAACACACCCCAAATTTTTTCGAAATCAAGTGATATTACAAACTGTCCATTCATATTGTTCTAATTATTTTTAAGTAATTATTGATAAAAGGGTTTTAAAAATTATCTTAACATCAATAAAAATATTGTTTTTATTCAGATAAATTTTATTGAGCCTAATTTTTTCAGGCATTATTTCTTCTATATATGTTTTTTCATAATCAGTTGCCGATTTAAGCAATTCAGCTTCATTTCTAAAATAAATAGAAGCGTAATCAGTGATTCCAGGTTTTAGTTTTATGATCTCCAGATCGCTTACAGTATAGTGGTTAACATACTTTCTTACCTCTGGTCTCGGTCCAACAAAACTCATATTACCAATAAAAACATTAAATAATTGAGGGAATTCATCCAATTTATATTTCCTTAAATAATAACCTACTTTAGTTACTCTAGGGTCTTTGTCTCCAACTGTTAGCAATCCGAGTTTGTCAGCATTTAAGCGCATTGTTCTAAACTTAAAAATTTTAAAACCTTCATTATCCTTACCAACCCTGTCCTGTTGAAATAAAACGGGGCCTTTAGAGTCTAATTTTAGCGTTATAGCTATGATAATGAGTATTGGTGACAAAAAAATCAGCCCAATAATTGAGAATATAATATCAAAACATCGTTTTATCATAATATAGTTTCCACAGCTTTTGTTACAGTTTTCATTATGTATTGAAGTTGCTCTTTCGTTAGTTGTGGGTAAATAGGCAGCGATATTTCACAGGCGTAATTTGAATAAGCATTGGGGTAGTCTTCAATTTTATACCCGTTTTCTTTAAATAGACTTAATAGGGGCAAAGGCTGAAAATGCACATTAACAGCAACCCCATAATCTGCAATTAACTCGATAATGGCATCCCGTTGGTCTTCAGTAATCTCTCTAATTCGCAATGCATATAAATGACAAGATGATTTAGCTAGATCGTTTTGAAAAGGAGGGGAAATGGCCCATTCCTTTTCTGAAAAGTAAGCGTTATAATCACGATGAATTTGCTTTCTAGCATCAAGCACCGTTTTAAAGTATGTTGGCATTTGTGCAACGCCTATAGCTGCCAATACATCAGGCATGTTTATTTTAAAGCCTTGATATATAATATCATACCGCCATGATCCCGCTTTGCTTTTTGTAAAAGCATCTTTGGTTTGTCCGTTTAATGAATTGCATCTTAAAAAATTATATTCTATTTCATTATTAAATGGGTCTGGTAGATTTAAACATATCGCACCGCCTTCTGCCGTTGTTACATTTTTAACGGCATGAAATGAAAATACGGTAATATCGGTTAGAATTCCTGTTGAATTATTCTTGTATTGTGCACCTATAGAATGTGCTGCATCCGACAAACATAAGATACGGCCTAGCTTCTTTTGATTTTCTGTTTCAGGTATAAATAGTTCTCTTTTTTGTTGAATCAATTGATTTATGGCTTCATAATTGCATGGCCATCCAGCAATATCAACTGGAATAATTGCTTTTGTTTTAGCCGTTATGGCGTTTCTAATTGCAGGAATGGAAATATTAAAATCGTTTTCTATGTCCACCATTACAGGAGTTGCTCCAACATGCATCACGGCAAGTGCGGTGGCAGCATAAGTATATGCTGGAATTATAACTTCATCTCCTTTTTTAACACCAAACCAGGATAAAGCTAACATTAAACCTGAAGTCGCCGAATTAACACATAACACTTCTGGTGCCTTTGTATAATGACTTACCAATGCCTCAAGTTTTTTTACTTTAGGGCCAGTTGTAATCCAACCAGATTTAAGTGAGTCTTCAACTTCACTTAGAACATTTTGGTCAATATATGGAGGGGAAAAGGGAATTTTCATTTGTTTTTACTGTCAATTATGTTGTTAAATATAGATATATATTGCGATGCAACTGTTTCTAGACTAAATAATTCGACACGATGCAATGCATTATTAGCCAATTCATTTGCTAAAGTTCTATCAGTGGCCATTCTGATCATTGCCTTCGCAAGAGACTCAGAGTTTCTAACTTCGGCAATAAGCCCTTCTTTTTCATGTCTAGCAATATCTCCTACACCTGGTACATTAGTTGTTATTAAAGGCAAGCCAACTGCCGCGGCTTCTAAGAGCACTCTAGAAAAGCCTTCTCTAAATGTGGGTAAAATAAAAGCATCAGCCTTTGTGAGAAGATCAATAATATCTGTTCTTGACCCCAATCTATCTACAATATCATCATATTGTTTTAATATTGTTTCATTCAGTCGTTTAGAGTTTTCTTCTAATGGACCAACAATTTGATATTTAAAATCATAGCCTTTAGCTTGACATATTCTAGCGGCTTCTATGAGATTAATTATACCTTTTTCATATACTAATCGAGCAACACAAATAAAAGTAAATTGAGAATTATTACGTTTTGCTCTTTGGGGAATGTCCTTAAGTTCAATACCACTACTTAATATCATACTATGATTTGCCTTAGTAATTAAATCCTTGTTCAAATAAAGGTCTCGATCATCAGTATTTTGAAATATGGTTTGAGAGATTCTATTCTTTACGGTAGAATGAAAAATAAAATAAACTCTACGCAATAGGAAACTAGAAATTCGTTTAGACATAAATATAGTCCCTAATCCCGTAATCGTTCTACTGATAGGCGTTTTTGTCTTTATCAATGCCAATGGAAGTAGAAATGCCGGTTTTGTGTCATAAGTATGAATAATGTCGAATGAATGTTTTTTAAAAAAAGACTTGTAAAACATGATGGTTTTAAAATCTGAAATAAATGAGAACTTCCTATTTAAGTTATAATGAATATAATTAATTTCATTGGGAAATTGTTGTTCACTCGTGCCAAGTATGGTCACGTCAAATCCTGCACTAATCAAATACTTTGAAAGATTAATGCGTTTGTGAACATCTTCACCACCTACAATGCAAAGTTTTTTTGTCATAATTTAAATTTAGTATAAACATGACAATACCACTTTTGAAATGTATAGAATGCCCAAGCCTGATAACTATTATCTTCTTTTCCATTAAGATGGTTTGAAATAATATTCTTGATATAATCTATATTAAAAATATCCTGTTTTTCTAAGAATAGAGTATCAATATAAGTTTCTAATTCCGGCCTTAACCCATCACGTAACCAATCTCCAACTGGCACTACAAATCCTTTCTTAGATTTATCTAAAAAACCATTTGGAAATTCATGTTTAAAAGCTTCTTTTAATATATATTTTTTGTTCCAACCACGTAATAGATAGTTGTCTGGAAGGCTACTTGAAAACTCCCATAACGATTTATTCAAAAATGGAGATCTGCACTCTAATGAGTTTAACATGCTTGTTCTGTCTACTTTAACCAATAAATCCCCTTCTAAACTTAGGTGTCTGTCAATGTCACGATAATCTTGTAATGTTTTTGGCTTAGAAATTTTACTAATTGATTTATAATAGTCAAAAACATTAGAAATACGATAATTCGAATTAAGAAGGAGATTAGTGTCTCTTCCAAAACCCAATGATATAATGTCCCAGTAATTATTATCATTGTAATCAATTGCATTTACAAGCTTTTTGAATTTAAAGCGCTTCCCTCTTTTATCATCAGATGTAGATAATAATTTAGTGACTGTTTCTTTTAGCCCCTTATGCAAAAACTCTGGAATAACATTAGTGTATTTTGTGTTTAACTTACCAATAAAATATTTGTTATATCCACCAAAAACTTCATCGCCACCATCTCCAGTAAGCGCAACTTTCACATGACTTCTTGCTTTTTGAGACACAATATAAGTTGGTAGAGCTGAAGAGTCTGCAAAAGGTTCATCAAAATTTAATAAAATATCATCCAAATGTTCTTTGATATCATTTTCGGAAATTTTGTATTCATGATGATTACTATTAATAAGTTTTGCTACGAGTTGAGATTTTTTAGTTTCATCAAATGAAGCCTTTTCAAATCCTATAGAAAAAGTATCTATTGGGAGGTCTGATAATTTCGAAAGTCCGAAACTAACTATAGATGAGTCTACACCCCCAGATAAAAAGGTGCCTAAAGGGACATCTGAAATAGATCGACTTTCAATACTTTCCATAACCAAAGAATTGAGTTTCTTTTTGGCATTATCAAATGACAGTGAATTGGACTTTTTATAATTTAATAAACCTGTTTCATGAATATCAAATTCGTGTGTACTTAAATTATAAGCTATGTAATGGTTTGGACGCAATTTAAAGACATCTTCATATATTGTATATGGAGCGGGTATATAGGTTAACTTAAAAAATAAATTAAGACCAAATTTAGATATTTCCGGTTTTTGAGGAAGTTCATTAATTATGCATTTTAGTTCCGATGCCCAAACCAGACCAGATTCATTTTTGTGATAGTATAATGGTTTTTCGCCAAAAAAATCTCGAGCAATAAACACCATGTTTTTGTTAGCATCATAAATGCTAAAGGCATACATCCCATCCAATTCCTGAAAACTTTTTTCACCCCTTGTTTCATATAATTTCAGAATAACTTCTGTATCACTTTTTGTGTTAAATTCAACACCATCAGCTTCTAAATCCGATTTAAGTTTTAAGTAATTATATATTTCTCCATTGTAGAGAATTACAATGCTCTTGTCGTGATTATATATAGGTTGGACACCTGAGTTTAGATCAATAATAGATAAACGTCTCATCGCCATTCCAATTGATTGATTCTCTTTTGTACAATCAATAAAATAACCTTTGTCATCTGGACCGCGATGATAAATAAGTTCATTCATATTAGTAAGAACAGATTGTAATTGTTCTTTGTTGGCTTGTTTTCGTATTAAACCAATTATTCCGCACATGTGACACTTTCGTTTTTGTAGTAATTAAAAATAAATTTTTTAATATTTAAATTATTATTTTAATTCTTTAATTGTGGTATTTATAATGATTGTTTTATAGCTCGCCAAATGATTTAAAAACAATAAAGTAATCCAAAAAATCGGTAACCTTAAAGCCATATGTACTTGAGCAAATAGAGCTAATACTAAAAAAAGTATAATAACTTGCTTATTAAATCCTTTAAAAAGGGTAAATATTGCTATCATAAACAATCCTAATCCAATAATTCCATAACAAAATAATATACTGTAAAAAGTTGAATGTAATTCGATTCGGCTACCAAATCGTGCATATTTTCCTTCTCCAGCCCCAAATAATAAGTATTGTGGAAATTCAATAATTCTATTAAATCCTCTACCGTCTAACCCTTGATTATAAGTGTTATTTTGTACTGTAAGCCGTTCAAAAACATAATTTATAGTTGTAAATTTATTAGGGTCAAATTTTCCAGTAATACTTATAGCAGCTATTGTAATCAAAATAGCAGTTGCCAATACTAAGACATGTTTTCTTGACTTTACAAAGAAGAATAACCAAAACAATATGACGCCAACAGCAGCTGATCTTGAAGCCGAAATTATTATTAACATTGTAAATATTCCTGATACAAATAAAACATAAATAAGTTTTATTTTAATACATTCTGCTATGATATTTGAAATGATTAACATGCATAATCCATACAGAGCTAACTGATTTGGATTACTAAAAAATAACTGTGTACGCTCACCTTGGTCTACAATTAAAGGATATAAACCGATTTGTATAACAGCAGTTAATACTAAAGCCTTAAAGGTGAACAACAAAAACGAATCCTCTTTTATTTTACTATACAAAAATAAAATCATAAAAAAACTATACAAATAATACACGCTACTTCTTAGGATAAGAATGTCTTCAGCAAGAAACATCCAAATAGCATTAATTAGTATGGTGTACATGACGAATATATACAGATATTTCGTAAAAACATTTGCCTTAATATTAAGGATAATTAATTTAAAGTTTGTAATAATTAATATAGCCCCAAAAATATCCGCTAACTGAGGATAATGTGCTGGAAATATATAAAAAGGGAAGGTTAATAGGTATAGAGCCCAAATGTAATTACTAAACTTCATGAGTATTAATTATTTGTCTATTAATCAATTTATTATTGTAAAAATATACTAATATCGCTTTGATAACTTGTGCTAAAATAATTGCAATTGCACCACCAATATAAAAATACTTCGGAATGAAAATCAAGCAGGCAATAAAGCCACAAATTGAGCCAATAGCAACTGCCTTTAAATATAGTTTGTCTTTATTATTTACCATTAAGCCATTGACACCATGAGCCGAAATAATAGAAACTAAAAATGGACTTGGACTTAAAAATTTCACAACCTTAACGATTTCTGTTGCAGGATCATTGAGCCAAAGCGTGATTAAAAACTCAGAAGTAAAAAACATGAGCAATGATAAAACAAATCCAATTGTGATAAACACATAGTTGAGTTGTTTCATTACTGCTTTATTTCTATTTACAAATGGATAGAGGGTATGCGTTAACACACTATTAAGGACACCAAAAGCACCGGAGACTTTAGATCCAATTTCTAAAAAACCCACATATTGTGGCAAACCAAAAAGACCAACCAAAAATATTGAAGTATTTGAGTATAATGTTGGGGTAATTAATGTAAGAAAGGCACTAGAGCCGTCTTTAAGCATTTTTTTAACTTCAGAAAACGGGGATAAGTTCAATTTTATTTTAAAAGTCTTGAAAATAATAATTTGTGCTATTATTCCTGAAAAAATATATCCAATGGACTGGTATAGTGATATATATATATAATCCGAAGCTTCATTTATTAAAATAAAAGTTAGTACTGCAAAGGATGATTTAGAGATTAAATTAATAATGGTTATAAATCTCATTTTTTCCATTCCCAGAAAAAACCAGATAGGACATAGTAATTCTCCAACTATTATTAAACTGAAGAAATAATATAATGACGCATGTTCATTAAACTTATCAATAGTTAAAATTAACAAGTATAAAATAACCATTACAACAATGGTAAGATACAATTGAGTTGTAAAAACATTACTGTAGATTTTATCGAGTTCTTTTTTATCATTTCTGTTAAGGGCAATTAATCGTACGGCAGATAATGAAAATCCGTATTGTACAATATTCAACAAGTAAAATATCAGGGCGTAAGCAAAGGCATAGATACCATAGTTTTCTTTACCAACAACAAGTATTAAATATGGTATAATTATTAGAGGAATAACCGCATCGATCACTTTAAATAATGATAAAGAAATAAAGTTTTCAATGACACTAAAATACTTTTTATATTTCAATATTGGGTTGTTTTGTGAACAGTATAAAATAAAAGGATTTTAACATATAAATTAATTGTTAGCTGTTATTTATTTTTGAGAAATCCAAATTACTAAATGAAACCTAATAATAATTATATCGGTAAACTAATAATATCTATTAAATGTATGGATTAATCTTTAAACTTAAATATTGGTAAAAATAACCTTGAAAAAATACGAATTTTATCGAATAGAAAAATATTATAGTGGTCAATTATATTTTTTATGTATTTTTATTAGATATGCGATCAAAATTAATTATGATGATTCATCCCAATATTGATAAATTAGTAGTTTTACTTACTTTTATTTTTGGTATTCACCATGGGCAATCTCAAGATTATAATTTAGATGTAAGTCTAAGCAATTACAACATAACCAAAATTCAAAAACCAGGGTATTTACAACCAATTAAAGACCCAACTTTCAATACCAAGATTATCAGAATTACTGGGGATGTAGGTCGGTCTATACCTAACATAAATGGGGAAGTGTGGCCAGATGTTTTTAGACATGGTTATTCAACAAGACAACCATGGAATGCTGATGAAAGTATTTTATGGTTAGAAATAGGGAGAAATTCTAACGATTCTCCTTATGTAGGAGGGATTTTTTTAGATGGAGAAACCTATGCTCCAATTAAAGCCGATAACATAATACCTCCGGGAAGCGAACATAGGTGGCATCCAACAGACCCAGACATTATACTGTTTTTAAGAAACGATGGCGCTTATTCTTGGAGTTATTCTACTGGAAATGTAAAACAATTAATTTCTATTAATGGTTATTCTAATCTATCAATGGGTAACACTGGAAATTGGACTCATGATGGCAATTCAATTGCAGTTAGTGCAACTAAAAAGTCTAATAATAGTCAAGTTGTTTTTGTTTTAGATGTTAGTAACAAAATAAAATATAATGACATAAATTTTAATAATTCAAGTATTGACCATTTATCAATTAGTCCTTTAGGTAATTATATATTGGTAAGAGGAAATTTTGGAGATGGTGGCGATAGAGTTAAAGTTTACGATTTATTTGGTAATCAAGTTGGTCCCTATTGGAGTGGTTATGGAGAACCTAGTCATGAAGACTTAGCCATTGACCAATTTGGTGACGAAGTAGCCGTTGGTGTTTCAAAATCTAAACCAAATAAAGGAAAACTCATAAAAAGAAGGCTCTCAGATGGAAAAATTACGGTGTTAACTTCAGGAGGCTGGCCTCCCCATACTTCTGCAAGAAGCATACAGAGACCAGGATGGGTGTTTGCTTCAACGTCAGCATCGACAAATTATCCGCCGTATTTTCTAGAGATTATTGCGGTAAAACTAGATGGATCTCGTGTTGAACGAATTTGTCATACACGAAATAGCTTCGACGAATATCTAAACCAAGCACAGCCTTGTCCTTCGCCCAGTGGTAACAGAGTATTGTTTGCAACCGATTGGGGAGCTAATAATGTCCCAATACAAACCTATATTGCCGATTTCAGAAACTAATGTATTCGAACCTAATTAACCCTTACACTTTGAATAGTAGCCGTAAGTTCACAGTTTTCAACCCTTAGAACGATCTCTTTTTCGTTATAATCACCCTCAATAACATAAACCTTACAAGAATCTAATTTGGTATTGCTTTCAGAAAAATTCACATCGCCTTTTTTGAGAATATAGGCTATAGTAATCGAATCTATCTTTTGACTGTTAATATCAACAATGACACTTTTTGAGAGCATTTGTTTTTTAGTGCTAATATTTTTAAGAACCCTAGCGTCCGGTCCATAACTACAGGAGGTTCTTTTTCCGCTTAAAAAAAAGGCCAAAAACAGTAGTCCTACTGCAAAGCCTCCAAGGTAATATCCAACGCGTTGAATAAGTTTCATTCGTATTTGTATTTAGTATGTAAAATCATAGAAGCTTCTCGATCACAATGACTTAACAAGGCGAAAAACATCTAAATTAAAATATAAGAAGATTAACATCACTGTAGTCCAAATCAAACCAATCTGCTACCGATTTATTAGTTAAAATTCCGTGGTAAAAATACAAACCATTTTTTAAACCACGGTCAAAACGCAGTGCATTTTCTATACCTCCATCATCAGCAATTTTTAAGAGGTAAGGTGTAAATATATTACTTATTGAAACTGAGGCTGATCTTGAGTAACGTGCGGGAATATTAGGCACACAATAATGTGTTACGCCGTGTTTTTCAAAGGTAGGATTATCATGTGTGGTAACTTCGCTGGTTTCAAAACAGCCACCCATATCAATACTGACATCAATAACCACCGAACCATTTTTCATATTCTCAATCATCGTCTCACTAACCAGAATAGGAGATCTGTTTTTTCCTCGCACTGCACCAATGGCAACATCACAACGAATTAAGGCTTTTAATAAATTTTTAGGCTGCATAGTAGAGGTGTAAATGGTGCGTCCTAATTGCCGTTGTAGCCGACGTAGTTTTGTAATGGAATTATCAAATACTTTAACATTGGCACCTAGTCCAATTGCAGATCTTGCAGCAAATTGACCAACAGTACCAGCACCAAGAATAACAACCTCAATAGGAGGGACGCCACTTATATTCCCAAATAATAAGCCATTTCCATCGTTGACATTCGATAGGAGCTCAGCAGCAATCAATACAGATGCCGTTCCTGCAATCTCGCTCAATTGAGTTACTGCAGGATATGCACCGTCCTCATCCCTAATAAATTCAAAACCCAAAGCGGTGATGCGTTTGGCTGCCAAAGCTTCAAAATAAGCCTTATATTGAGTTTTAATTTGAACTGCAGAAATTAAGATGGTTTGTGGGTTGATGAGTTGTATTTCGTCCAGAGAAGGGGGTTCAACCTTTAGTAAAATAGGACAAGAAAAGACTTTTGCAGTATCTTTTGTTACTTCCGCTCCCGCTTCACTATAGTCGGTGTCAGGGAATTTAGCACCTTCACCGGCACCGGCCTCAAATAGCACACGATGTCCATTATTTACTAATGCAGAAACCGCATCAGGGGTTAAACAAACACGTTTTTCCTGGAAAGAGGTCTCTTTAGGAATCCCAATGAATAAATTGCCTTTTCGCTTAAGGACTTCCAGCATTTCTTCCTGTGGAAGTAATTGTTCTTTTGTAAAAGGAGAAAGGGATTTACTCATAGTTTGGTTAATTGAAAAACCAAATTACAAATAAATTTTAAGAATAAATTAAAATGTGACTAAAGAGGGCTTGGATTTCTAAAAATAGTCTGAAACTTTTCCAAAAAAGCCTTTTCCACCAATTTTAAACTCGTCTTCAAGTTCTTCCATTGATTTGTCCGCACTGTTTAATTTATCAAACATACGCGCTCTAATCAAATAAATAGATGGGATAACGATTGCCATAACTGGTAATAGATATAATAATTCATCTGTACCAGCAAATCTTAAATCATCATTTAATACTTCAATTATTTGAAAAACATACATTGCGATAGGTACTAATATTACATGGTACCACCAATGACGACAGGTAAAAACCCAAATTAACAACAACAATAGAGGAATTAGTTTCCCGAGCAAAGTCCATACTAAAATCTGGACAGATTCATAATAGTTACTGGTATATAAACCAAAAAAGGTGTCCCAAGTCTTATCGATTGGCACACCTTCCCATATAGTAAATAAATATGGGGTAATAGCAATTAAGGTCGCTATTATACTTCCAGAAATCAGCTCTTTTTTATTAACGCTGACCAGGGATTTTGACCTTCGTTTTGTCGATTTTTGTTGTGAGTTGCTCATTTAAATCTAATAGATTAGTCGCTTGTGCTGTAAACAATGCACCTCCAAATATCGCTATTGCGATCAAATACTTTTTAGTTTTCATAATTTCAAGGGATTTAATTAATTAAAATAACTGATACAAAGATAGGTTAGATACTACATGTAATTGTTAAAATAATGTTAAAACCCTTTAGTTACGGGACTTACGAGCTACGGTTTTCCCGTAGTTTCGTGATTCTTGTTTGGGGTGTAATTGCTTTTTTTAGTAATAAATTTTTAATTATTTTTAATTGTTTCTTCAAAAACACTCATTTTAAGTGTTCTAGTACCATCATTATTTAATTTTATGTAAGAAATATCTGCCGGTTTCGGCAAAATCCCTGCTATTTTATCAGGCCATTCAATAAAATTCCAATGTCCAGCGTACAAATAGTCTTCAATACCAATGTCTAAAACTTCAATTTCATCTTCTATTCTATAAAAATCGAAATGATAAACAATATCGTTTAATACTTCATATTCATTAACTATCGAAAATGTAGGGCTTGTTGCATCCGTTGTACCACCCAATGCTTTAACTAAAGCTTTAATCAGTGTGGTTTTGCCAACTCCCATGTCTCCATAGAATAAAATGGTCTTTGTTTTTACGCTTTTAAGCAACAACTTTGCTACATCATCTATAGCATTTATGTCAAATGTCATATTAATTCACATAAATTATATGCAATTATACTACAAAATATTCGAACAAACAAGAAAAAAGTGCATTTCATCGATGATTTGTGCAATTTGTGGATGAAATCACTTGGGATTGAGCACAATAAAGGGGATAATAACTTCTTCTAATGATACACCACCATGCTGATAAGTATTGCGATAATAGCTCACATAGTGATTATAATTATTTGGATAGGCGAAAAATAAGTCTCCTTTTGCAAAAATAAAGGAACTGCTCATAGTAATAGAAGGTAGCTGTATATCTCTTGGGTTACTAGCTGCCAACACATCTTTTTTATCATAAGTAAGACTCCTTCCAGTTTTATATCTTAGGTTTAAACTGGTATCTCTATCACCAATAACTTTTGAAGGGTTCTTTACATTAATAGTACCGTGATCGGTAGTGAGTATTAATTTGAAACCCATTTGTTGTGCTTGCTGTATAATTTCTAATAGTGGTGAATTTTTAAACCAACTTACCGTTAATGAACGATACGCCTTGTCGTTTGAAGCCAATTCCTTAACCACTTCCATCTCAGTCTTTGAATGGGACAGCATATCCACAAAATTATAGACCACAACCGTAAGATCGTTGTCTTTTTTAGATTTAAAGCTATTGGCTAACTTTTTACCAGACCTTAAATTGGTGATCTTAAAATACTCATGTTTTAAGTGACTCAGTCCTAAACGCTTTAATTGTGCGGTTAAAAATTCGTTTTCAAACAAGTTTTTGCCACCTTCGTCGGTATCGTTTTTCCAATAGTTAGGATGTAGCCGCTCCATATCTACTGGAGTCAATCCTGAAAAAATAGCATTTCTCGCATATTGTGTAGCTGTTGGTAATATACTATAGTATGGAGATTCACTTTCGTTTTTGTAATAATTATTGATAATAGGTTCAAAAGCTTTCCATTGGTCATAACGCAAATTATCAATTACAATCAGAAGGGTAGGTTGATTATTGCTTAACTCTGGAACTACCTTTTCTTTAAATAAGGTATGTGACATTATTGGGCCATCTGTATTTGGCTCGAACCAGTCCTGATAATTTTTGTCTATAAACTTGCCAAATTGAAGATTTGCTTCATTTTTCTGAGATTCTAAAATTTCGAACATCGCATGATCCTCGATGTCTTCCAGCTCAATTTCCCAATAAATCAATTTTTGATATAATTCTACCCATTCTTCATAACTGTTGACCATAGATAAGTCCATAGCAATTTTCCGAAACTCCTGTTGGTAACTCGACGTTGTTTTTTCTGAAATCAGTCTGGTATGATCTAAATTCTTTTTAAGACTTAATAAAATTTGATTCGGATTTACTGGTTTTATGAGGTAATCGGCAATTTTACTACCAATGGCTTCTTCCATAATATATTCTTCCTCACTTTTGGTAATCATAACTACTGGAAGATTAGCGCGCTTTTCTTTAATTTCAGCAAGAGTCTCTAACCCTGTGAGTCCAGGCATGTTTTCATCGAGAAAAACAATATCAAAATTTTGATCTTCAATAATTTCAAGAGCTTCAGTACCACTCTGACAGGTATTTACGTTGTAGTTTTTCTTTTCAAGGAATAATATATGTGGTTTAAGTAAATCTATTTCGTCATCTACCCAAAGAATTTTTATTTTGCTCATAGAATTGTAATTGTTTAGCAAAAGAAGCAAATCCCATTGGTTTTACTACTTTTACACTATATTTATTTTTCTGTTAATAAGATTGTCTCAAAAGACGGTTCTATAATTTCTAATTATTATAAAGTTTGAACACTAAAAACAAACTCAAAATATTCAACGATCCAATTTACGGATTTATTACAATACCTAACGTGTTAATTTTTGATCTCATCGAGCACAAATATTTTCAGCGCTTGAGGCGAATCACTCAAATGGGAATGTCTTATTTGGTTTATCCTGGAGCACATCACACCCGATTTCATCATGCATTAGGTTGTATGCATTTAATGCAAAATGCTATACGAATCCTTCGTTTTAAGGATGTTGCAATTTCTGAAGACGAAGAAAACGCCTTGCTTATTGCCATTTTATTACACGATATTGGTCATGGTCCATTTAGTCATGCCATGGAGCATAGTATTGCAAACGACATTACTCATGAAGAGATTTCAATACTTTTTATGGAAAAATTGAACTCCGAATTTAACGGAAGTTTAACGTTGGCCATTAAGGTTTTTAAAGGGGAATACCATCGAAACTTTATGTATCAATTAATTTCAGGTCAATTAGATATGGATCGGGCAGATTATTTAAAGCGCGATAGTTTTTATACTGGGGTTGCCGAAGGTAACATTAATAGTGAACGCCTAATAACCATGTTGAATGTTGTTGATGACACCTTGGTGGTTGAGGAAAAGGGGATCTATTCCATCGAAAAATTTTTAACGGCACGCCGATTAATGTATTGGCAAGTGTATTTGCACAAAACCAGCCTCGTGGCCGAGCAACTAATGATTCGTGCATTGCAACGCGCCAAAGAATTAACATTAAAAGGGGAGACGCTTAGAGCCAGCAGCGCCTTGTCTTATTTTTTGAATAATAATGTAGATAAGGAGGCCTTTGATGAAATAGCCCTCGAGACATTTGCACAATTAGACGACTATGATATAATTAGCGCAATGAAGGAATGGCAGTTTCACGATGATTTTGTCCTCAAGAATTTATGCGAGATGATTATTAATAGGAACCTATTAAAGATTAAATTGAAAAACAAAAAAATCAAGACCGAAAGCTTGTTGGTACATATAGAAGGCTTGATGCAGAAATATAATATTACAAGAGCCGAAGCCGAATATTTTGTTTTTAAAGGTGATATTTCAAATCAGGCTTACCAATTAAAAAAACAAACAATAAATATCCTTTATAAGTCTGGAAAAATAACCGATATAGTAAAGACTTCCGATCTTTTGAGCCTAAAAGTACTTTCAAAGCCGGTAATAAAGTATTATATATGTTATCCAAAGGATAAACTTTAGTACATTTTTTTATACTTTTGTCACTCATGAAATTTACTGCTTTACAAATCGCTGGTATTTTAGAAGGAGACATCGTTGGAAATCCAGATGTTGAAGTATCTAAACTTGCAAAAATAGAAGAAGGAACTGAGGGATCGTTAACTTTTTTAGCTAACCCAAAGTATACCCCATATATTTATAATACAAAAGCCTCAATTACGATAGTAAATGACGATTTTGTTCCTGAAAAGGAACTTGATACAACTTTAATAAAAGTGACTGATGCGTATCAAGCGTTTTCAAAATTGCTTGAATATTATAATCAGGTAAAACTGAATAAAGTTGGGATAGAGCAACCTAGTTTTATTGCTGAAACTGTGGTATATGGAGAACATTTGTATCTTGGTGCCTTTGCTTATCTAGGAGAAAACGTGACTATTGGAGACAACGTCAAGATTTATCCGAATTGTTATATTGGTGACAATGTTACTATAGGTGATAATGTGGTGGTGTTTTCAGGTGTTAAAATACATTCGGAATGTGTGATAGGCAATGGTTGTTACATTAATTCCGGAGCAATTATTGGTGCTGATGGATTTGGTTTTGCACCAAGTGAAACTGGGGAGTATAGTAAAGTACCTCAAACAGGAAATGTTATTCTTGAAGCCAATGTTGATGTTGGAGCAGCAACTACCATTGATAGGGCTACACTAGGATCTACAATTATAAGGAAAGGTGTGAAGCTAGATAACCAAATACAAATTGCTCATAATGTTGAAATTGGTGAAAACACCGTAATTGCAGCACAAACAGGAATTGCGGGCTCTACCAAAATTGGTGAAAATTGTCAAATTGGAGGGCAAGTTGGTTTTGCTGGACATCTGGTGATTGGAAATAATGTGAAAATACAAGCACAGTCTGGTGTTGGAAGACATGTAAATGATAATGAAACTATACAAGGCTCACCCGCTTTAACAATTGGAGATTATAATAGGGCATATGTTCATTTTAAGAATTTGCCGAAGATTGTAAAAGGAATAAACGAAATTGAAAATAAATTGAATGACAGTAATTAGTACAGAAATTAAGCAAAAAACGATATCGAAGGCAGTTTCGCTTACGGGAGTCGGTCTTCATACTGGAAAAGATGTTACCATAACTTTTAATCCAGCCGAAGTTAATAATGGCTACTCGTTTAGAAGAATTGATCTTGAAGGGAGTCCTATTATAAAAGCAGATGCAAATTATGTGACCAATACACAACGTGGGACTTGTCTTGAGAAAAATGGGGTAACCATTCAAACATGTGAACATGTCTTAGCCGCTTTAGTTGGTTTGCAAATTGATAATGTAATTATTGAATTGGATGCATCAGAACCACCAATAATGGACGGCTCTTCAAAATATTTTATTGAAGCTTTAGAAACTGTTGAAGCCGTAGATCAAGATGGATTTGTTGAAGAGTATATTGTAAAAGAGGTTATCTCATATGTAGATGAAGAATCAGGGAGTGAGATCACTATTATTCCTGCAGAGGAATACCAAGTTACAACTATGGTTGATTTTGGGACTAAAGTTTTAGGAACTCAGAATGCAACTTTACAGCATATTTCAAATTTTAAAGACGAAATATCAAATTCGAGAACATTCAGCTTTTTACATGAAATTGAAATGCTCCTGGAGCATGGATTAATAAAAGGAGGCGATTTAAATAATGCCATCGTTTATGTAGATAAAGAGCTTTCTGAAGAGACTATGGGGCGTTTGAAATCTGCATTTAAAAAAGATAATATATCGGTAAAACCTAATGGTATTTTAGATAATCTTACACTTCATCATCCTAATGAGGCAGCCAGACATAAGTTATTGGATGTTATTGGGGATTTGGCGCTTATTGGCACAAAGGTTAGAGGTAAAGTTATAGCGAATAAGCCTGGTCATTTTGTAAACACTCAGTTTGCTAAGAAAATGGCTAAAATCATTAAAATATCAAAAAGAAATAATGTGCCAGATGTAGATTTGCATCAGCAGCCTTTAATGGATATCAATCAAATAATGAATATGTTGCCACATAGACAACCTTTTTTATTAATTGATAAGGTTTTTGAATTGTCTACTTCTCATGTAATTGCATTGAAAAATGTAACCATGAATGAAGAATTTTTCAAAGGACATTTCCCTGGAGCTCCAGTGATGCCAGGCGTTTTAATTGTTGAAGCAATGGCTCAAACAGGAGGTATTTTAGTATTGAGTACCGTTCCTGATCCAGAAAACTATTTGACGTTTTTTATGAAAATGGACAATGTTAAGTTTAAACAAAAAGTTGTGCCTGGAGATACATTAATTTTTAAATGCTCGTTAATAACACCTATTAGACGTGGAATTTGCCATATGCAAGGTTATGCTTATGCAAATGGAAAACTATGTGCTGAGGCTCAATTAATGGCTCAAATAACAAAGGTTAAGTAATTTTAGATCAACAGATTGGGTTTTATATAAAAAAAAACTCAAGACGTCAACTGGATCTAACATTTTAAAAATAATAAAAACAAACAGATGAATCAACCGCTTGCATATGTTCACCCTGGCGCAAAAATCGCTAAAAATGTTGTCATAGAGCCTTTTACAACAATACATAACAATGTCATTATTGGTGAAGGCACATGGATTGGCTCCAACGTTACCATCATGGAAGGTGCGCGTATTGGAAAGAATTGTAATATTTTCCCAGGCTCTGTTATTTCAGCAATACCACAGGATTTAAAGTATAATGATGAAGATACAACCGTTGAAATTGGAAATAACGTTACCATTAGAGAATGTGTTACCATAAACAGAGGAACTACTGATAAAATGAAGACTGTTATAGGTAATAATTGCTTGATAATGGCTTATTGCCATATTGCCCATGACTGTGTTGTTGGGAATCACTGTGTCTTTTCTAATAACAGTACATTGGCTGGACATATTACAGTAGGAGACTATGTAATATTGGCAGGAATGACTGCTGTACATCAATTTTGTTCTATTGGAAACCATGCGTTCGTCACCGGTGGTTCTTTAGTAAGAAAAGATGTGCCGCCGTTTGTAAAAGCAGGTCGAGAGCCATTATCTTATGTTGGAATCAATTCCGTAGGACTAAGACGTAGAGGATTTGAATCAGGAAAGATCAGAGAAATTCAGAATATTTATCGATTACTCTACCAACGTAATTATAATAATACCCAAGCTTCAGAAATAATTGAAGCTGAAATGGAAGCAACACCAGAGCGTGATGAAATTCTTCAGTTTATAAAAAATTCTCATAGAGGTATTATGAAAGGATACTTTAAATCAAATTAATATAATATAAAATGGCAAGTACTTCAGATATAAGAAACGGATTGTGTATAAAATACAACCATGATATTTATAAAATTATAGAATTTTTACACGTAAAACCAGGTAAAGGCCCTGCTTTTGTAAGAACAAAAATGAAAAGCGTAACTACCGGAAAAGTTTTAGATAATACCTTTTCGGCTGGGCATAAAATAGAAGATGTTCGTGTTGAGACACATAAATTTCAGTATTTGTATCCAGAAGGAGATCTGTGTCACTTTATGAATGTTGAGGATTACAATCAAATTATGATTAGTAAAAGTACCATTGATAATCCTGGATTGATGAAAGAAGGAGAAGTTGTAACCATTATCATTAATTCTGAAGATGGGATGCCGCTTTCTGTAGATTTGCCTGCTAGTGTAATTCTAGAAGTAACAGCTACTGAACCAGGTATGAAAGGGAATACAGCAACCAATGCAACCAAGCCCGCTACAGTTGAAACTGGAGCAACTGTTATGGTGCCTTTATTTATTAATGAAGGGGATAAAATTAAAGTTGAAACCGAAAAAGGATCCTATAAAGAACGCATCAAGTCATAGTTCATAAAATTTATGAAATTTCCTCAGAAACATACCCTAAAACAAATTGCAACTATTATAGATTGTGATTTTGTTGGAGATGATAATTTTCCAGTATTGGGAATGAATGAAATACATGTGGTTACTCCTGGAGATATCGTTTTTGTAGATCATCCAAAATATTATGATAAAGCATTGCAGTCTGATGCTACAATCGTATTGATAAATAAAGATGTGGACTGTCCAGAAGGAAAAGCACTTCTTATCTCAGATGATCCTTTCCGGGATTTTAATAAACTAACGACATACTTCAAACCATTTCAGGCATCGAGTAATTTCATATCTGAGACCGCCAAAATTGGTAAAGATACCGTATTACAACCCAATTGTTTTGTTGGGAATAATGTTGTTATTGGTGCGAATTGCACCATTCATGCTAATGTTAGTATTTATGACGATACAATCATTGGTGATAATGTTATAATTCATGCGAATACCGTACTAGGTTCTAGTGCGTTCTATTATAAAAATAGACCCGAGGGATTTGATCAATTAATTTCTGGTGGCCGTGTGGTTATTGAGGATAATGTAGATTTGGGAGCCTCATGTACAATAGATAGAGGTGTTACCGGTGACACTACGATTAAAGAAGGTTCTAAATTAGATAATCAAGTTCAAATTGGGCATGATACTGTAATAGGTAAAAAGTGTCTAATAGCCTCTCAAGTTGGAATAGCTGGATGTACAATTATAGAAGATGAAGTTACTATTTGGGGACAAGTAGGAATAACCAGTGGTGTAACTATCGGTAAAAAGGCTGTGATTTCAGCAAAGGCTGGAGTAAGTAAATCTTTAGAAGGAGGGAAAAGCTATTTTGGAATACCTGCTGATGATTTTAGAACAAAATATAAAGAGATTGCTTCCATTCGAAAAATTCCTGAAATATTAGAAAAACTTAAGGAAAAATAAAGATTAATTAAAACTGGATCTGAATGTAATTATTAGAAGTTCAGTCTTAAATTAATTTTCACAAATTAAACAGTAAATAGCTTTAAAATTAAGTAACAAAAAATTACTTTTGTCAGGTCTTAATTAAATATAAAAACACAAGCACAAATGAGCGTTTTAGTAAATAAAGATTCAAAGATCATAGTTCAAGGTTTTACGGGTAGTGAAGGGACTTTTCATGCTGGCCAAATGATAGAATACGGAACTAATGTTGTTGGTGGTGTAACACCAGGAAAAGGAGGTCAATCACATTTAGATAAACCTGTTTTTAATACAGTTAAAGAAGCTGTAGATAAAGTAGGAGCAGATACAACTATAATTTTTGTACCACCAGCATTTGCTGCTGATGCCATTATGGAAGCTGCCGATGCAGGTATTAAAGTAATTATTACAATTACCGAAGGAATTCCTGTTGCAGACATGATTAAAGCTTCAGATTACATAAAATCTAAAGATTGTCGATTGGTTGGTCCTAATTGCCCAGGGGTAATTACTCCTGAAGAAGCTAAAGTTGGAATTATGCCAGGATTTGTATTTAAAAAGGGTAGCGTTGGTATTGTGTCAAAATCTGGTACATTGACTTATGAAGCTGCAGATCAAGTTGTAAAACAAGGGTTAGGAATCACTACGGCAATTGGAATTGGTGGAGACCCAATTATTGGAACCACCACAAAAGAAGCTGTAGAATTATTGATCAATGATCCTGAAACCGAATGTGTAGTTATGATTGGTGAAATTGGAGGGCAATTAGAAGGTGATGCGGCAGAATGGTATAAAAATAGCGGAAGCAAAAAGCCAGTAGTAGGATTTATTGCTGGAGAAACAGCTCCTGCAGGACGTACTATGGGTCATGCCGGTGCAATCGTTGGTGGAAGTGATGATACGGCACAAGCCAAAAAACGCATCATGAGAGAATGTGGAATTCATGTCGTTGATTCTCCTGCTGAAATTGGTAAAAAAGTTGCCGAAGTAATGGCTTAAACATATAAATATATCAATTGTGATATATTGTTAAAAACCTCACAAGATTTTGTGAGGTTTTTTTATTTGATGCAACTTGTATTTGCTATATTTGATTTACAACTATTTATTACACAAAATTTATACACATGAAAATATTAGAAGGTAAAACCGCAATAATTACTGGTGCAAGTAGAGGTATTGGTAAAGGAATTGCCCAAGTATTTGCTGCTCAAGGAGCAAATGTAGCATTTACATATAGTTCATCCGTAGAAGCGGCTCAAGAATTAGAAAAAGAGCTCAACGCACTAGGCGTAAAAGCTAAGGGTTACCAAAGTAATGCCGCAAGTTTCGATCAGGCTCAAGAATTGGCTGCTGAAGTTTTAAAAGAATTTGGAAGTATAGATATTCTTATTAATAATGCTGGGATTACAAAAGATAATTTGTTGATGCGTATTAGCGAAGAAGATTTTGACAAAGTGATTGAAGTCAATCTAAAATCGGTGTTTAACATGACCAAAGCTGTAATTCGGCCAATGATGAAACAACGCAAAGGCTCAATTATAAATATGAGTTCTGTAGTTGGAGTAAAAGGAAATGCAGGACAAACCAATTATGCTGCTTCAAAAGCAGGGATTATTGGTTTTTCAAAGTCGGTAGCTCTTGAATTGGGATCTCGAAATATTAGAAGTAACGTGATTGCACCTGGCTTTATAGAAACAGAAATGACTGCTAAATTAGACGAAGAGACAGTAAAAGTATGGCGTGCAGGTATTCCCTTGAAACGTGGAGGAACACCAGAGGATGTTGCTAATGTTTGCGTATTCCTTGCTAGTGATTTGTCTGCTTATATGACTGGGCAAACATTAAACGTTGATGGTGGTATGCTAACATAATTTACAGTTTGGGATTTTAGAATTATGGTTTTTAATCGCTATGATTCTCTAATTGTAGCTCGAAGTTTGGAAATAAGATAATGCAAACAGAGACATTAGTATATATTATAATTGCTGGGATAGCAGCGCTTTTATTAGCGCTGTTTCAGTATATATATAAGTCAAAAAAAAACAAGCTAAATATTGCATTTGCTGGATTGCGATTCGTTTCAATATTTGCAATGTTGCTACTGCTTATTAATCCGAAGTTTGAAAAGGTTACTTTTTTAAATGAAAAACCAAATTTAGCAGTTGCTGTTGATAATTCAGAGTCAATTAACCATTTAAATCAAACAGAAAATACCAATCTACTTTTAAACACAGTAAAAAATAATGCTCTATTAAATGATCGGTTTAATATAGATTATTACGATTTTGGAACAACTTTAAAACAAACAGATTCACTTAATTTTGATGCTTCTCAAACAAATTTGGCGGCTGTTTTTAAAGACTTATCTCAAATTTACAAAAGTACTATAGCGCCAACCTTGTTATTAACTGATGGGAATCAGACTTTTGGAAATGACTATTTATATGCTTCTGAAAATTACAAACAAGTTGTATTTCCGATAATTCTTGGGGATACAATTACCTATTCAGATTTGAAAATCCAGCAATTAAATGTCAATAAATATGCATATCTGAAAAATAAATTCCCCGTAGAAATTATTGCGGTCTATAATGGGAATCTAGATGTGAACACACAACTAAGGATAACTTCTGGAAATACAGTTGTATATAGGGAAAACCTAAGGTTTTCCAAAGTTCAGAATTCTCATACCATCAGTTTAACACTACCTGCAAGTAAAGTTGGTGTAAATGCGTATGTTGCTACTGTAGTTGCGCTAAATAATGAGAAGAACACCATTAATAATACCAAGCCATTTGCGGTTGATATTATAGACCAAAAAACCAATGTAGCTATTGTTAGTTCTATTAGTCATCCAGATCTTGGAACCCTAAAAAAAGCTATAGAAAGTAATGAACAGCGCAGTGTTACTATTGTGAGACCAGATGTATTTATAAATACTATTGACAATTATCAATTAGCGATTCTTTATCAACCAAACAGCACATTTAAAGCTGTTTTTGATATTATGGACGCTAAGGGAAGCAATAGGTTCGTAATTACAGGAACTCAAACACAATGGTCATTTTTAAATAATATTCAATCTAATTATCATCAAAAAGGAGCCTCTTTACTAGAAGAATATCAAGGGGTGAAAAACAATAACTATTCAACATTCATACTTGAAGATTTAGATTTTGAATCGTTCCCACCACTGCAAACAGAATTTGAAGAACTAACATTTAATATACCGGAAGAAGTTATATTATATAAAAGTGTAAATAGAACCGTGCTGGATGAGCCTTTGATGGCTACTTTCGAATATAACAATAGGAGAGAGGCCTTGTTATTGGGAGAGAATATTTGGAAATGGAGAGCTCAAAGTTATTTGGAACATAAATCGTTTCAAAAGTTTGATGATTTCATTGGGAAGCTTGTACAATATTTAGCTACAAACTCACAAAGAAGTCGTTTAAATTTAAATTATGAGTCTTTTTATAATGGCAATGGTGATATAAAATTTACAGCTCAGTTTTTCAACAAAAATTATGTATTTGATGCTAGAGCTCGACTGAACATCACTTTAAAAGAAGTTGATTCAGGAGAAGAAACAACACTGCCATTTATTTTAAAACAAAATAATTATCAAATCGATTTAAGTCATCTGTCTTCGGGAAAATACGATTTTACTGTAAGAGCAAATGATGCAGAAGTGACCAAATCTGGTCGAATACAGATTCTCGATTATAATGTAGAACAACAATTTTTAAATGCGAATGTAACAAAACTACGACAACTTGCTACTAACACTTTAGGAACGAGTTATTTTATAGAAAATACATCGACTTTAATTAATGATTTATTGGAGGATTCTAGATTTGCAACCATTCAAAAACGAATTAAAAATGTTGTACCTTTAATCGATTTTAAATACCTATTAGCACTCATTGTACTTAGCTTAACAATTGAGTGGTTTTTAAGAAAATATAACGGACTTATTTAACAAAACAATCAATAAAAAAAATGGAAAAATTACCAAAAGTAGCCTTACCCGTATTAGTTGGAATAATACTTGTAATCATATTATTTTCGAAATCTGCAATTACCATAAACTCAGGTGAAGCGGGCGTATTATACAGAACGTTTGATAATGGAGTTGTAACAGATGAACCACCTTTAGGGGAAGGATTTCATTTAGTTGCACCTTGGAATAAAGTGTTTGTTTATGAAGCAAGACAACAAGAAATATTTGAAAACATGCAAGTATTGTCTTCAAACGGACTAGAAATTAAGCTGGAAGCCTCAGCATGGTTTCAACCAGATTATGCTAATTTAGGAAAATTGCATCAAGAAAAAGGACAAAGTTATGTCTCTAGAGTATTGCAACCTGCTATTCGTAGTGCTGCAAGAAGTGTTGTAGGACGTTATACTCCTGAACAATTATATTCAAGTAAGCGCGATGTTATTCAAGATGAGATTTTCGAAGAAACTAAACTAATTGTTGGAACACAGTTCATTCAGCTTAATGAGATCTTGGTGAGAGATGTGACGCTTCCAAATACAATCAAGGATGCGATCGAACGTAAACTGAAACAAGAACAAGAATCTTTAGAGTATGAGTTTAGATTGGTAACTGCAGCAAAAGAGGCAGAGAAAGTGATAATAGAAGCTCAAGGTAAGGCAGATGCCAACCGTATATTAAGCGCTTCTCTTACTGATAAAATTCTACAAGACAAAGGTATTGAAGCAACATTGAAACTTGCGGAATCAACTAATAGTAAGGTGGTCGTTATTGGATCAGCTAAGGATGGCTTGCCAATTATTTTAGGAAATCAGTAAAAAACACAGGTCTAATTTGATAATACTTCATTTATTTTAGAATTATTAGAAAAGATTTGGATATCTAAATTTTATTTCTGAATCTTTGACCAGACAAAATAACAAAATGAATTTTATTCAATTACATCATCGCCATTTTCATACTTGCACTCAAGCAGGCTGAAGATGTATTGAATAAAACTAATATATTTAAACCCGTTTGAGTAAATCAAGCGGGTTTTTTAATACAATTAACTTCGCATCAATTTACTCAAACACAATAAAAGCTTCCCGCTTTCTCGGGCATAAGATGAGTAAATTAAAAATTGCAGTTCAAAAATCAGGTCGCTTACACGACGATTCTATGAAACTCCTTAGAGACATAGGAATTTCTATAGATAATGGCAAGGATCAACTTAAAGCGTCGGCAAAAAACTTCCCTTTAGAGGTGCTTTATTTGAGAAATGGGGATATCCCTCAATACCTTAGAGATGGTGTCGTAGATGCCGCTATTATTGGTAAAAATGTGCTTGTTGAAAAAGGAGAGGATATTAAAAGCATCGAAAATCTAGGGTTTTCAAAGTGTAAAGTTTCGGTAGCTGTTCCTAAATCTATGAATTATACAAATGTAAAAGATTTGGAAGGCAAACAAATAGCAACCTCATATCCAAATACGGTTTGCAAGTTTCTAACCAAAAACAATGTCAATGCTAATTTGCATATCATTAATGGGTCTGTAGAAATTGCCCCGAATATTGGATTGGCAGATGCTATTGTAGATATTGTCTCTAGTGGAAGTACATTATTTAAAAATAATCTCGTTGAAAAAGAAGTAATACTTAAGTCGGAAGCAGTGCTTGCCGTCTCACCTCAAATTTCAAGTGAGAATCAAGAACTATTATCCAAGATTCAATTCAGAATTAAGTCTGTATTAAAAGGGAGAAACTCAAAGTATATATTATTAAATGCTCCAAATGAAAAGTTGGAAGAGATCATAAATGTACTTCCAGGAATGAAGAGTCCAACCGTATTACCTTTGGCAGAAGAGGGCTGGAGCTCGGTACATTCTGTGATAAGCAAAAATCAATTTTGGGAGATTATTGATGAACTAAAATTAAAAGGTGCCCAAGGTATACTCGTTTGTCCAATTGAAAAAATGGTATTGTAATGAAATCAATAATAAATCCGAGTAAAGAAAACTGGTCACAGTTATTACAACGCCCAACGCAGTCCGTTGAAGAAATTGAGAATACGGTGCTTCAAATATTTAAAGATGTAGAGCAGCATGGTGATTTTGCTATTTCTAAGTATACCTCAATTTTTGATGGTGTAGATTTAAAAGAAACAGAAGTCTCAAAAGTAGAGATTGCAAAAGCTATAGATGAAGTTTCAGAGGAAATAAAGGCTGCTATCGCTATTGCAAAACAAAATATAACAACCTTTCACAAGGCGCAAAAAACAAGTATAAACAAACTAGAAACAATGCCAGGGGTACAATGCTGGCAAGAAAAAAGACCAATCGATAAAATTGGATTATATATTCCGGGAGGAACAGCACCTTTATTTTCTACAGTTTTAATGCTGGCAATTCCAGCACAAATAGCAGGCTGTAAGGATATTGTCCTTTGTACGCCCCCAAATTCAAAAGGCATGGTAGCTAATGAAATATTATACGCTGCTAATCTTTGTGGAGTAACCAAAATTATTAAAGTTGGTGGTATCCAAGCCATTGCTGGATTAACTTTTGGCACAGCTAAAATTCCAAAAGTCTATAAAATATTTGGTCCAGGGAATCAGTTTGTCACCGTTGCAAAACAAATGGCAACAAAGTATGGAATTGCAATAGATATGCCTGCAGGACCGAGCGAGTTATTAGTAGTAGCAGATGATACTGCTAATGCATCATATGTGGCATCTGATTTGTTAAGTCAGGCCGAACATGGTGTGGATAGTCAGGTGATTTTAGTATCAACCTCAAAATCATTGATTACAAATGTGAGAGAAGAAATTACTACTCAATTGCAAATGTTACCACGGAAGTCGATTGCAGAAAAAGCAATTTCAAATTCTAAACTGATCTATGTGAACACTAATGATGTGGCACTCGATTTAATTAATACCTATGGACCAGAGCATTTAATTATATGCACCGCAAGTAATGCCTTTTATTGTGACGGCATTGTAAATGCAGGATCCGTTTTTATTGGAAATTATACACCAGAAAGTGCTGGAGATTATGCCTCAGGAACAAATCACACCCTCCCAACTAATGGGTTTTCTAAGGCCTATTCTGGAGTAAATTTGGAGAGCTTTACTAAAAGCATCACTTTTCAAAACATTTCAAAAGAAGGCCTATTAAATATAGGAAACACCGTAGAAATTATGGCTGAAGCCGAAGGCTTGCAAGCACATAAAAATGCGGTTTCCATAAGATTAAAAGATATTAATCCCACCTAAGTCAGAATCAGGTGAAACTCTCATTAAATTAAAATGAAAACAAGCACATTCAATATTGATCAATTCATAAGACCAAGTATTAAGCAATTAAAGCCTTATACTTCTGCTAGGGACGAATATAAAGACCTCACAGAGAATATGTGTTTTCTTGATGCAAATGAAAACCCCTATGAAAATGGTGTTAATCGCTACCCTGATCCGCAACAAAGCAGCTTAAAATTAGTGCTTTCAGATTTAAAAAAATGCCCAATAGATAATATCCTTTTAGGAAATGGAAGTGATGAAGTTTTAGATTTAGTCTTCAGAGCATTTTGTGAACCTAAGCAAGATAACGTGATTACTTTACCACCAACTTATGGCATGTACGAAGTATTAGCAAACTTAAATGCTGTCGAAGTTAAACAAATACCTCTATCAAATAACTTTCAACCAAACGTTGAAGAAGTGTTAGCTATTCAAAACAAATACAGCAAATTATTGTTTTTATGTTCACCAAATAACCCTACTGCTAATAGTTTTGACAAAGACAAAGTAGTAGCATTAATCAAAAATTTTAGCGGTATTGTTGTAATTGATGAAGCCTATATTGATTTTTCAGAGGAAGAGAGTTGGTTGAGCCGATTGGATGAATTTCCAAATTTAATAGTGACACAAACCTTATCAAAAGCATATGGGATGGCAGGTATAAGGTTAGGGATGTGTTTTGCATCTTCAGAAATTATTTCTGTATTAAATAAAATAAAGCCACCATATAATATCAACACATTAACACAACAAAAGGCTGTTTACCAATTATCGGATAGTCAGTGTTATAATGATCAAATTAAGACCTTAAAAACGCAACGAAATGTTCTCAATAAAGCTCTGAAAACCATCAATTTTATCGAGGTCATATACCCATCAGATGCAAACTTTTTATTGGTTAAAGTTGATGATGCTTCCAAACGTTATCAACAGTTGGTGGATCTTGGCATGGTGATAAGAAACAGAACCAAACAATTGCATTGTGAAAATTGCTTAAGAATTACAGTGGGTACACCAGAAGAGAATAAGAAATTAATAGCAACACTTGTATTAATTTCTAAATCCTGAATTCGTTTTAGGAGCGCATAAATTTGAAATATAATAATGAATTAATAGCCCTAAAATATGTTCAGGGAAATAAAAAAAGTATTATGAAACGTGTATTATTTATAGATAGAGACGGCACACTAATTAAAGAACCCGCTGACGAGCAAATTGACTCTTTTGCTAAGCTGAAGTTTTACCCTAAGGTATTTCAGTTTTTAGCTAAGATTTGCAAGGAATTGGATTTTGAGATTGTAATGGTTACCAATCAGGACGGATTGGGAACCGAAGCATATCCAGAAGCTGTGTTTTGGCCAATTCACAATTTTATAATTGAGACGTTTTCTTCGGAAGGGGTTGTCTTTGAAGAACAGTTCATGGACCGAACATTCGCCAAAGACAATTCACCCAATAGAAAGCCAAATACCGGCTTATTAACCAAGTATTTTACCAATGGTTATGATTTAAAAAATTCTTATGTCATAGGCGATCGTTTAACCGATATAGAATTGGCTAAAAACTTGGGAAGTAAAGGGGTTTTTATAAATGACAACACCAATTTTGGAACTGAGGAAATTACAGTACAGCGAGAAGCTTTAGATGCGTTTATTGCACTGGAAACTAATGATTGGGAAGCAATTTATAAGTTTTTGAAAGCAAAAGAACGTACAGGTCAACTCTCAAGAAATACCAATGAAACTAAAATTGAGATTACATTAAATCTCGATGGCACAGGAAAGAGTAATATAAATACAGGCCTCGCTTTTTTTGATCATATGCTCGACCAAATTGCACGTCACGGGCAATTGGATTTAGATATAAATGTTGATGGGGATTTGGAAGTTGATGAGCATCACACCATTGAAGACACCGCAATTGCATTAGGTGAATTATTTAATGAGGTTTTAGGAAATAAATTGGGCATTGAACGCTATGGATTTTATTTACCTATGGATGATTGCCTAGCTCAAGTGGGTATTGACTTTGGAGGTAGAAATTGGTTGGTGTGGGATGCCGATTTTAAGCGTGAAATGATTGGAAAAATGCCAACGGAAATGTTTTTGCACTTCTTTAAATCCTTTACGGATGGCGCCAAATGCAATTTAAATATTAAGGCAGATGGCGTCAATGAGCATCATAAAATTGAGGCTATTTTTAAAGCCTTTGCAAAAGCCATAAAAATGGCCGTGAAAAGAGATGTTGAAAAAATGATTTTACCATCAACAAAAGGAGTATTATAAATAAATTATTGAATTTTGAACATTATAATTATAGATTATGGCGCTGGAAATATTAAAAGCATACAATTTGCTTTTAAACGCCTCGGTATTACTGCAGTTTTATCAAATGACCCCGATGAGATTTTAAATGCGGACAAGGTAATTTTCCCTGGAGTTGGCGAGGCCAGTAACGCCATGGAAAAGCTTAAAGAAACGGGTTTAGATGTCCTAATTCCAAATTTGAAACAACCCGTTTTAGGGATTTGCCTCGGGATGCAACTACTTTGTAAACATACAGAAGAAGGGAACACTAGAGGTTTAGGAATTTTTGATGTAGATATTAAACGATTTACAAATGCTGTGAAAGTCCCTCAAATGGGATGGAATACCATTGTTAATTTGAAATCTGAATTGTTTTCAGGAATAAAAGAAAATGAACACATGTATTTAGTGCATAGTTATTATGCCGAGCAATGCACAGAAGCCATTGCCACAACAAATTATCAAACCAATTATGCTTCTGCATTACAACATGAAAATTTTTATGGAGTCCAATTTCATCCAGAAAAAAGCAGTACTGCAGGTGCACAAATTTTACAAAATTTCATAAACTTATAGCGACTCCCTTTTAGATAGAGTTATCAATAAATAAAGCATCATATAATATGAGAGTAATACCAGCAATAGATATCATAGAAGGTAAATGTGTCCGATTGACAAAAGGAGATTATAAGACCAAGAAAATATATAATGAGAACCCTTTGGAAGTGGCCAAAATGTTTGAAGATGCTGGGATCCAAGATTTACATGTGGTGGATTTAGATGGTGCCAAAGCAAGTCATATTGTAAATTATAAAGTGCTGGAACAAATAGCTTCAAAAACCAAATTGAATATTGATTTTGGAGGCGGATTAAAGACGAATGAAGATTTACATATCGCTTTCAATTCAGGAGCGAGCCAAATTACCGGAGGAAGTATTGCTGTGAAAAACCCAAAGATTTTCGAAGGATGGATCTCTCAATATGGATCTGATAGAATAATTTTGGGTGCCGATTGTAATAATGAAAAAATAGCGATTAATGGTTGGCAGGAAGAAAGTACGAAAAGCGTTATTCCATTTATAGAGCGTTACCAGGAAAAAGGTATTGCATATGTGATTTGTACTGATATAGCCAAAGATGGGATGTTGGAGGGGCCTTCGTTTGAATTATACCGAAGAATTTTAAATACAGGTAATTTGTCAAATAAAGAGCAAACAAATCGCCCTTTAAAACTCATTGCCTCCGGAGGTATTTCGAGTTTTGATGAATTGCCCAAACTCGCTGAACTGGGTTGTGAAGGTGTCATTATTGGAAAAGCAATTTATGAAAACAGAATTTCATTGAAGCAATTAGAAAATTATATAATAAATAAATAATTGTCATAGCGAGTGTCCCGAAGCAATCTGTTTTAAAAAAAAGATAAAATTATGCTAACAAAACGAATTATACCCTGCTTAGATATCAAAAATGGACGTACTGTAAAGGGCGTTAATTTTGTAGATTTAATTGATGCTGGTGATCCTGTGGAATTGGCTAGAAAATATGCTTTAGCTGGTGCAGACGAATTAGTGTTCTTAGATATCTCGGCAACGCTTGAACAAAGAAAAACAACGCTGGATATGGTATTGCATGTGGCCGAGCAAGTAAATATTCCATTTACCGTTGGCGGGGGGATTACATCTATTGCTGATGTCGATGCCCTTTTAAAATGTGGTGCCGATAAAGTATCAGTGAATTCCTCGGCTATTAAACGTCCTGAGCTCATTGACGAATTATCCAATAAGTTTGGAAGTCAGTGTATTGTCGTAGCCATTGATGCAAAATGCGTTAATGACCAATGGATGGTGCATTTGGCTGGTGGAACCATTCCAACTGATAAAAATCTTTTTGATTGGGCTAAAGAAGTTGAGAAACGTGGTGCGGGAGAGATTCTTTTTACATCAATGAATAATGATGGTACTAAAAATGGCTTTGCAAATGAGGCTTTAGCAAAACTATCAGAAACTTTAAACATTCCAATTATAGCCTCTGGAGGGGCAGGATCAATTCAGCATTTTGTAGATACATTTACACTTGGTAAAGCAGATGCTGCACTGGCAGCTAGTGTGTTTCATTTTGGAGAAATACCAATTTCAGAATTAAAAAAAGAATTGAACAATAATAATATAGAAGTCCGACTTTAATAATCAATCCTGTTTTGGCAGGAAATAAAAAAATTATGGAAATTAAATACAATAACGAAGGATTAGTACCAGCCATCATTCAGGATGCCGAAACTAAAGCAGTATTAATGCTAGGCTATATGAATGCAGTAGCATTTCAAAAAACTTTGGAAACTAAAAAGGTGACCTTCTATAGCAGATCTAAGCAGCGATTATGGACCAAAGGGGAGGAAAGTGGAAATTTTTTAAATTTGGTCGATCTCAAAAACGACTGTGATAATGATACTTTATTAGTTTCGGTAAATCCAGAAGGACCAACCTGTCATAAAGGAACGGATACCTGTTGGAAAGAAAATAACAATCAACAATTTGGATTTTTATCTCAATTGGAAGATGTGATTCAGGATCGTAAAGAGAACGCCAATGAAGAACGTTCATATGTCGCGTCATTATTCACAAAAGGGATTAATAAAATTGCTCAAAAAGTAGGAGAAGAGGCTGTTGAAGTAGTTATTGAAGCCAAAGACAACAACGATCACTTATTTCTTGATGAAAGTGCCGATTTATTATTCCACTATTTAATTTTACTTCAAGCAAAAGGATTTAAACTCAATGATATCGTAGAAGTTCTAAAATCCAGACATTAAAAATTTTGTTGTGCTTTTAAATTTCTCGTACTTGTACGCATGTTTAATAAGAAGTATTATTACGTTTTTAAAGTTCAGTATTTAGGCTATCGTTTTCACGGTTGGCAAAAACAACCCAAATTAAAGACGGTGCATTTAATGATAGACAGAACTTTAAAATATATTCTGGGTGATCAAGGGTTCAAAACTTTAGGAGCCGGGCGAACAGATGCCATGGTTTCTGCACAAGAGGCTGCTTTCGAATTGTTTTTACAAAAAGAGCCTCTGGAAAATATCGATGAATTTTTAGCACTCTTCAATCATAATTTACCACAGGACATTAGGGCCTTATCCATAAAGAAAGTTGATGAATCCTTTAATATTATAAAAGATTCAAAACTCAAGGAATATCTTTATATGTTTGCACAAGGGAATAAGTTTCACCCGTTCTGCGCACCCCTGATGACCACTATTTTGGAACCTTTAGATATTGAACTCATGAAAAAAGGGGCACAATTATTTCAAGGGCTTCATAATTTTAAAACTTATTGTTATAAAGCTTCCGATAATGGTATTTATCATCGAGAAATTATAACTTGTGAACTCGTAGAAAATACGGTGCTTACTGCAAATTTCTTTCCAGAACAAACCTATATACTTAGAGTAAAAGGCAAGGGATTTGGACGAAACCAAATACGATTAATGATGGGAGCACTCATCAAATTGGGTAGGGGAGATATGACGCTTGATGAAATTGTAGAGAGTTTAAAACCGGAAAGCACTGTCGTATTGGAATATATTGCTCCACCATCAGGGCTTATTCTTAATAAAATTGAATTTGAAGAGTAAAAAGCTTTTCGTATTTTTCAGAAGAATTTCTTTTCATTTTAATTAAAGTCTAATCAAAAAAACAAATATGAGTACCACAATCCCAAAAGAAGCTTTGACTTTTTTTAATAAACTTCATAAAAACAATAATCGAGATTGGTTTAATGAGAATAAAGCAGAATTCAAGGCTATTGAAGCAGAGGTAAAACAGTGTTATACGACCATTTATAATGGCTTGAATACTCATGATGAAGTTGATAAAATGAAAATGTTCAGAATTTATCGCGACGTCCGATTTTCAAAAGATAAAACACCTTATAAAACCTATTTTGGGGGAAGCTTTCATCGAAAGAAGCCTGAATTGAGAGGTGGTTATTATTTACATATTGCTCCAAATAATGAAAGTTTTTTAGCCACTGGATTTTGGGAACCAAAAAAAGAAGATCTTTTAAGAGTTCGAAAGGAATTTGAAATGGATGCTGATGATATACGGGATATTATGAAAGAAGCTTCTTTTAAAAAAATATGGGGATCGTTTGTTGGAGATGAAGTAAAGACAGCTCCCAAGGGTTTTAATAAAGAGGACAAGAATATTGATCTGATAAAAAAGAAGCAATTTATTTTCACAAAAAAAATCACGGATACCGAGATCACATCTCCTAATTTTTTAAGTACTGTAGATCATTCCTTTAAAATAATTCGTCCCTTCTTTGATTATATGAGCGATGTGCTCACTACCAATCTCAATGGAGAATCTTTGTTATAAAAAAAGGCTTGAGTAATCAAGCCTTTTTTCTTTATAAAATCTAAATTAATTTAAACTTGGCTCAATCCGCCATCAACTTCAAGTTCAACCCCATTAATATAAGAAGCTTCGTCTGAAGCTAAGAATAATGCGGCGTTTGCAATCTCTTCAGAAGATCCGAATCGTCCTAATGGAACTTGAGCTGCGAAGCCTTTCCCCATTTCCTGAACTACGTCCATAGGCAAGTCCATTTTTCCATATAATGGCGTTTCAATTGGCCCTGGAGCAATTGAATTTACACGTATTTTACGAGATTTCAGTTCAGAGGTTAATACTCTAGAATACGCCCTTAGTGCGCCTTTACTAGCCGAGTATATCCCTAAACCTTCAAATCCTTTTTGATGTACTACAGAATTTGTGAATAAAATGGTTCCCCCATCTTTTATTGATGGCAATGCCGCTTTTATTGCTAAGATTGGTCCTTTGACATTGATATTGAAAATTTCATCAATATGTGCTTCCGTAATTTCAGAAGCAGGGATAGGTTTTGCAATACCTGCATTTAGAAACAAAATATCGATTGCCCCATAATGTTGTGTTGCCGCTTCAATAAGACGAACATTATCAGCTGCAATTGAAACATCGGCCAAAACGGTTATAAAGTCACCGTTTAATTCTTTTGCAACTTCGTCCAATGCTTCTTGACGACGTCCTGAAAGGACAACTTTTGCACCTTCTTTTAAATACAGTTTAGCTGTTGCCAAACCAATACCACTATTCGCTCCTGTAATAATGGCTACTTTGTTTTGTAATTTATTCATTTTATCATTTTTTATTTGAAACGAACGTTTCAAATTGGTTCAAAAAAAATTAAGTTATAGTTTGTAAAATTGAATTTACAATACTTTGTAATTGTGTTCTATCTGTAATTAAAATAGCCGTCATTCTAAATCCTTGCAACGACGAAAATAAGTACAACGCGTAGATTTTTGAAGTCTGATTTGTATTTATGTGTCCGTCTTCCTGCCCTTTTATGATTAAATCTTCCAAAAATTGGAGCGTATGACCTTGGTTTTTCTCCAAAAATACGGTTATCGCCTTCTCATGGTTTGCCATTTCAGCTTTACAATTCGTAATGAGACAACCCTTATCAAACTTTTCCAACGAAATCAGTTTGACATATAAATCAAATAAACGCTTAATGGCATCCAAAGGATCTTCGGCCCTTAATAGGGTTTTTGAAGCTTCTCTATTAAATTTAGCTTCATATACATTTAAACATTCGAGGTATAAATCTAACTTACTTACAAACGAATTGTAAATACTAGATCGATTCAATCCAGTAGCATCTACCAGATTTTGCAGCGAAGTAGCATTGTAGCCTTTATCGTGAAAAACTGTTGTGGCCTGCTCCAGGACTAAGGTTCTATTGAATGATTCTGTTTTTGGCATTTTAATTGAAATGAACGTTTCAAAAGTATATAAAATAATTGACATGAAACGTTAAAATTTTATTAAACTGCAGCTGGGAGTTCAATAGCATCTGAAACTATGGCTTGGATACTATTTATAATGCGCTCTTTTACAAGATTCATCATCCGTTTGTTTAATGCCGATGAATTTTCAATGTAAAGCTTATATTCTTCCACAGTAAAAAGTCCTATCACCATACCTTTCATACTATTTCTGAATTTCATATCCTTTTGAATTGAATTCTCAATATAGAAAATCCGTTTTTCGGTAGATAATTCATAAAACACATTTTTATGTTTATGAACATAATTTTTGAACACTTCAATAAATAAATCGTCTTGGAGTTTAATTATCGGTCGCAGTACTAAATTTTGGAACCGTTCTTCTGCACTCATTTCATTGTTAATGGTAGTCGTCATGAAATCAGGACGAACACGTTTGAGATCAAAGTTTCTAGTATTCATAATGAGAAAGATTTTTACTAAAAATATAGAATCTTTAAAAGAAAATAGTTAGAAGGGCCGATTGTTGTTAACTGTGTTATTAACAAATGGGTGGAAAAGGCTTGATTTTTACTAACAGGAATGCGTATAATTAGTATTGAGAATTAAATTTTCATCTTTGAAAACTGTTCTCAATACTAATTATTTAAAAAGTCACTCAAATTGACAATAGTATATAACCCAATAAATTAAAATGGACTTTAGTCAATTAAAAGCAGATGCCAAAGTTCTTAATCATTGACAAACTCATCATAAGTTTTAAGTACAAAGTTTTTTAGTTTTGCCTTCTTTTTTAGTTTATCAAAATCTGCTTTAGCCATGATGAATCGTGCTTCAATAAGTTTTAAATTGGCCATTTCAGCTGGAGAGGCAACATCATAGCTTCCTGCAATTTTACTATATAAGTCAGCCATTAACTCTCTTAATTGAGGCTCGGCCGAACTCACATAATTATCCCCAGTTGTAATTACGAGCGTCTTTTTTAAAGTAGTTAATGCCATAGCGATCTTTTCTTTGGGGTTCGTTTTAAGGATTTCATCCAATTCATAAACTATATAAGCCAAAGCTTCTATCATATGATACATTTTCATAGTCACATCGTGCTTTGTTTTCCTTTCACCTACTGATAATCCTGAATTATCATCGTATACAACTTCAAAAATTTGTTCATAAGAAGCTTTCCCTTTTGTAAGGACTGCTTTATAGGAGCCTGCTTTCACTCTTGGAGAAGCAAATCCACCATAACTGATGGTTTTCCCTTTAGCAACTTTAGGTTGATTCATAGAATAATTCCAATACACAATATTGATGCCTTTTGATTTTCCCGGACCTAAACTGGTAATTTTACGGCCTTCAAGATCTTGTATTTCCAGAGACATTTTTCCAAAAGTATGCCGTTTGGTTAGTAAATACTTTATCTGTACAGCCCTTGAAGGATTGGCTCCAACAAATTGGGTCTCTCCTCCAAAGTTTCCTACGAAACCTCTTTGGTCTCTCATCACAGTTGGTTTGGTTTTAAAGAAATGTACTTTTTTTAACATCACCTCTTTATTAATTTCACGAAGCGGAGAAATATCATCGATGATAATAACACCACGACCATGTGTACCCATTACCAAATCGTTTGTTTGCTTTTGAAGATCAATAAAATGCACTGCAACCGAAGGCATATTCTCGGTAAACTTGTTCCATGTATTACCGCCATTTAAAGTGATATATAGTCCAAATTCCGTTCCTAGAAACAATAAATCAGGATTGACATAATCCTCTTGTATATTTCTCACAAACCCTTGTACATCATCAGTAATAATACTTTCCCAGGTAAGACCATAATCTGTAGTTTTATAAGTATATGGAGTCATATCTCCATTGGTGTGCCCTTCAAAAACGGCATATGCTGTGGCTTTGTCGTGTGAACTCGCTTCAATATGATACACCCAGGTATGCTTTGGTAATCCCGAAATATTATCTATAGTATTGGACCATGTTTTCCCAGCATTTTTTGTGATTTGAACATTCCCATCATCAGTACCAACCCAGATTACATCAGCATCTAAAGGTGATTCTGCAATAGTGAAAATTGTCGTATGATTTTCTGCTCCAGAATTATCCATAGAAAGGCCTCCAGAAGCTTCTTGTTGTTGTTTATTCGCGTCGTTTGTGGTTAAATCTGGAGAAATAATTGTCCAGGAATTACCCATGTCTTCAGAAATATGTAAAAATTGACTCCCCATATAAAAGCGATCGGGTTGATGTGAACTAATTGCCATTGGCGCATTCCAATTAAAACGCAATTTAGCATGTCCAATTTGAGGCAGCGGTTGCACCGTTTTTATTAGGCTGTTATCAACATCGTATCGCCATACGTTTGCTGCACCTTGCATCTCTGAATAAATAATATTTTTGGTAGGGTGCTTTAAGACTCTGAAACCATCACCACCACCAATTGAATTCCAATCTCTGGCATTGATACCACCACTAGAATGGGAAGGGCCATACCAGGAACCATTGTCTTGTAGTCCACCATATATATTATAGGGTTCAGCGTTGTCTACACTGATATGATAAAATTGAGATAATGGTAAATTTTCAACAATTTCCATTGTGGTTCCTCCATTCCAAGAACGATAAACACCACCATCGGTTCCAACAAACATACGTTCAGAATCATTTTGATCAAACACAATATCATGAATGTCTCCATGCATATTTCCCAATGTACTAAAGGTTTTGCCTCCATCTCTGGATATTGAACCCGTTAATCCTGCTTTAACAACGATATCCGGATTTTTTGGGTCAACCGTTATTCTTGAAAAATAGAACGGGCGTACGGTAATTCCAAAGTCATTGTTTAATTGTTTCCAACTAGCGCCCGCATCGGTACTTTTGTAAAGACCTTTCTTTTTTGCTGCTTCAGCCTCAATAACAGTATATAAAATATTCGAATCTGATGGTGCAACTGCAATCGCCAAACGACCTAATTTCCCTTCTGGAAAGCCATTATGGATTTTATTCCATGTTGATCCGCCATCTAAAGACTTGTATAGTGCACTTTTGTCACCTCCAGAGTTGAAAGACCATCCTGTTCTTCTAAATTCCCACATTGAGGCATATAGAATATTTGGATCGTTGGGATCCATAGTTAAATCGGCACAACCCGTAGTTTTATCGAGATAGAGCACTTTATTCCAGGTTGCTCCTGCATCCAGAGACTTGTAAACACCTCGAACATCACTATCTGACCAAAGTGCACCGAGGACAGCGACATAAATTTCATCAGAATTATTAGGATTAACAATGATATTTGCAATGCGTTCAGATTTATCAAAGCCAAGCTTTTTCCAATTCGTTCCACCGTCTATAGATTTGTACAATCCATCTCCAATAGATACACTATTACGTGTCCATGTTTCTCCTGTGCCCACATAAATCACATTATCTGGATCATTTGGATCAATGGCAACAGCTCCAATTGATTGGCAATAATCATCAAAAACAGGATGAAATATAGTCCCGGCATCATTCGATTTCCATACACCACCTCCCGCAGTCCCAGCATAAATGATTTTAGAATTTGTAGGGTGGATCGCTAAATCGTTTATTCTGCCACTCATTAAGGCTGGACCAATGTGTCGTACTCTTAGATCTCCAAATAAGGCCTTCCCTCGTTTTATAGCTTCGCTTTCCTGTGCTTGAGTTGTCAACCCAGAAATCATCAATGAAAGAATAAGTATTATTCTAATTTTCATATGTTTGAATTTTAAAAATAAAAAAGCGCCTTTTAAAAAAGGCGCTTTTAATGATTTTAGTTTTTGATAGCTGGCGTTTTTTCAGCTTCTACAGATTTTGCAAAATCGGCATCTTCAACTTCAGGGTTTATGATTATGCTTGTAAAAGTCATTGTCATCCCCTGTATTTCTGTTGTAAACGGAAAATACAATCCGTCTACCTCCTGATAATCACTAAGTGGTGTTTTCATTAGTTGTCCTTTTGCTGGTCCAGTTGGAACCTCTGCTTCAGTTAAAATAGGAACAAATGTGTCTGTTTCAAAATAATAAAAACTTATATTAGGAACCACTTCACCTTTAATTGTATGTGGTTTTTTGGTAAGCTTTAGCTTAAAACATTCAGTCCCTTCTTGTGTTTCTGTACCCATAAGTTCAATGGTATAGCCTTTGTCTTTATAATTTAAAAATGGATTAGGGAAATCTCTAAATTCTTCAAGAATCATTTTTGTTTCATCGGCTGGCATTTCTTCAACAGCTTGAGCCATCATATTAAACATCCAAACTTTTGTTCCATCAGTAAACAGTTGCTTTATTTTTTTACCTTGAAATTCAATTTGGGCGTACATACGTCCGTCCTTCATAGTCACCGTTTCCATTGGTATTTTCATGCCTTGTGCATTTAACTCACCTTTCATTTTTATGCCTTGAACTTTAAGTAAATTTTCTTCGCCACCAATAGCTTCAAGATAGTTTGCTACAATTTCAGCTGCTGTTTGGGCATTACCCTGTCCTGAAAAGCTAAGCACCAATGCTAATACTAATAATCTAAAATTTCTCATGTTTTTATAGTGTGTGTGTTAATGTTTATTAATTGGTCACACAATGTAGTGAATTGTTACATCTGGTTTCCTCTTATTTCTAAAAAAAATGACTCAAAACAAACATAATAGAACTGAAAAGAGTTAGCTAAAATAAAAGTTAAAATGATGCCTTATAGAAATGTATCTTTAAGATCTATAATTAATCACTTTTGTAACATGTGTTATGATATAAAAACAAGTTTAGAAACGCAATTAAAAAGGGCAATACGATTCGGGCAATTGGATGCTATCTTAGAAATTGAGGAGAAACTTCGTCCATTTTCGGAGTCAAACCTGCATCATGTTTCCGGATATGCTCATCCTAAATTATATATCTATACCAATGAATCGCCTAAAATACCAGTCATATCATTATGGGGATTGGTCCCTAATTGGGTAAAAACTGAAGTACAGTTCTTGAAATTTTGGAATGCCACTTTAAATGCCCGGGTTGAAACTATTTTTGAAAAACCATCTTTTAAACATTCTGCGAAACACCAACGCTGCTTGATTTATGTTGATGGCTTTTACGAACACCACCATTATAAAGGAAAAACCTATCCGTTTTATATAAAAAACAAAAGTGATCTACCCTTATGTTTTGCGGGACTATGGAGTGACTGGTTAAACCCTGCAACAGGCGAACTCATCAACACCTTTAGCATTGTGACGAGAAAAGGAAATCCGTTTATGGCTAAAATTCACAATAATCCCAAGTTGAAAGAACCTAGAATGCCTTTAATGCTCAATAATGAGATGGAAGCAGAGTGGTTAAACATAGCGCCATTAAGTCTCAACAAACTCGCTACACAAGCTTCAGAAATTGAGCTTTCGGCCCATACTGTTGGAAGGTTGAGAGGCAATGCATATTTGGGAAATGTAGCAGAGGTAAGTGAGCGACATAAATATGAAGAATTAGTGTTTTAAACAATGGACTGAATATGTATATTTGAAGGAAATATTAATTAACCCATTCAGATATAAAAGATGCAAAAACAACTCATTGAATGCGTACCAAATATAAGTGAAGGACGTGATCTTGTTAAAATAAATGAAATCGCTAAAATTGTTGAAACCATTGATGGAATAAAACTTTTAGACGTAGACCCAGGAGCAGCCACTAATAGAACTGTTATTACCTTTGTTGGTGAACCAGATCAGGTTGTTGATGCTGCGTTTTTACTAATTCAAAAGGCCGCACAACTAATTGATATGAGTAAACATACTGGAGAGCATCCTCGTTTTGGAGCTACAGATGTTTGTCCGATGGTACCTATTTCAGGAATTACTTTAGAAGAAACAGCTACTTATGCACATAAATTAGGGGAACGTGTTGGCAAGCAATTAAACATTCCGGTATATCTTTATGAAAATGCAGCCCAAGAAGATAAACGCGTGAATTTGGCCAATTGTAGAGCTGGTGAATATGAAGGACTTCCTAAAAAACTTTCTGACCCTGAATGGAAACCCGATTTCGGACCTGCAGAGTATAGTGATAATGTTGCGACAACTGGAGTAACAGCGATTTCTGCTCGTGATTTTCTAGTCGCTTATAATGTAAATTTAAATACCACATCAACTAGACGTGCCAATGCGATTGCTTTTGATATTAGAGAAGCAGGACGCTTTAAACGTGAAGGCAATGCTATTACAGGAAAGAAAATTTTGGATGCTAACGGGGAAGCCATTAGAGTTCCTGGAAAGCTAAAGGCAGTAAAAGGCATTGGTTGGTATATTGACGAATATGGGATCGCACAAATCTCTTATAATCTTACTAATATTAGTATTACCTCAATGCATGTGGCCTTTGACGAAACTTGTAAAGCTGCTGATTCACGAGGTTTACGCGTAACAGGGTCTGAACTTATTGGTTTAATTCCGTTGAAAGCCATGCTTGACGCAGGAGATTATTTCTTGAAGAAACAAAATCGTTCTTTGGGAATTTCTGAAGCTGAAAAAATTAAAATAGCAGTAAAATCTTTAGGACTTGATGATTTAAAGCCTTTTAATCCGAATGAAAAGATTATTGAATATGTATTAAAAGGCGAAACAAAACAGCTCATTGATTTAACGCTAAGCGATTTTGCTGAAGAAACAGCTGGGGAATCTATGGCTCCAGGAGGCGGATCTATATCGGCTTATGTTGGGACTTTAGGCGTGTCATTAGGGACTATGGTTGCTAATTTATCGGGACATAAAGCAGGATGGGATGACCGTTGGGAAGAATTCTCAAATTGGGCTGTAAAAGGACAAGTTTATAAGAATAAATTATTAGCCTTGGTTGATGAAGACACCAATGCGTTTAATAAAATTATTGACGGATTTAGAATGCCAAAATCTTCTGATCAAGAAAAGGAAGATCGTGCAAATGCGATAGAAGCTGCCACAATTTATGCTACTGAAGTACCTTTAATGGTCATGGAAACGGCTTGTGATTCAATAGAAGTGATGATGGCTATGGCTAAAATCGGATTGCAAAATTCACTTTCCGATGCTGGTGTAGGGGCATTATGCGCACGTACTGCCGTTTATGGCGCCTATTTTAATGTGCGGATTAATGCCAAAGATATTAAAGATAGAACAGCCGCAGATGCACTTTTAGGTCGTGCAAAAACGACTTTCGATAAAACTATCGCTTTAGAAAATGAGATGATTGATTATATTAATGAGAAAATCTAAATAAATCTTAATTAACCTAAAATAAACGACTACCAAATGAATTATCATACACGAAAATGGATAAAACCGGAAGATTTAAATCCAAACAGAACCTTATTTGGTGGTCGTTTACTAGAATGGATCGACGAGGAGGCCGCTTTATATGCCGTCGTTCAACTTGAGAACCAGCAAATAGTAACCAAATTTATTACAGAAATTGATTTTAAAAGCTCGGCAAGAGAAGGTGATATCATTGAAATTGGGATAGAAGCCACTGCTTTTGGTAGGGCTTCATTAACACTGCGTTGTAAAGTGCGCAATATGATGACCAAAGAACTCATTATCACCATCGAGAAAATTGTAATGGTGAATATGGATGCTAATGGCAAACCAAAACCACATGGAAAAACCAAGATTGAATTCGTAGAAGACAGACTTAAGTAATTTCGCTAAGCTGCAAAAGCTTGACAAACTTTCATATATTATATCTCAGCAAAGAAAATCACGCTGCCATTGTATACTCATTGCTTGAAGAAATCTACCATGGGCTTAACTAAGGATAAGCTTATATTCGGCAATGCGGATGATTTATAAACGCATTGGCTTTCGTAAAAATGCATCACTCTATAAACCACTCAACAACTTGATTTTATTGAGTTAAGCATAGTTTTGTTGCTTGTGATTAATCCCATAAAAAATGTTGACTATCGTATCCTTGATGAGCAATTCCGATACATTTTAGGCTAGTTTTTATAATTTTGCGAACTTAAATTTAACGTGCTGTTAGTTTTAATTACAGCTTAGAAATTATAGAGTTTATGAGTAAAACATTGTTTGACAAAGTATGGGATTCACATGTGGTTAAATCCGTTAAAGGTGGTCCCGATGTATTTTTTATAGATCGCCATTTTATTCATGAAGTGACTAGTCCTGTCGCCTTTTTAGGCTTAAAATCTAGAGGTTTAAGCGTAATGTATCCAGAGCGTACATTTGCAACTGCCGATCATAATACGCCAACCATCAATCAGCATTTACCTGTTGAAGATCCACTTTCGGCAAATCAATTAAAAACTTTAGAAGAAAATTCTAAATTACATGGGATTAGCCATTGGGGATTAGGACATGAAAACAATGGAATTGTTCACGTGGTAGGTCCTGAACATGGAATTACACTACCTGGAGCTACTATTGTTTGTGGAGATTCACATACATCAACACATGGTGCTTTTGGAGCAATTGCCTTTGGCATTGGAACTTCGGAAGTAGAAATGGTATTGTCTACACAATGTATTATGCAGCCAAAACCTAAAAAAATGCGCATTAATGTAAATGGGCATTTAGGGAATGGGGTAACACCTAAAGACGTGGCATTATATATTATTGCAAAATTAACAACTTCTGGTGCAACCGGATACTTTGTAGAATATGCAGGGGATGTTTTTGAAAATATGACCATGGAAGGCCGTATGACGGTTTGTAACTTAAGTATTGAAATGGGAGCCCGTGGCGGTATGATCGCACCTGATCAGAAAACGTACAACTATTTAGAAGGTCGTTCTCAAACACCAAAAGGAGACGCTTGGGATACAGCATTAGCCTATTGGAAAACTTTAAAGACTGATGACGATGCACAATTCGATAAAGAATTGACTTTTGTAGCTAGTGATATTGAGCCAATGATTACTTATGGAACAAATCCAGGTATGGGAATTGGTATTTCAAAAAGTATTCCCCTTTCAGAAGCACTTGTTGGTGGAGAGAAGACTACTTATAAGAAATCTTTGGACTATATGGGATATCATGAAAATGAACCTATGATAGGCAAACAAGTCGATTTTGTTTTCGTAGGAAGTTGTACCAATGGTAGAATTGAAGATTTTCGTGATTTCGCATCTATTATTAAAGGTAAGCAAAAAGCAGAAAATGTGACTGCATGGCTTGTGCCAGGATCACATATTGTAGAAGCACAGATCAAAGAGGAAGGCATATTGGATATTATTACTGAAGCTGGATTCGCATTGCGTCAACCAGGATGTTCCGCGTGTTTAGCTATGAATGATGATAAAGTACCGGCTGGGAAATATGCAGTGAGTACTTCAAACAGAAACTTTGAAGGCCGTCAAGGTCCTGGATCAAGAACATTATTGGCAAGTCCGCTTGTCGCAGCGGCAGCGGCCGTTACAGGAGTAGTAACGGATCCAAGAGATTTATTATAATATTAATCAAAAACATCAAACTTTAAGTTTGATACCACTATAATATGGCTTACGATAAATTTAATATACTTAAAAGTACTGCAGTTCCATTACCATTGGAAAATGTAGATACCGATCAAATTATTCCTGCACGATTTTTAAAAGCGACAGAGCGTAAGGGCTTTGGAGATAATCTTTTTCGGGATTGGCGTTATAATAGCGATGATACCCCTAAAGAGAGTTTTGTATTAAACAATTCAATTTATGGCGGAAAAATACTAGTTGGTGGACGTAACTTTGGTTCAGGATCTTCAAGAGAACATGCTGCATGGGCGGTTTATGATTATGGCTTCAGATGTGTTGTGTCTAGTTTCTTTGCAGATATTTTTAGAAATAACTGTTTGAATATTGGCGTACTACCTGTTCAGGTGAGCGCTGAGTTCTCAGAGCAAATCTTTAATGCTATCTATGACGACCCTAATACGGAATTGGAAATAAACCTTCCAGAACAAACCATTAGCATTTCGTCAACTAGAGCTTCGGAAACTTTCGAGATTAATTCTTATAAAAAAGAAAATTTAACTAATGGCTTTGATGACATTGATTATTTACAAAATATAAAAGGTGAGATAGAAACTTTTGCTAAAGATCTTATCATCTAAATGGATCAAAGGAGAATTGAAATAATGGATACCACATTACGAGATGGAGAACAAACCTCTAGCGTATCCTTTTCACCGTCGGAAAAACTAACAATTGCTAAACTTTTGTTAGAAGAATTGAAAGTTGATCGTATTGAAATAGCTTCTGCCAGAGTATCGGAAGGCGAATTTCAAGCCGTAAAAAGTATTACAAGTTGGGCTGCTAAAACCGGCTATTTGGATGCTATTGAAGTCTTAACTTTTGTCGACAATGGTGTTTCAATTGCTTGGATGAAAGATTCCGGAGCCAAAGTTCAAAATTTATTAACCAAGGGCTCTTTAAATCATTTAACACATCAACTAAAGAAAACTTCTGAACAGCATTTTAGTGAAATTGCCAATGCCGTTAAGCAAGCACAAGATAATGGTATTGTTACCAATGTTTATTTAGAAGATTGGAGTAATGGCATGCGAAATTCAAAAGCCTATGTTTTTGAATTCTTAGAATTTCTATCGCAACAACCCGTGAAACGTATTATGCTTCCTGATACTTTGGGAGTTTTAAGACCTGAGGAAGCTTATGAATTTGTTTCAGAAATAAAGACAAAATATCCTCATTTACATTTTGATTTCCATGCACATAACGATTACGACTTGAGCGTATCGAATGTTATGGAAGCCCTAAAAGCTGGAGCCGACGGACTTCATCTTACTGTTAATGGGATGGGGGAGCGCGCAGGGAATGCCCCTATGGCAAGTGTTGTCGCTGTTATTAATGATTTCATGCCAAATATTCAAACTGCAGTAAATGAACAGGTTTTATTTACGGTGAGTAAATTGGTAGAAACCTTTTCGGGGTTTATGATTCCGGCAAACAAACCTGTTATTGGCGCTAATGTATTTACACAAACAGCAGGGATACATGCCGATGGAGATAATAAAAAGAATCTCTATTTTAATGATTTATTACCGGAGCGCTTCGGAAGAAAACGAAAATATGCCCTAGGTAAATCTTCAGGAAAGGCGAATATTCAGAAAAATTTACAAGAACTCGGATTGCAATTAAACGATCAGGAGTTAAAAATGGTTACCGCCCGAATCATCGAATTGGGTGATAAGAAACAAGTGGTGACTAAAGAAGACTTGCCCTATATCATTTCTGATGTTTTAGACAGTTATGATTATGAAGTTAATGTGTGTGTGGATTCTTATGTATTGACCCATTCTAAAGGCTTACGGCCTTCTACCACAGTGTCATTGACCATTAAAGGAAAAACTTATGAGCAAAGTGCTCAAGGTGACGGACAATTTGATGCCTTTATGAATGCCCTTCGAAAAATCTATAAGAAGGATCCTTTAACGACGCTTCCAGAGCTGATTGATTATGCAGTTAGGATTCCACCAGGAAGTCATTCTGATGCCTTATGTGAAACGATTATCACATGGAAAACAGCAGAAAAAGAATTTAAAACCCGAGGCTTAGATTCCGATCAAACCGTATCGGCTATTAAGTCTACAGAAAAAATGTTAAATATTATTACCAAATAAACATATGAAATTAAATATAGCATTATTAGCAGGAGATGGAATTGGCCCTGAGGTAATCGCACAAGCCGTAAAGGTAAGTGATGCCATTGCCACAAAGTTTAACCATGATATTACTTGGACATCTGGAATTACTGGTGCCGCAGCAATTGATGCCTGTGGAGAACCGTACCCAGATGAAACCCATGAGATTTGTATGAATGCAGATGCGGTTTTATTTGGCGCTATTGGTCACCCGAAATATGATAACGATCCAACTGCAAAAGTACGTCCAGAACAGGGATTACTTAAAATGCGTAAAAAATTAGGTCTCTTTGCCAATGTACGCCCAACCTTTACTTTTCCCTCATTAATTGATAAATCGCCTTTAAAACGCGAGCGTATTGAAGGTACCGATTTGGTGTTTTTAAGAGAGCTAACTGGTGGAATATACTTTGGTGAAAAAGGAAGACGTGATGGTGGTAATACAGCTTTTGATAACTGTGTGTACACCAGAGCAGAAGTGATAAGACTGGCAAAAAAAGGATTTGAATTGGCGATGACTCGTACAAAAAAATTATGCTGTGTTGATAAAGCCAATGTCCTAGAAACTTCACGTTTATGGCGTGAAACGGTTCAGGCAATGGAGAAAGACTATCCTGAAGTGGAAGTGAGTTATGAATTTGTTGATGCTGTCGCGATGCGATTGGTACAATGGCCAAATTCATATGATGTATTGATTACCGAAAACCTATTTGGAGACATTTTAACAGATGAAGCTTCCGTAATTTCAGGATCTATGGGATTAATGCCATCGGCTTCTGTTGGTGAGCATACGGCCTTATTTGAGCCTATTCACGGCTCATATCCACAGGCGACAGGACTTGATATTGCAAATCCATTGGCAACTGTATTATCGGCAGCCATGATGTTTGAAGATGCTTTCGGACTTACACAAGAAGCCAAAGCCATTCGTGATGTGGTAAATGCATCACTAGCAGAAGGTATTGTTACTGAAGATTTATCAGGTGACAAAAAAGCTTATAAAACTAGTGAAGTTGGGGAGTGGTTAGCTAACAACATCTAAGCAATACATTTTTTACTGTTATTTTAAATATAAAAGCGATAAAACTGAAGACTATACTTCAATTTTATCGCTTTTTTTTAGCTTGTAAGCTTAATTATTAATTCGAAAAGTCTGCGCTTTTTGGAAGCTCATAGATTTTTAAATCGAAATAAGGAACTGCGGCAATAATATGATCGAAGATATCAGACATGATATATTCATAATTCTGCCAGCGTTTATCACTACTAAAGGCATAAATCTCTAAGGGAATCCCTTGTGTTGATGGTGCTAACTGTCTCGCCATAATCATCATGTCCTTATTCACTGCCGGATGTTGTTCCACATAAGTCTCAATATACTTTCTAAATACTCCTATATTGGTAAGATTTCTTCCGTTTAAAGGCAAGTCTTTATTAATATTTTTATCAGAATTATAAGTATTTATATCTTCTTCACGTGTTTCTAAATATGTGGTTATAATATTAATTTTCTTGAGCTCACCAATCTCATTTGCAGAGAGATACTTGATGCTATCTAAACTAATATTTAAAGATCTTTTTATACGTCTTCCTTCTGAATTTTCCATACCACGCCAGTTTTTAAACGAGTCTGAAATCAGCGCATAAGTAGGAATAGTGGTTATGGTTTTATCGAAATTCTGAACCTTAACAGTTGATAAATTAATCTCGATCACATCACCATCTGCACCGTATTTTTCAATAGTAATCCAATCCCCAATATGAACCATATCATTGATAGAAACCTGAATACTTGCTACAAAGCCCAAAATGGTGTCTTTAAACATTAAAATAATAATGGCTGAAGCCGCACCAACAGTTGTGATGAACTTTAAGAACGGCGTTCCAGTAATAATTGCAAAAGCAGATAGAATCCCCAATACCCAAGCAAAAATCATAAAGACTTGAATATAGCTATCAATTGGCTTGTCTTTAAGTCGTGGTAAGGTTTTAAAATAGTCTTTCAGCGAATTTAAAATACTTCTAACAATCCACAGGGTTAATATAATTCCAAAGACCTGAAGCCCAGTTTCTACAATATTTTCAAACGATTGAAAATCGATAAACACAGCAGGAACAAGCTCTAAAGCTACAATTAACGGGATGATATGTGCAATATTACGAGGCACTTTATTCTTTACTAGAATATCATCAAAATTGGTTTTTGATTTCTCTGCAAACTTATTAAACAGGTTAAGCAGTATTTTTCTAATAATAAAATCGACTACAAATACCAATAGCAATACTGCTAAGCCCAGGGCTAGCATGTTCAAGTAGCGTGCAGTGTTAATAGACTGTCCTACAGAAATTAAATAGTCGTATACAAAATGTTCTAATTTCATAATTTATGCAGCTTTTAAATATTTTTTATCGATATAGAAGGTTCCAAACGGAAGAATAGAAGCCAATAATACAAAACCAAATTGTTGATTGTTCCATTTTAAGTCTTGCCTGAGCAATACGGCAAACGCAATATAAGCTACAAATAACAAGCCATGAGGCATTCCTAGAAGTTTTACATATTGCGGATCATTTCCAAAATATTTGATTGGTGTTGCTATTCCTAATAATAAAATATATGAGACTCCTTCTAAGAAAGCAATTAATCTAAAAATATTCAGCATTGATAACATAAGCATTTAAATTTTGTGCAAAAATAGCTAAGCTAGGCAACATTACTTAGTTTTTAACAACTTTTTTAATGTCTGAAATTGTGGATTATATGTGGTAAAAAATAGTCAGACACAATGTAGATCACAAAAGTTCAGGCATTTAAACTTTTATTTAGTTGAATTATGTCTTAAATTTAGAGGTGCTCTTCGTTTTTGAGTACAACCTAACAAAAATCATATTTTAACTTATGGATAGTCCTTAGTTTTATTCTATAACATAAAATCTCGAAACTCATGAAAGTATTTGATGATAAACACATTAAGAATGTCGTTTTAGTAGGCGCGCATCACAGTGGTAAAACAACATTTGCCGAAACCATGCTCTTTGAAGCAGGAATAATAAATAGGCGGGGAACTGTTGAGACAAAAAATACAGTTTCAGATTATCATGAGATAGAACATGAACGGGGGATTTCGGTATTTGCGACCCCGCTACATACCGAGTGGCGTAACTACAAGATTAATATTATTGATACCCCAGGATTGGACGATTTTTTAGGAGAAATTATATCATCCATTCGAGTTTCAGATACTATCGTTACAGTGGTTGATGCCAAAAATGGTGTTGAAGCTGGTACCGAAATCATATGGAATTATGTAGACCGATACCTCAAACCAACGATTTTTGTGGTGAACCAAATTGATCATCCCAATGCCGATTTTGAAGATTGTTTTAAAGGGATCAAAGCATTGGTTGGGAATAATGCTGTGAAAGTTCAGTATCCTCTATTTATTGATGGGTCACTCTGTATTATTGATGTACTCAAGATGAAACTCTATAAATTTTCGGCACAAGGAGGGAAGCCCGAGAAATTAGAAATCCCTGAGGATCAAATAGAACGCGCCAATACATTACATAACGAATTAGTAGAAAAAGCCGCTGAAAATGATGAGGGACTATTAGATTTATTTTTTGATACAGGCACATTAAATGAGGACCAAATGCGTCAGGGAATGAAAGAAGGCATGCTGAACCATGAGCTGTTTCCAGTATTCTGTATCTCTGCACTAAAAGATATGGGAACCGGCCGAGTAATGGGCTTTATTGATAATGTAGCACCTGCTGCTGCCGACTTAAAGCCTGAGCAAAGTGTTACGGGGGATGAGATTAAGCCTATAGCTGCAGCTCCAACTTCCTTGTTTATATTTAAAACCTTATACCTGGCCAATCTTGGTCAGGTTACTTTTTTTAAGGTGAAATCGGGAGAAGTGAAACTCAATGATAAACTTAAAAATTCAAGGACTGGAGAAACCGAAGTAATTAATCACCTGTTTATTATGGATGGGAAGAAACGTGAAACGGTTTATAAACTAAGTGTTGGTGATATCGGTGCCACATTGAAACTGAAACATACTGAAACCAATGACAGTTTATACAGTGGTAATAAACCTATTGGTATTAAGCCAATTCAATATCCGGAACCTAGAATTACAAAAGCTGTTTATGTTGAAAATAAAAATGACGATGAGAAACTTACTGACGCTCTTAAAAAGCTTCACAGCCAGGATCCAACGGTTGCTGTGAGCTATTCTACAGAGTCCAAACAACAATTAGTAGGTTGCCAAGGCGAATTGCACTTAGCGACCATCAAATGGACCTTGCAAAACGTGTATCAGGTAGATGCCATATTTAAAAAGCCAAAAATAAATTATAGAGAAACCATACAGCGCTCGTTTGCAGCTAATTATCGTCATAAAAAACAATCTGGAGGTTCCGGGCAATTTGCGCAAGTACATTTGAAAATTGAACCTTGGACGGAAGGCATGCCAGAGCCTGAAGGGTACAATATTAGAGGCAAAGAAGATCTCGATTTACCATGGGGTGGAAAACTAATTTTCTACAACTGTATTGTTGGTGGCGTGATTGATTTGCGCTATTTACCATCCATCATGAAAGGCGTATTAGAAGTGATGGAATCTGGACCGTTAACGGGTTCATATATTAGAGACGTTCGTGTAATGGTTTATGATGGCAAAATGCACTCTGTAGATTCTAACGATATTTCCTTTAAAATTGCAGGAGCTCATGCGTTTAAAGAAGCCTTTTTAAATGCGAACCCTAAATTATTAGAACCAACACGTAAATTAACAGTACGCGTACCTGAGGATATGGTGGGTAATGTGATGACCGACTTACAATCACGACGATCCATAATTCAAGGGATTGAGAGTATAAATCATTTTCAGGTTCTGAATTGTATTACACCTGAGTCTGAGTTATTTGGCTTCTCAACCGAATTGCGATCACTTACCAAAGGTAAGGCTACATTCAGTTCACAATTTACTGATTATAAACCGGTACCTGCGAATGTGCAAAAGGCTTTATTGAATTAGTTTGAGTTAAGGTTAAAAGGCAAGTTTACATCATGGAAAAGCTTTTGTTCATGTAACAAATAATTTAGGCTATCGTCTTATTATAAAAAATAACCGTTGAATTTAGACTTGCTAAAAGATATCTCTATACTTGTTAATGCCGTAGGTGCTGGCAATTGTTTTCTATTGTCTTATGTGAACCTTCGAAAAAAAGAGCACAGCGTTAAACAATTCAGTTATACGCTTTCATTATTGTTCTTTATTCTTGGTACAATTGTACTTAATACCATTTTCAACTTTACCGGTTACAGCAAGTTATTGTATGGTTTTGAACCGCTGACTAATGCGCTTGCTTTTGCTATTGCTCCGCTTTTGTTCTTGTATTTAAAATCAAGTGATTCTATATCAAAGCACACCAGTATTTGGTCTAAGCACCTTCTCCTTTTTTATAGCATATTGATACTCACAATCGTTGCTATTTGGATTCCCAAAAATCCCTTTGGAGCTCTAGTGAAAATACTCATAGAAAGTAAACTAACCCGTGTACTGTGGAATGTACACTTCTTTGGATATTTAATTATAATCATCCGAGAGTTTCGAAAAAAAAACATAAACCATTGGGGAACCAAGCGAATTCTTATATGGGGAATAGCTTCGATATGGTTTTTTAATCTATTATTTTATTTGCATAATATTTGGATCAAACCCCTTCCCAATGTTATCTATTTAAATATCACCTTATTGTTTTCAGGGATAACTTTATGGCTCTTTTATCAAAAATTTGGAGTTGTAGAAACTGGTGTTAGAGGTAAAATAAAAAAATCTAAAAAAAGACTTTTTGAAAACCAAGAAAACGACCCCATGGTGGTTATTATCAAGGATAAAAAGTATTATAATGATCCAAATTTGGACATCAGAACTTTATCCGAAGAACTCCGTTTGCCTTATCATGAACTCAGCGCTATAATTAATAAGGAGTACAACCAAAATTTTAATGAGTTCATCAATAGCTTCCGTATTCAAGAGGTGATCCATGCACTACAAACACAGCAACACCAGTCTTATACCATTATGGGATTGGCAGAAAAGGCTGGCTTTAAATCTGCTTCGGCATTTTATGCTGCGTTTAAAAAGGAAAAAGGAACAACCCCCACTCACTATATTAAGCATAGTGTCAAAGCTTTGTAGCTGTTCTGATTTGTAAATACAAACAGAGGAAACCCCAAACCTTCTTGTAAATTTCATAGTATTGTATTGAGTTAAATCACATTCATCAATTAAATCAAAATATTATGAAAACATACGCACACCTAATGGCGCTAATTCTCCTGATCACTCCATTTAACAATGCCAATGCCCATGCCGATTGTCATTATTCAGAATCCTTAATAGATAATAATATCGCTTACGTTGTAACCATTGATAAAAACAATCATAGACTTGCAACAGTAAGCATAACTTTTAAGCCTGAAACCAACCTTTTATATATGGCTCCAGGCGCCAATCAATTACCTGATAGATGGGCTACTTTTGTTCAAAATTTAAAGGCTACTGATACTAAAGGAAATACAATTCCAATAGAAGAATTGTCTGGCGCCAAGTGGAAGTTGCAGTCGTCTCTCAATGAAAAACTAACATTGAGCTATGAGGTAAAACTAGATCACGAAGATTATAAATGGAGTGGAGGAATCGATGGCGCCGCATATGCCACAGATTGGGGTGTTTTTTATACCGGAAGATCATTACTTATTTTAAATGATAATGATTGGACTAATATTACAGTCGATTTTATAGTACCATCTGATTGGCATGTGACCACACCATGGGATTTGGTAAAAGATGGTGCAAACAAATTCATGGTCATCAATCAAACAGCCTTAATGGAATCAATGTTTTTTGCAGGAACACATGAAGAATTATCACTTAAAAGAGATGATTTTGAATTGGTATTCGCGCTCGGGGGTGATGAAATTATTGCACAGAAAGAAGAATTTAAAAACCTGGCCGAGGGAGTCTTGGACTATTATATTGAATTGATGGGTAGTGTTCCAAATCCATCACCGGACAATAAATTTAAAAAATCTATTGTTATCATCAACTCTTCAACACTTACAGATGGTGAACAAATTGGTAATAATATTAGTATGTTAATTGAAAAAAATGGAGGCCCAATGTCTAAGATGATTTCTAGATTTATGTTTGCTCACGAATTTTTTCACCTGTGGAATGGGAAATCATTTTGGCCTACCAATAACGATACTGAATGGTTTAAAGAAGGATTTACAAATTACTATACCCTAAAATCATTGTATCATGTAGGTTTTTTGGATGATGCTTCTTATTTGGATATATTAAACAGTTTCTTTTTTCAGCGTTATAATGCAGATAATGGCATTGGCAAAATAGCAATGACCAATGGGGCCGAAAAACATAATCATTGGGGGTTAATCTATAGCGGAGGTCTTTTTGTTGCCATTTCACAGGATATGATCATTCGTAAAGCTACCAATAATAATAAAAACGTGGACCATTTACTGAATGGACTGTTCCAAAAATATGGAGGGACAAATGATGGATACTCTTTAGATGAACTTCGTGAATCACTTTCAGAATTAAGCGGAAAGGATCAATCTGAATTTTTCAACAGCTATATTAATGGGACAAAGAGAATTCCCATAGACAGCTATTTATCAATGGCAGCGTTAGATGCGAAAATTGAGAACGGCGCACTGAAGATAGAGAGGAAGAAGTCGGCAAATCTGCTAGAAGAAAATATGACCAAGGGATTATTTGGAATAATTGATAATAACTAAAGTCTTTATAAGTCGCTACAATATTAGTAGAAGTCAATAACAAATTAAGTTCAACTATCTTTGATCAGTATGCGGTCGCAAATATTTGTTTTGGTTGGGACATTAACTCAATAGCAATTTTATAGAATAATAAAAAAACCAGATTCTCATATTCCGTATTCATAAAAACACTCATTAATTAGTCTTACTGCGTGCAATAAGACCTAAAATGGGCGTATATAAATTATAATTGATGTTAAAAATCTAATCTTTGTAAATCAAATATTTCATTAGCATCAATCAATTAATAAAATTATGATAAAATCACAACTTTCAAATTCAAGCGCAATCTTATTAAGATTTAAACAATTCATAGCCACACTGATTCCTGTAATTATCTGTGCCGTCATGGTATCAACTACGGCTGAAGCCCAAAACAAGGAATCCATCCCTAGATTTATTATCACCACGGTAGCTGGGATTGGTGAAAGCGGACCTTTTGGCGATGGTGGACCGGCGTTAAAAGCGTTTATTCAGCGTCCTACAGCGGTGGCAATCAGCAACCACGGCTATCTCTATATAGCGAACGAAAAGGATCCTCGTGTTCGAATGGTGAATCCTAAAGGCATCATCTCGACCGTAATGGGAACTGTAAATTCTGAAGTCCAGAATGAGGATCGCTTAGCTGTTGAAACCAATTTGATGAATGCCTATGGAGTGGCTACAGACAATGATGACAACTTTTATGTTCTGAGTCGTGGGCACAGCAAGATTTTCAAAGTGGGTGCCGACGGTATCGCTCAACGCATCGTGGGTTCAGGCCAAGAAGGCTTCGATGGTGATGGGGGCCTGGCAATAAACGCCAAGATTAAATTTTCTAACCACCTCGTGGTAGATTCAAAAGGAAACATATTCATTGCAGATACTGGGAATAACCGCATCCGAAAGGTTTCTCCCGACGGAATTATTACCACTATTGCTGGGACTGGTGAGATGGGATTCAGCGGAGATGGTGGGCCTGCCGTAGAAGCCCGATTTGCTTATCCAGTAGCTATCGCCATTGACGATCAGGGAAATGTTTACGTTGCCGACTTCAACAATCATAGGATTAGAAAGATATCTACTGATGGTATCATTAGCACGATGGGTGGTACTGGTGAATCGACATACAATGGAGATGGCATACCAGCTCTCGAGAGTAACATTGGAGAGCCCTGTGGTGTAGTTGTGGATAGCAATGGGTATATTTATATTGGGGATCAATTAAATAACCGAGTTCGAGTTATCACCCCATTAGGGATGATGTACACAGTGGCCGGCACTGGTGTGCGTGGATATAGCGGTGATGGCGGAGCGGCGGAGAAGGCACAGACATCCAATCCTGATATCATAGCCATCGACAAGGAAGATAATATATACATCCCTGATCACAGTAACGGCGTGGTGCGAAAGCTCACTCGGATTACAGATTAACCTGAGTTTTTTAGTTTTTTCTTAAAATTTATGCTCATCTATTTATTAAAATAGCGTGTGCGAGTAAACACTTTTTGCGCGACACCATAGGAGGTAAGCATAATGCATCTGGAATGCTTATAAATTATTTATAATGTTATATATTTATTTGAAAATAGAATTAATTGAAAAAAATTCAAGAATATCATCTTCACAAAAATGATTACTCCAAAATTCACTTTGAAGTTAAAGAAGCTGGGCCATATTTTAAAAAAAACTTTAGCCATGCCATAAAAGCACATAGACATAGTTTTTATCAAGTTTTATGGTTCAAAAGTGCTGGAAGACATTATGTAGATTACGAAATTGTGGAACATCCTGAAAACACTATTTTTTTTATAAAAAAAAAGCAAATACATTATTTCTGTCCAGATTCAAAAAACGAAGGCTACTTATTTCATTTTAATGATTCATTTATTAATAAGTATGACCGTGATTCTGAAACCAAACTAAACTATTTACTTTTCACCGAAATTGGTAATGCATTTATAAATCCTTCCGAATCGCAATTAGTAAAGTTTGAGCAGCTAACCAGCCAAATATCAGAAGAGATTCAAAATAAGGACTATAATTATGTACAACAGTCTTATTATCTATTTCAATCTGTTTTAACGCTTATAGAACGTATTAAAAAGCAACAACACGCATTAGACTATACAGTGGATGTTGATTATGAAATTGCCATACAGTTCAAACAGCTTATTGACAAACATATTAATGAATTTTTAAGTATAGATAATTTTAGTGATTTACTTGGAATTGGCTCAAAAAAATTGACTGGTATTACAAAAAAATATCTACATAACACGCCAGCGATTGTTATTCATAATAGAAAAATATTGGAAGCAAAACGGTTATTATCAAATCATAAATTATCAATAAAAGAAGTGGCATATGATTTGGGTTTTGATCAAGCCACTTATTTCACAAAGTACTTCAAAAAGCATACAGGACTAATTCCAAAAGAGTTTCAAGCGCAAATACCGTAGTTTACCATTCACTGTCTCTATTTTGCCATTTTAAATCTTTAATCTGCTACATCTTTGTAACAGAATTTTAAAACATAGATATAAAATGAAAAAACAAGCACTAATTATTGGTGGAACTACTGGAATGGGAAGAGCTACCGCAGAGCGATTATTAAAAGAGGGTACAGAAGTAATAATTATTGGTAGAGCCAATAAGAATCTCGAAAAAACCGAAGCAGCACTAACTGCATTAGGCTCTGTAAAAACTGTAGCTTTGGATTTATCCAATTTAACCGAAGTTCAAGAATTTTCAAATGGCTTAAAAGAATTGTTTCCCAATTTGAAGTATTTAGTAAATGCAGCGGGTTATTTTAATCCGATACCTTTTCTAGAACATACTGAAGCGGATTACGATATATATCATAATTTCAATAAGGCCTTCTTTTTTATTACCCAGGCTGTATCCAATATTATGAAAGAAAATGGTGGAGGATCTATTGTAAATATTGGTTCAATGTGGGCAAAACAATCTGTAAAAGCGACCCCATCTTCTGCATATTCAATGGCAAAAGCAGGAATTCATGCCTTTACACAACAACTAGCGATGGAATTGGCTGAATACAACATTAGAGTAAATGCGGTATCACCTGCAGTTGTTGTAACTCCAATTTATGGTGCCTTTATTGAAGAAGATAAAATTGAAGAAACCTTACAAGGGTTCAATGAATTTCATCCCATTGGACGTGTAGGGAGACCTGATGATATTGCAAAAACCATTACTTTTTTGTTATCAGACGAAAGCTCATGGGTAACAGGTGCAATTTGGGATATTGATGGTGGTGTTATGGCTGGTAGAAACTAAACACAAAGCATAATGTTAAACGGGATAAATTTAGATGGGCTTGAACAATATGTAGCGCTCATTACAGAAAAGCCTAAGGAAGCCATTTCAAGTTATGGCATAACAGCTAAATGGTTGGGAGGTGTGAATACTGAAATAACTACACATAACCAGATGGTAGGTTCAAAAGAGATTGAAAAACATTTTAAATTTACTATTGGTGAGCCAGAAGAGTTATTGGGAAATAATGGGTATCCAACACCTCAGGATTATCTTTTAGGAGGATTGGCAGGATGTATGATGGTAGGTTTTGTAGCTGAAGCCACTTCAAAACAAATTAAATTGGAAAGCGTAGAACTTATTATTACAGGTGATTTAAATTTAAGAGGCTTTTTAAAAGTTGATAAAGATGCTCCCATAGGATTTGATGAAATTCAATTTATTTACAATGTAAAAGGTGATGGAACACAGGAAGACTATGATGCTATTATAAAAAATGTACAGCAGTTTTCACCCAATTATAGAACCATTACAGATCAGGTAAAACTATCGGTACTAAAAGTATAGAGTTACTTATTACTTTATCAAAAAGAGAAACGGAGATTAAATTAAAATCTCCGTTTCTCTTTTTAAATTATAAAATATGAAACACGACGTAATTATAATAGGAGCTGGACTCACGGGTTTAACTATAGCATATTTGCTTCAAAAAAGAGGGATTAAAGCTACCCTCATAGAGTCTAGGTCTAGAACAGGAGGTAGAATTCATACCATAGCAAACGGAAACAATTCCCATTTAGAACTAGGAGCTACTTGGTTTGGAAATAAACACACCAATTTAAAAAAATTACTAGACGACCTAAATATTGCCTATTTCGAACAATATCAAGAAGGTGAAAGTACTTTAGTTTTTAATACAATGAGTCAACCTCACATTTTTGTGACTAATCCAAATGATGAAAAATCATATAGAATTATAAATGGAACGAAGACAATTGTTGATGAGCTTACAAGAACTTTTTCTGGTTCAGTTATACTAAATCAAAAGATAATACAAATCAGTGATAAGGGAAGTTATTTAGAGTTAACATCTAATAATGATATTACGTATAGCGCTAATAATGTAATAGTGACCATTCCTCAAAAGCTTATCCCTTCTCAAATATTATTTAAACCTGAGTTACCATTAGAATTAATTGACTCCATGAAGTCAACACACACATGGATGAGTGATTCAATAAAATTCTTCCTAACATATAAAGCACCATTTTGGAGATCGGATGGTAAATCAGGAATGCTTTTTAGCCAAATTGGTCCCGTTACAGAAGTTTATGATCATACCAATTACCAACAAAATCAATTTGCTTTGATGGGGTTTATAAATCAAAATTTAAGAAATTATTCAAAAAATGAACGCAAGGCTAAAGTTATAGCGTATTTAAGTAAATATCTGTCAATGGAAGCTAAAAATTATATGGATTATAACGAGAAAGATTGGTCTTTTGATGATAATACTTCCACAAAAGAAGCGATAGAAAGGATTAATTTTCACCCTTCATATGGAAATCCGCTCTATACGAATAAATTCATGAATGATAAGCTATATTTCGCAGGGACAGAGACTTCAAAAATATTTGGGGGCTATATGGAAGGCGCAATAATCTCTGCTCTTAATACCGTAAATCTTATTAAAAGCTGATTCTTATCATATTACTGCTTCCATTGGAGATAATATTATGATAAAATGTGTTGTCATATACCGCGTTTTCGAACTTGAATTTTATATCCAGAATGATGTAAAAAGGCAGTAATAAAATAATAAATTGATAATAATTGCACAAATTGGCTGATTTTCAATTTATTGGCGCCATCTTTGCAAAATAATAAAGTATTAATAAATTAAATTACATTACAATGAGTAAAGGAACAGTAAAATTTTTCAACGACGCTAAAGGTTTTGGATTCATCACTGAAGAAGGAGTTGAAAAAGACCACTTTGTACACATTTCTGGATTAATCGATGAGGTTAGAGAAGGCGATGAGGTAACATTTGACCTTCAAGAAGGTAACAAAGGATTAAACGCAGTAAACGTAAAAGTGAACTAAATATATCTCTTTAGATTTTAGAAAAAAGCCCGTCCTAACAGACGGGCTTTTTTATTATCTAATATTTTGATTTAAATCGATTAATAAGAAGTACTTTCGCGCCTTATAAAATTTTCAGGCTTATGAAGCGTATTAATGAGTACAAGAAGTTATTTGGAGTAGAAAAGGATATCGATCTAAAACTACTTAAAAAAAGTTACCGTAATTTGGTAAAAGAGTGGCATCCAGATAAATTTCAAGATGGAGATGTATTGAAGCAAGAAGCAGAAGTACAGAGCCGCGCAATTATAGATGGTTACCATTTTTTGGTTAGCATGGCTCCTGAAACTAAAGAAAAGGACTTACCTGCATACAAAGAAACGATTTCAACTGCTGGTATTGAAGATTATCAACACAAGGGACTTTTGATGGAAATTACCTATACGGATGGCACTACCTATGAATATTTTGGAGTGACAAAACCCATATACATCAAAATGATCAACAGTGGAAACATCAATCGTTTTGCTAAACGAAATATCTACCCAAAATTCACCCACCGCAAATCTAAAAAGACTCGAGAAGAGGCTTAATGGTGCGTGTTAGATAGTATCACCAAAATCTCAAACCGAAAAAAGGCTATCACTGAACGCCTCTAAGTTTAGGAACATTTATACAAAAGATATTTACAAACTAATAATTTCTACATGAGCTCTTCTATGTATAATAGGAGAGAGAGACTGTTAAGCATGGAGTATTGAGTGTAACAAAAAAAAAACATATTAGTCTTTTAATTAGTCATACTTACTAATCAAAAGAAATGGAAATAAGAAAAACAATATACTGTTTGATGCTAATTGGCTTTGTCTCTAATTCCATTTTTGCACAGCTTACCCAAAACAGAGCACATGATCCTTATCAGGCAAAATTTGTATATCAGGATTTAAAACAATTCATAAAAGTATATCATACACTTACTGAAGATAGTGACACCATTGCAATAATTCAAAAAGACTATTTGGACAAAGGATCTCTCGGTTTAAAAGAATTCATTAGCAAATACAATCTAACAGCCAAGAGCATGGCACGAGCAATGTATAAATATCCCGATTCATATTCGAATATAAAAGATAAGTTAAACGCGCTTAAACTTTGCGAAAGGAAGTTTTCAAAAGCGGCTTATAATAAAATAAAAGTACTCATTCCCTCGGCTGAATTTCCCCCGACTTACTACTTGGTGGCAGGGCGAAGAGGCATTGGTTCAGGATCTATTGCCGGACCACTAATATCTATTGAAAAGGATGATATTGCCGAATATTATAAAGGAAATGTGGGGACATTAGTTCATGAAATGATTCATATGCAACAATTGAGGGTTTTGAAAAAAGAGTACTTCACCATCTTTAATGAGAAAAAATCCTTGCTATCAAAATCGGTAAGAGAAGGTGTAGCGGAGTTTTATGGACAATTGATAAGTGATTTTCCAAGCTATAAAGAACAATTCTTGCCTTATTTAAATACACATGAAAAAGAACTATGGACTGCATTTACAAGAGATGCCAAAAATAGAGATTTTGGTGATTGGTACGGAAAGCCAAATAAAGCAGGGCAACCGAATGATCTGGGCTATTTAATAGGATTAAAAATGGCAGAAGCTTATTTTAATTCCTCTAGCGATAAACAGAAAGCAAGTGAATATCTAATCTCTATAGTGGACTATGAAGCGTTTTTTTTAGCTTGTGGTTATAATCCAGAATAGTCTAAAACTCAAAAAGCGTTTTTAATTTATTCAAATGTATGACGTTGCTCTTCTGTTGAAGATGCTTTTAGCAATTGGTGAAATGTTTTTATCGTATTAAAATCTCGAGTAATTTCTCCAGATACCGCAATTCCAGAAATACCCGTTTCTAATATAGCTTTAACATCTGCTGTTGTTATACCTCCAACACCTATGATTGGAGTGTCGGTTTTTAAAGCTTCTGAAATTGCTATATAACCGTTTAATCCTAAAACCGTACCTAAGTTGGCTTTGGTTGTTGTTAATCTGAAGGGGCCTAAACTAATATAATCTACTTCTTTAGTAATTAATGTTTCGCATTCTTGCACGGTATTTGCTGTGCCTCCAATAATTTGCCATGTGTATAAATGCGCTCTAACAATAGTAGGGCAGGTATCCGTCTGTCCTAAGTGTACCCCATCTGCTTTAGCTTCTTTTGCTATTTTATAATGATCATTAATAATTAATCTAGTTTGAAAATGAGAAGTGATTTCTCTAGCGGCCATGGCTAATTTTAAAATTTTCTTTTCTGAAACACCTTTTAAACGTAATTGCACTAATTCTGCACCAGAGGTACATGCTTTTTGGATGTTATCCAAATGCGCTTTTGGAGAACTTCCTTGAGATATATAATGTAGTTTAGGTATCATCATGTCTTCGTATTTTGTTAAGGGCTTATCGCTATAAGTAAGAATTGATTCTATGTATTGCCTCCCTACGCAGTGACTACTCTAGAATGTTCCATAAAATAGGCCTCAAAGCGTTTTAGTTTCGGATGCATTTTTTCGGAGTATAGTACATACTGGCATTTTTTAATACTTTGAGTAATCGACATAAGCGCAATATATGCGGATTGTTGAATAAGAAAATCGGCGTCGTCTATACTAAATATCTTCAATTGAGAGCTGCTTACTCCATTTGATAAAAACAACTTATTCAATGTGCCTATCGTGGAAATAAGAATGTCTATCCCTTCATAGATTTCAGATTTTTGCAGATCAATATGTAGCTTTTCATGCCCCACATAAACCCGTAAAGAATTATGTTTAGTATGTGCTAAAAAAGCATCATATAATTCTATTGCCCTTTCCCTATTTTCTACAAGAACAATCGCCCTTGGTGTGTTTCCAACGGCTTCGCATTTCAATTTTTGTAAGGTCGTAAGTATCAATGTGGTCGTTTTGCCACTATTTTTTGCAGCATTGCAAAAAACATTGGCACCACTTTTTATTATAGGAATACTGCGACGCTGAAAAGACGTAGGTGTTGTTATTTCTTGATCCGCTAGCATCTCTTTGATATCGGAATGTAATTTTTTAAAAGGCATAGGAATTAAAGCGATTACTGTTTGGCGTAGTATTTATAATAATTAGGACAAATATACTACCTGCGATCGACATAAATGGGTGTAATTATAATATTAAAAATTGATTAATAGAAATATTGTTTATATTTGCAAACTGACTGGTCAGTCAGTTTTATATTTAGTTTATGAAAGACAACCGAGAATTAATCATTGAAGTCGCCACTAAATTTTTTTCAGAAAGAGGATTTGAGAATACCTCCATGTCCAAAGTATGTGAAGCGGCCAAGGTCTCTAAAGGATTAATCTTTCATCATTTTAAAACTAAAGATGATTTATTACGAGAAATATTTAAGAAAACAACAGACCTAATTATTGAAATTAACAATACTAATCAGCAAGATTATACACCAAAGGAGGAACTGTTAGAACTTATAAATTCCTTTTTTATACAGTTGGAAAAGGACAAATTATTCTTCCAATTGAATTTGAGTATGATCGTACAACCAAAAACGAGAATGCTGTTAAATGACTTAATACAAGAACGGTCATCATTTATTCTGCAATCAGTCAAAGGTGTTTTTGAAAAAATTGATTCTAAAAATGCGCTTATTATGAGTTATCTATTTATTGCAGAACTGGATGGAATCGCGCTTAATTATTTAGGGATTTTTGATACCTATCCATTAGAAGAAATAAAAGCCCAATTATTACAAAAATACACAAACAATGAAATTTATAAAAACTGATAATATTGAAGAAATTAATGCCTTACGAGTTGAACTATATCAAAAACTTACCGCTCCAATTGATGTCATGTGGGAAAAGCTATATATAGATTCTGCACAGCATTTCTTTATAGAAAATAATGAAGAAAATATTGGGTACTGTTGTATTGATGATAAAGGAAGTTTGCTACAACTTTTTCTTAAAAAGGAGTATCATACTTTGATGAATAAAGTGATCACTTCTTTAATTGAAGCGAAAAAAATCAGTTCGGCAAGTTTAAGTTCTAATGAACCTATCTCATATAATACCTGTTTGCACCATTCAAAATCAATAGCCACAAATACATTTTGTTTTCAACACTCAAATACAATAATAGACTCAAAATCTTCATTAAAATTAGAGTTAGCTCTAGAAGATAATATACCATCAATTAAATCTTTTTTAAAAGAACAAATCGGTATGGATGATACTTTTGGTTATACAGAAAATCTTGTTGCAAGAAAAGAGATCTATACGGTCACCAATAATGATGAGATCATTGCTACAAGTGAATGTAGATGGAGTGACTCTCAACCAGAGATTGCAGATTTAGGCATTATAGTGAACAAGAATCATCGAGGAAAAGGAATCGCAACGCAAGTCTTACAAATTCAAGCAAACAGGGTACTTAAAGCAAATAGAAAACCAATATGCTCAACCACTTTTGATAATATCGCTTCACGAAAAGCAATAGAACGGGCCGGTTTTTATTGTTCTAATATCATTTTTGATATGAATTTTGTTAACGATAACAACAAGTAATAATGACAATTAATGATTTAGGATATAACGAAGCAATAGAAAAGTATAGGAAAACGGAACAAAGGCCGACTTTTGGTATTGGGGGAGTTATTTCGGAACATAAAGATCGATATACAATAAAGAATGATATTGCAGAATAAGTACTAAATAATAGAATTTTGTTTTCTGCAATCTCAGAAAACTTCGGCTAAAACAGCACAAAGCCTTAAGAATTAACCTTTTATTTAATAGCTTTTAATTATTAATTAACTTAATAATTTCTTTATAGGACGCTCCAATCGGAATTTCAATACCGCCAAGCAAGACAACATCTTTTGCGGTTAAAGTCGCAATTTTTTTGGTATTAATAATATAAGAACGATGGACCCTCAAAAAATAGGAAGGGAGCTTTTGAGCAAAAGTGCTTATTTTATCTTTTGTAATTATGGTCGCATTTACAGTATGAATTCTCACATAGTCCTTAATACTGTCAATAAACAGAATGTTGTTAAACTCAATTCTAATCATCTTTTTGTTTGAATTAACAAAGATGTGATCTGATGTGATATCCATTTCTAATGATTCGCGAGAAGTTGGATGCATGGCGGCATTCAATGCCCTGTATTTATTGATAGATTTATAAAACCGAATAAAGGATATTGGCTTTAATAAATAATCAATGATATCTAATTCATAACCTTCCAATGCATATTCTCTGTAGGCAGTTGTTAATATCACCTTTGGTTGTATAGTCGTATTCTTTATGAAGTCGATACCTGTAACTACAGGCATTTGGATATCTAAAAATAGAAGGTCAACGGTAGAATCTTGAAGAAAATGTCCCGCAGCTATAGGGTTGTCAAATGTTGATACAAGTTCGAGGTCTGGCACTTGCATTATGTGTTTTTCAAGCACCTTAATGGCTAGCGGCTCATCATCTATGACCATACATTTTATTCCCATTTTACGTTAAATTAATGTTTAATAATACTTGAAAATCTTTATCTGTTTTGGTGCTTTTCAAGTTATAGTTATCTTTATAGTTCAGTTCTAATTGTCGTTGTGCATTGGAAAATCCAATTCCAGAACGTGATTCATCTTCCTTATTGTCTGGACTATTAGCAAAGATCGTATTAAAAACTTTAAACGAAAGTTTTTCTTCGTTTGTGGTTAATTCAATTTGAATTACCGAGTCCTTGATAATATTACTCGCCCCGTGTTTAAAAGCGTTTTCGACAAATGAGATCAGGATTAAGGGTGCGATCATTACGGTGGGACTATGAAGATGGTATGTAAAGTTCAATGTTAACTTATTGCCATACCGTAGCGATTCCAAATCTAAATAATCCTGTATAAAGCCAATTTCTTTTGTTAATGGAACTTCATCATCTTTACACTGATAAAGCATATAATCTAACATGTCTGATAGTTTCAAAACAACTTCAGGTGCTTTTTCAGACTGGTATAATGTTAATGCATATAAATTATTTAAAGTATTGAACAAAAAATGCGGATTTGTTTGTGCCTTTAAAAATTTAAGTTCAGTATTTGCTTTTTCTTTTTGTAAAACTTCAAGTTGATGACGTTCTTCAAAACGGTCTTTAAATGCCTTCGTCATAAACATTAAAAAAACGAATACATAGACTGATGGAAAATAAACTACAGCCAAATGAAATGGGTCTTTTACTATTTCTAGTAAGCTTTCCTCTTCGAAGTATTCAGGAGTAAAAATTTCGGACAAGTACAGCCCTGAAAACCTTGAGAAAACTAAAAATACATATACAGATATCAAAAAAGAGCATCCAAATTTGAGATATTTCTTTTTAAATAAAAGTTTAGGAACCTGATAATAAACTAAAAAATAACTTGCTAATAATTGGGCAGGTAAAAAACTCAAACTACTGATTAGCGTCTTTTTAACACTACCATCATTTAATGCCGCTAATACAGGTAAACTTATAACTAATAGAAACCAAAATATGAAATGTGAAACAACCCTATTCTGAATAACCCAATCTATAAAGTTCTTTTTTTTAACCATAGCGTATAAATATATAAAATATGACTCTAGAATTTCTTTAAAAAAGACGAATCTTGATAATCTATTGCCCAAACCATGTTTTCTACGGATTTTGAATATTTTCTGTTACTAATAGGTTTATTTCCGCTAGTAGCTTTCGTTCATCTATTTTACAATATTTCCATTATCACTTTCGATACGTTTGTCTAAAACTAATATTAAATTGAGGAGTTAGAGGTATAGTTGCTTCTAATGAACCGAAAATAATAGAAACTAAAAACTATGAAAAACATAACACGATTAATTTATGTAGCCCTTCTATTAATAACAAGCATTAGCTTTGGACAGAACCTACCAAAATTTGTGCATGTAGAAGGCGGTACTTTTACTATGGGAGACGAAAGAGGCTTGGGCAATGAAGATCAACGACCTACCCATGAGGTTACCCTAGAGAGTTTTAATATAAGCCAAACCGAGGTTACCGTAGCCCAATATCGCTATTATTGTGATACCACAGGAGTAGCTATGCCCAAAGAACCTAGTTGGGGTTGGCAAGACAACCACCCTATGGTAAATGTAAGCTGGCGTGATGCTATGGATTATGCAGATTGGCTTTCTAATGAGCTAGACCAAGAAGTACGTCTCCCTTATGAGGCAGAATGGGAATATGCAGCACGTGGTGGTAATAAATCTAAAGGTTACAAGTACAGTGGCGCGAATAACATAGCCGATGTGAGTTGGTATGATGTTAATTCTGACAATACAACAAATGCTGTAGCTGGCAAAAAAGCCAACGAATTAGGCCTTTACGATATGAGCGGTAATACTTTAGAATGGTGCATGGATAAATATGGAGGCTATACCAACAGCCCTAAAGATAACCCTAAAGGTGCTACTAAAGGGGATAGAAGGATCATACGTGGTGGTGGATGGCAACTTGATCCCACTTTTAGCAGTGTTGCTTTTCGTTACGCAAGTTCCTTTACTGGTGAGTTATATGAGTATTTTGGGTTTCGGGTGGCATCGAATAAAAAAAAATAACAAAGAAAGGCTAGCAAAAGCCCAAAAAGGCAATAATCAAATTTAACTAATTTATAAATTGAGGAATCAGTGGTCTGCCAACCTCTAATTAATACATCTAAAAACAATGCATAAAGCGAATATTATTTTAATACTTTTTTTAGTGTTACTTTTAAATGCCTGCAAAGCGAACAAGCAACAGCAAACAACCAGTAATGCTGCAACTATTGAAAATTCATATCTTAATCAAACTCTACCAGGTCTAATTCCAGAAATGTTTGCTCCTGGCTTAGTTTCAACCGATAATTGGGAAGTAGGTGGTGTCTTTACACCAGATTTAAAAGAATTTTATTTCCTCAGAGAAATTGGAGAAAAGGAGGAAGATTTAAAGCAAGTATTCATGATGATTGAACAGAAAGACAATGGAAATTGGGAAGAGTCTCAGATTTCAGGTCGGGTAGGTCAGGCTTTTATTTCACCAGATGGTAAAATCATGCATTTAGGAAGAAGGTATAAAGTGCGTACCGATTCCGGTTGGTCAGAGATTAAAAGGTTAGGGGCTCCTTATGATACCATTCCCATCATGCGAATGACGTCTTCGGCAAAAGGAACCTATGCTTTTGATGAAGCTGTGGAAGGTAGGAGTATTCTTCGTTATTCACGATTGATTAATGGCAAACGTGAAGAACCCAAACCTTTTCCCAAAGAGATTAACACCGGAAAGCACAATGCACATCCTTTTATAGCTCCTGATGAATCCTATGTTCTGTGGGACGGTCAACGAGACAATGGTCCCAGGAATGCCGAAATCTATGTGAGTTTTAAACAACCCAATGGTACATGGGGTCAAGCCATCAAACTGGGTAAAGAGATCAACACTAAAGCTTCAGAATTTGGTGCACGTGTGACCCCCGATGGAAAATATTTATTTTTCAATAGGAATACGGGCAAAGTAAAGCCAACAGACAAATACGAAAATACAGATATCTTCTGGGTGGATGCAAAAGTTATTGAAACACTCAGGCCAAAGGACTAATTCATAAAGCAAAACAATGAAAAAAGCACATTTTATTTTAATACTTGTATCGGTACTATTTTTAAATGCCTGTAATACTAAAAAAGAACAGACAAAAGGGAATGTTGTCTCAACTATAGAAAATCCATATCTAGGGCAGAAGCCACCAAGAATGACGCCTATTCCATTTGCACCTGGACTTGTTTCTACTGAAATTTATGAATATGATGGTGCATTTACACCTGATATGAAATCATTTTATTTTATCAGAAGAGGGGAAAAAAATATAAAATCAACTTTTTACGAATACAAGTACAATGATACCACAGAGGTTTGGGGAAAATCAGTAGTGGCTTCTCCTTGGATTGGACGACCAGTAATTTCTCCAGACGGTAACACCATGCATTTAGGTGATCGTTATCTAAAAAGAACTAACTCTGGATGGTCTAAAATACAAAATCTTGAGCCTCCTATTGTAAGTAATGATTCTATGTATATTATGAGGCTATCTGAGGCTGCTAACGGAACTTATTATTTTGATACTTATAAAGAGGGAGATTCAACATTCCCAATAAGGTATTCACGATTATTAAATGGAAAATATGAAGAGCCCAAAGCGTTACCCAAAGCTATAAACACTGGTGCTTTTTTAAGTCACCCTTTTATTGCTCCTGATGAATCCTATATATTATATGATGCTCAAAGGGAAAATGGTTATGGAGATGCAGATATTTATATCAGTTTTAAACAGAAAGATGGTACTTGGGGTAATGGAATTAATTTAGGTGATAAAATAAATACAGATGCTTGGGAAGCTTCTGCAAGTATAACACCCGATGGCAAATACCTTTTCTTTAGTAGAAATGTAGGCTCTGAAGATTATGAGAATGTCGATATTTTTTGGGTGGATGCTCAGATTATTGAAACACTCAGGCCTAAAGAATAATCCATAAAACAAATTGAGCTTCGTGGCCATTAAAAGTTATACTTCTCCCTAAGACCTACAATTTTTTAAGAAGACCTCGTATGTTTTTTTATATTTATAGCTTCATTCTAATCTAATGAATCCTTAAAATGAAAAAAAACATTCTTATTGTAATTCTATTAATCTTTGCAGGATACTTTGGCTACGACCATCTTTCTAATCAAGAAACAAGTTTTAAAAAGGACATCGAGTTTGCAGCGAATACTAATTTTGATTTTGTGGTAACTCCTATTGCTGAAAATGTTTATAGCATCGTTTCACCATCATTTGGTTTGCCTACCCCTGAAAACAAAGGCTGGAATTCCAATAGTCACTTTGTTGTTACTAAAAAAGGAGTATTGCTTTTTGATACTGGATCCTCTGAATTAATAGGGAACAAAATTAAAAGCGCCATTAAATCAGTCACTGATCAACCGGTGCGTTGGGTGATTAATTCCCACAGTCATGCCGATCATTGGCTAGGTAATGCGGCGTTTACAGATACTGGTGCTGAAATTATTTCAAGTAATGCAGCGCTGACAGCCATGAAAGAGGATGGACAGGGCGCTGTGGCATTTTATTCCCGCGTGACTAAAGGGACAATCGGAGCTACACAACTTGTATATCCGACTTTGTTATTGGGTAAAGGACAAACGCGTAATTTTGGGGGAGTAGCTGTTGAATTCATTTTCTCTAATGATGGACATTCTCCAGGAGATATTTTGATGTGGTTACCAAAACAGAAAATCATATTTGGCGGAGATGTATTAAGTTCGGATTGGATGCCGATTATTACAGGCCATGGTAATGTTCCGAATTTTATTAACACCCTATACACTATTGCAAAGTTAAACCCCACAATCGTTTTAACAGGACACGGTAAAGCCACCACGGTAAAGTCGGTAATACGAGATGCCGATTTATTATCAAGCGTTTGGACACAAGTCAAAGCGGATTTTGGAAATGGTAAAAATCCCAATGCAACCCTGTTAGATATCAAAGCAAAACTGGGGCCAAAATATAGACTCTTATATAATGATTTCGTCACCGAAATTGAGAGACATGTTAAACTGATGTATACATTACAGCAGTAGAAGATTTTCCTAAAAATGAAATGCTTCTAAAACATTGAGAATAAATATTTTTCATGGAATCCAAAAAAAGAAGCGAAAGTGAAGCTTCACGATTTCTTATGCAATAGATCTTTATGAGTAAATGAATGTAGAATACATTAAATAAATTATTTATTTACAAATTTCACCACTTTAATTAAATCGTCTTCTTTATTTAAAGATAATTTGTTGTTACTAATATACTTAACAATAGATTCTTGACTAACTTTATCTGATTGAAAGAGCTTAGAAAAAGACTTTTTTGACAATTTCATCTTGATTAAATTACTATCACGATATAGATAATATTTTGCCTTCTTAATATATTTATTAGTTTTTCTATTAACCATTGGGTTTTTTGATCCTTCTGAATAGATTACACTATAATATCTATAAATTGAAAATTTATCGTTAAAAAGTAATTCGAAAATTTGCTCCTCTTTATTGATTTTAAATATTCGAAAAACTTTATCGTTAATTACTATTTTGATTAAGTTTTCGTTATCGAATGTAAAAACAGAATTTTCATCATAAAGAGCTTCAAGTTTACCATCATACAAGTTGATGTTTGCTCTTTTTATTTTAACCCTTCCTTTATCTTTTATATAAATAACACCTTCAGTATTCCAATTTTCAAAATAATAAGCAGAGCCCTCAGTCTTAGTTCTTGCATTAACAAAACCAACGCCCATATTAACAAAGGCATGGACTCCAAACCCTTGTCTTGTCACATTACTTTTATTTGACTCTTTGGCTTTCTCTTGAGCAAATGAAGGCGAAATGAACATAATTTGTATTAATAAAAAAACTATTTTTTTCATAACATTTCTAAAATTAATTGTACCAATATCTCGTTCAGGTAATTAGCTAACCAATAACAACTTTGTTATAGTTCTTATAGTTGAATTGTTTCTTTTGACTTTAAATATATTCAAATATCTATATACAAAGAAAATAATCATGTTTAATTTACATATTACTACTATAGGAGGGAAGCCAAAGCAAAGCTTCACGCTTTCTTAAGCAATAGATATCCATGAGTAAATGTATGTGGAATAAAAAAAATTTGCTTAATATTTATTATTAGTATAAATTTATGTCATAACAACTATTCGTTGATAATTAAATTCCCACTACTCAAATCTAGTATTGAATAAGACTTTCTTCAAAAAATCTTATTTATAATGAAGTCTTTAAAAAGGTCTAAATTTCGTCCGCTTAATTTTTTTATTAAAAACAAAAAAACAGCCTCTTTTCTATCTGTTTTTTTAACACTACTATTTTTAAACCTGGTTATAGGTTGCTCATATTATAACGTCAGAAGTTTAACAACTAGTTCTGAAACCATAGCAGCTCAAATAGATGAATTCTCTAAAAATCAACAATATGTTATTGTTCATGTTGGGTCAGATATTTGGCATTTAAGTAACCTAGAAGTTAATGAAAGTGATAAATCTATAGCAGGTGTTGTTCAAGAACTGGCTTCTAAACACATATCCAAAAAGCCAAGAGAAAGTAAAACAACGCATATTTACAAAGGTGGTAAAGACGTTTTAAATGAGGTGCATTTCTATATTACCACAAATACCACACGTAGTATTGGTGATCATACAACTATTCCTTTTTCAGAAATTAATTCAATTTCTGTAAACGATAAAAATACTGGACGAACAGTCTTAAATGTTGTTGGAGGTGTTGTTGGAACAATAGCTTTAATTTCCATAATTGCTTTGTTACTTAAGAGTTCCTGTCCGTTTATATATGTCAATAATGGAGAAGAATTTGTTTTTACTGGTGAACTCTATCCGGGAATTTTAACAGCCAATCAACAGCGGGATGATTATTTATTACTCCCCAATATAAATGAAGTCAATAATGAATATATAATTAAGATTACTAATGAATTAAAAGAAGTTCAGCATACTGATTTCGTTCAATTAATGAAGATAAATCATCCCGATAATACAATCGTTTTGCTAGATAAATATGGAAAACCACATACGTTTTCAAATATTATTGCTCCAAATAATGTCTTGATAGATGGCTTAAATAAAGATAAGAGTCCTGCATTAACTAAAGACAGCAATTCTTATTTGTTTAATTCAGAAATTAACAGTTCTAGTAGTAAAAGAAATATTGAACTCGAATTTAATAAGCCTAAGAATGTTGAAAATGGAAAGCTCATGTTAACAGTTAAAAACTCAATGTGGCTCGATTATGCGTTTGGAAAGTTTAATGAAAAATTTGGTGATTATTATCCGCAATTTCAAAAAGATCAACAAAAAACTTCAAACGAAAAAAGCACGAAATGGATTAACGAACAAAATATTCCATTGTCTGTGTACTTAAAAACCTCTAATGGTTGGAATTTAATAGATAGAATTAATACCGTTGGTCCAATGGCTTCAAGAGATATTGCAATCCCAATAGATTTAAGTAGCGTCATTGGGGAAGAAGTGGTCATTAAACTTGAAACGGGGTTCATGTTTTGGGAAGTCGATTATGCAGGTATTGATTTTACTGAAAATGTTTCACTAGACATTAAATATATTAGCCCGTATGAGGCTTTGGATGGGCAAAATGAAAATGTTACTGAATTACTATCAGCGATAGATCAAAAATACTTTGTTCAGCCAAATGTAGGTGATGAAGTTGTGGTTACTTTTAAAATGAATGAAACGAATCCAGGATTAAAAAGTACGTTCTTTTTAAAAAATAGAGGGTATTATAATTATTTAAGAAATTATGAAGGAAAGCCGGATTTCCAAAAGCTCAAATTATTTAGAGAAGCTGATGCCTTTACCGATTTTTCAAAATATGAATATGAAGCATTAATGGATTATGAAAGTCAATTTTATGTAGCATCAAGCAGTAAATAAAATAAGCCATGATAGCCGAAATTCAAGAAAAAAGAATACCACAAGAAGCATTGATGTCAGTACCATTTGACGCTACGGATAATCGTCAAAATATCGCGGGCTTCAGAATGAAATTAATTCATATTAAGCTAAAAATAAGTTTAATAAAAATAGCAATACGATGTTATAATAATCCTCTAGATTGGATTAAATCACTTCATTATTTAGTTAAATTAAGACGACGGTTTCTAGGAGATAATAAACTTCAAAAATTAGTCTATTCTGGCGGCAAATATTATATGGGACTATATACCCCCGGTTGGAATAGCGCTATTTACGAGCAGTTTATGACTTCTCAGCTTAACGATTTCAAACCTTTAGATAGTGGCGTTGTAAATAGATTTAATACAATATTTTTAGCCATTACAAAGAAATGTGCTTTGCAATGCGAACATTGTTATGAATGGGATAACTTAAATAAGAAAGAGGTTCTATCAGAACCAGAACTTCATAAAATTGTTGAAAAAATTCAAGATAAAGGAGTGAGTCAAATTCATTTATCAGGTGGCGAACCATTACTAAAAATGGAAACTCTAATCAATGTTTTAAATCAAGCCAAGAAATCAACCGATTTTTGGGTAGCAACATCAGGATTTAAACTAACTGATAATAATGCAAAACGTTTAAAAAAGGCTGGATTAACCGGGGTAATGATTAGTTTAGATCACTTTATTCCTGAAGTTCATAATGACTTCAGGCATTTTAAAGACGCTTATTATTGGGTGGAAGAGGCCGTGAAAAATGGAAATAATAATGAGTTGGTAACGGTTTTATCACTCTGTGCTACTCGAGATTTTATTTCTGAAGAGAACTTAATGTCTTATATGGAATTAGCAAAAAGACTTAAGGTGTCTTTCGTTCAAATTTTGGAGCCGAAAGCAGTGGGACATTATGCCAATAAAGATGTTTCGTTGCCAACAGACCAAATTAAATTATTGGAAGATTTATTCTTAAAAATGAATTTCAGTACAGAGTATAACACTTATCCAATAATAACATATCACGGTTATTATCAGCGTAGGCAAGGTTGTTTTAGTGCTGGAATAAAAGGCATGTATATCGATACAGATGGCGATATGAACGCTTGTCCATTTTGTCACAAGAAAACAGGAAATGTATTAGACGATGCCTTTGATAAAAACCTAGAAATATTGAAATCTGAAGGCTGTCACAGTTATAATCTCAATTAAATACAAGAATGCCTATCAATGATTTATCGCATACTGAAATTTGGATTATAGGAACTATCCTATTTATACTTCGCTATGTATTCATAGCTGGGTTATTTTTTTATATCTTATATGTATGGAAAAAGAATAGATATTCAAGTTTAAAAATTCAAAAGAAATCCCCAATACCTTCTCAAATTAGAAGAGAAGTCATTTATTCCTTGTTGACATTCATTATATATGGTAGTAGCATTTGGTTATTTTTATTATGGATTGACAATGAAGAAACCAAATTATATACAGCTGTTAGTGACCATGGTATGCTCTATTTTATAACTAGTATTTTTTTAATGGTCATTATTCATGATACTTATTTTTACTGGACACATCGATTAATACATCACTCAAAATTATATAAATATATACACAACATACATCATAGTTTTAAAAGTCCCACGCCTTGGGCTTCATTTGCATTTCATCCTTTTGAAGCAATTATTTCGCTAGGATTTATACCCATAATATTATTTACAATACCATTTCACCATATGGCATTAATAGTATTCATAACTTTTTTAACGGTTTACAATATTATTATTCATTTAGGTTATGCTATTCCAAGATTAAGTCAATTCAAATATTCAAATACCCCAGAGGCTCATGATTATCATCATCTTAATTCTAAAAGCAATTACGGATTATATTTTACATTCTGGGATAAAATAATGGGGACTTATTATACCAAGTAAAATTCAAAAACTCGACCGCATAAAAATCAAATAGATAGAGCGAATAAACACTTTTTACACGACGACGCACGTCCGTCAAAGTCTTTTAGCCTAGGAGGATAGGAGTGAAGTGGTTATTTGTGGAATTGGAATTACTATTTTATGATTTTGCTAAAACCTCCAATTTTTTAAAAACAACAACCTTATACATAGTACTGACTGGGACTTTATTATTTTCAATTAACAAATGAGTTTTAGTTGCTTTTGTAACGCTGGTTAAATTGGCAATATATGATTTATGTGTCCGTTGAAAATTCTCAGGTAATAAGCTCGTAATATTAATCAATGTTTCAGAGATCAGGTACATTCTTGCATCTGTAAAAATTTTCAAATAATTTCCAAAACTCTGAATATACAGAATGGATGCAAATGCAATATTAACAGGCATTCCATCATGTTTTATCTGTAATTCTTCTGCTTCACTATTTTTTTCAGGTTGTGTTATTGTGGATTCTGAAACTTTGTTTATTGCCTTTAAAAAGCGCTCAAACTTTATAGGTTTCAATAAATAATCTACCACGCCATAGTTATAACTTTCTAAGGCATAGTCAGAATAGGCTGTAGTCAAAATAACTTTCGGTGGATTGAGCATAGAACGCAAAATTTCCATCCCAGAAAGTTCTGGCATTTCAATATCTAGAAAGATGAGATCAAGGGTGTTTTTCTGCGTAAAATTGATAAACTCAATTGGATTCCCTGTACTTAATACCAATTCTAAATTGTCAATTTTAGAACAATACTCTTCGATCACTTTACGTGCTAGTATTTCATCATCTACGATTCCAACTTTAATCATTTCCAGTTTTTTTTAGTGTTGAAACTGATACATCAATAGATAAATCTAACTGATATATTGTTTCTCTATCATCAATTTTTAAGAGGTGAGAATTGGGATATAATAGCTTTAAACGTCTTTTTACATTTTCAAGTCCCATTCCTTTTCTTTTAGATGCAGCAACCATGGGTGGCTTTGAATTCACCACACAAAAATGAAGGGTGTTGTTTTTTATCGCAACAGAAATATCAATTGTACTCTGCTCATTGGTACTTTGAGCACCATGTTTAATCGCATTTTCAACAAATGGAATTAGCAACATAGGAGCAATCTTTAAGTCCAACAAGTTTCCATCAATTAAAAATTCTACCGTACATCGTTTACTCAATCTCTTTTCTTCCAATAACAAATAGTTTTCTATAAATTCTAACTCTTCTTTTAATAAAACGCTGTCTTTTTTAGAACTCTCTAATTGATACCTCATTAATTCTGAGAGTTGCATAACAAGATCGGGCGTTTCTGGAGATTGCTGTCTGGCTAGTGAATAAATACTATTTAAGGAGTTGAATAAAAAATGAGGATTCACCTGCTCTTTTAAATAGGTAAGCTCTTGCTCTTTTTGTAATTTATCTTTCTCAATATTTTTTCTTTGGATGATCATATTTCTTCTTAAAAAAAAAGCAGCCATACCAGTTCCAGTCGTATACATAAAAAAGAAAAAGAATTTAGAAATACCTGACCAATGTATCGAATTTCCTTTGAAACAAGCACCAATAATTATGCTCCCAACAAGTAATACTCCATATAAAAAATAACGTCTCTTATCAAAGACAAAAGGAATGAAAACAAAATGATTTATCCAAATGAGGACCATAATATGAACAGCATAACTAAGGGCCCAATCAAAATAGATATACGAACTATCAAATTGATCCATATTTATCAATCCACTTAATAGTTCAAGTATGAGTACCAATAAAAAGGCTCCTATGTTAATGAGTAGTGTAAGCTTTAAAGATTTTTTAATCATAACCCCTTTTAGTAAAGATTTAACAAAGATACTATCAATACATACAAACTTCCATAATTTATTTACAAAAGCGGTATATCAATGACCAAATGGTTTCATCATTTAATGTTTGTGTTTATCAAGTTTAAAATCTTAAAGATGGATTATAATTTACTTTTATCCAATATTTAATTTAAGCAAAGCCATAAAACCTATTAATAATCAATCGTTCAATTAAAAATTTTATAATTAATGAAAAATATTATCTCAGTCCTCTTCATCATAATTCTTTTTCAATCATGTTCAGAAGTATCAAATACTGATACTACAACTGGTTTAATAAAAAAGGTAGAAACTGGTCTCACAACTCGGGTATACATAAAGGGCGATTCGACATGGTCCATAGAAGAACGTATGAAACACTACGGAATTCCGGGAGCCAGTATTGCAGTAATCCATAATGGTGAAATTGCATGGACAAAAGCTTACGGTGTGATGGATAAGGAAAGTCAAACTCCAGTAACAACACAAACCCTCTTCCAGGCAGCGGCTACTAGTATGCCGGTAACGGCCTATGGTGCATTACGTCTTGTAGAAGAAAAGAAACTCAGCTTAGATGAAAATATTAACAGCTATTTAAAATCCTGGAAAGTACCAGAAAATGATTTTACCAAAGAAAAGAAAGTCACCATAAAAAATATTTTAAATCATTCTGCCGGAATACATCCTCGTGGAACGGGACGATATAGTATAAATGAAACAATTCCAACTCTTGTAGAGATACTAAACGGAACTCCTCCAGCTATAAATGACCCGATTACTGTAAATAAAGAGCCTGGTGAAAGTGTTCGTTTTGCATATGCTAGCTATGTGCCTATTCAACAAATGATGCTGGATGTTGACGGGAAAACCTTCCCAGAAATCATGCATGAACTCGTGTTACAACCCTTAGAAATGAACAACAGTACGTTTAATCAATCGCTCACAGCAGCCCAATTAAAGAAGGTAGCAACAGGTTATTTACAAGATGGCACCATGGTAGAGGGCAGAAGAAAGATCTATCCTGCATTGGCTTCAAATGGGTTATGGACAACTGCCGAGGACTATGCAAAATTTTTAAGCAATGTACAGCAAACACTGAAAGGTAAGAGCACTAAAGGATTATCGAAAGAGCTAACAGAATTAATGGGTACACCATATGGAGTGAGTAATTCTGGTTGGTCATTCACACTCGGGTTAGGGTTTCAGCTTTTTAATAGAAACGATGACATCTACTTAAGGCATCACGGATGGAATACAGGTTTTTATGCTGAGATAATGGCTCATAGAGACAAAGGTTATGGTGTGGTAGTAATGACCAATTCTACGTTTCCGGATTTTAATGCTGAAGTGATTCGTGCTGTGGCCCAGGTCTATGATTGGGCTAATTTTGTTCCGGTACATCAAAAGATAGAAATTGAACCATCATATGCGGATGAAATTACCGGTAGATACCAATCCGACGATGTAATTGTAAAAATCTTTCAAAAGGACAATCAATTGTTTTACAAAAACATACTTGATGAACAGGGAGTAGAACTCATTAAAGTCTCGGATAGCCTTTTCGTTCGAAGAAATTCCAGTCGATTTATTCAGTTTAAACCAGATTCTAAACAGGGAGCAGTCAATTTACAGTATCTGAATCGAAACGATGGAGCAATAATTTCAACCTTAGTTAAGGTCGCTAATAATAAAAAAAGTCCAGTAGAATTCCTTCTTGAAGACGACTTTGAAAACGCACTTATTGCCTATAAAAAATTAAAGGAGCTCGACCCCAACCATCCAACTGTTACCGAAGACTACATAAATGATATTGGTTACGATTTTTTCCACGGGGATAGAATGACATTATCACTAAACACTTTCAAAGTTAATATGATGCTCTATCCTGATAGCTATAAAGTATATGATAGTTATGCAGAAGCCTGTATGAAAGCAGGCGACAATGATTTGGCAATTTTAAATTATTCGAAATCACTTGAATTAAACCCTCAAAATAACCTTGCAAGGAGTAAGCTTGTAGAATTGCAAAAAGCTGAATAAAAACATGTCAAAAAAAGAATTCAATTAAAAAAGTATAACTAATGAAAACCATTAAACTTGTAGTACTAACAATTGCTATATCGCTAAACACAGGCTATGCTCAAGAAAATAGTGCAAACGATGCTGGCCATCCAACTTTAGAAGATCGCTATTTTGGAGAAAAGCCACCGGGCTTAATTCCTAAACTTTTTGCTCCTAACATTGTCTCTCCAGAAGGGTTTTTTGAAGGTGGCAATTTTTCACCAGATATGAAGGAGTTCTATTTCTCTAGGAAAAATGGGAAATACGAAAAACGCACATTTTTTGTTATTCGATATGAAAATAATCGTTGGGGACACGAATCTGAGACCGATATAAAATGGCCACAATTCTCTGAGGATGGTACTATGATATACGGTGGAAAGGAATATAGGGAACGAACTACCAATGGTTGGTCGGAACCCAAAAGTCAAGGAACATTCTTGAAAGACCAGGCACATGGTATCTCGCTTTCAGCAAATGGTACCTATTATTTTGGTTTTCGAGAAAAGGAAGGCAGGGGATATGGTTCTATCCGCTATTCACGCTTGATAAACGGCAAACGTGAAAACCCAGTAAAAATGAGCAAGGCGATTAACACAGGAAGATTTATTGCCCATCCCTTCATTGCTCCAGATGAATCCTATTTAATGTGGGATTCTGAGAAAGATGGCGGAAATGGTGGTAGCGACTGTTATATTAGTTTCAGGCAGAAAGATGGTTCATGGGGAGCAGCTATTAACTTGGGTGAACAAATAAATACAGCATCAGATGAAAGTAGCCCAAGTGTAACACCCGATGGAAAATATTTAGGCTTTTCGAGGGGTGATTGGGTGGTTAAAAAAGATGGAAGTACCAATTGGGTAGGAAAAAGTTATTGGGTAGATGCTCAGATTATTGAGACCCTTAGGGCTAAATCATCGCCCTATACAATTGCTTATAATTCAATAGTAACCGGTTATGTAGAAATTTATTTAGGTGATGCAGAAGGTACATCAACTATTAAAAGTACAAATGCGAAAGGTGGCTACTTGGCTTGGTCTCCTGACGGAAAACAATTTGCTTTTTATCACAAATATGATGACAGAAAAACATGGTCCATTCATACCATGAATATTGATGGTACGAATAGGCAGCGTTTAACTCATGAAAAAAACAAATGGGATAATTCACCAGCATGGTCGCCTGATGGCTCAAAAATTGTTTTTGCAAGAGAATATTGGGATTCGGAAAAAAATTGGCATCCAGAAATTTGGATTATGAATGCAGAT
>CAJXVU010000007.1 GCA_913062555.1 uncultured Bacteroidota bacterium
TTTTATTAAAAGAAAATGCATATCTAAACATAGCTTCCATATTCGTAACATTGCTAACATCCCAACTCCCAATATCTTGATTAAAGAACTCTGCTTCCCCGAACATTAGATGCATATTCGTAACACTACTAACATCCCAACCCCCTATATCTTGATTAAATAAGGGAGCATTATAAAACATCCACCCCATATTCGTAACACTGCTTACATCCCAATTTCTAATATCTTGATTAAATACATAAGCATCACCAAATAATTCCCGCATACTTGCAACACTACTCACATCCCAACTCCCAATATCTTGATTAAATGCATGTGCGCTTAACATATATTCCATATTAGTAACATTACTCACATCCCAATATCCTATGTCACTATTAAAAAATAATGTTCCCCTAAACATCCACTCCATGTTCGTAACATTACTTACATCCCAAGAACTAATATCACCATTAAAATTTTGATGATTCCTAAATAAACTACTCATATCTGTAATACCACTCGTGCAAGTTGTAGCGGCATTCTCATCACTTATTTGCCCTCTTGTTCTTTTGGTATAAGTTATTCCATTAACTACGCCAGTATCACCAACAGCTGCACTAGGGCACATACAAGTAACCCCATTAGGAGCTAAGTAAAAATCTTGAGCAGAAAGGTCAGAAAACCCAGTTAAGAATACTAGAATCGTTAAAGTAATAAAGTAATTTGATTTCATAAATGTTTGTTTTTAGTGTAAGACGCCTACGAATCAAGTGCATAAAAGTTTATAAGTTAAGTGAATTTAATCATATAGAAAATATTCTTCTATATAAAATAGGTTGTAAGTAAAAATTAGATGATTTTATGCGATTAGGTTGAAAATTCAGCAACCTTCAAAAAGTCACTAACAAACTCGTTCGGGTTCGATATTTAGATGAGAATTAGATAAATATTACACCACCACTTTTAGTAAGTCCTATACATCAGTGATAGTATACAATGTGTGGGTCATTTTATAAATATCTACTTACTCGTCTATAAAGTATATCATGTTATAAATTTAGTAAAAACACTATGAACTTAAACCACTTAAATTATATCATTGAAACCCCAGTATTATCTGGGGTTACCTTTACCCCCACATTCAAGTGAAGCTGAAATGTTATTCACTTACATGGTGAGTTATTTAAAATACGTAGCACCAAAGATGACAGCGATATTCAAGAATGGAAAACAGATTTGATACTTGGAGATACCTGTACAAAAGGGTTTCAGTTACGGCCACATATTGTATGGTTTGGAGAGTCGGTACCTATGATAGAGACCGCTATTGATATTTGCAAAACTGCCGATATTTTGATTATTATTGGGACGTCAATGCAAGTTTATCCTGCTGCAAGTTTAATGCATTATGTAAAACCAAATACATCAATTTATTATATCGACCCTAATCCTGCGATGGAGAGCAATGCTCAAGTTAGGGTGATTGCAAAAAATGCCACTATTGGCATAACTGATGTTATTACACTAATTAACGCACTAAACTAAAATGTCCTTTTAAGACTCTCGAGATTCCATCCAGGCTTACCAAGTTGGCCACAAACCAATAGTCGGTTGCAGCTAATTTGTAGCCATTAAAAGTCCCATTCCATCCCGATGACCAAGGCGATAATTGTTTAATAAGTTTGCCGTAACGATCGTAAATAAATAAAGTTGAACTTTGCGCAAACGCATTACTCCATCCTTTTATATTCCAAGTATCATGATAGCCATCATCATTTGGTGTAAAGTATTTAGGAAACCCCAGTACAAACACTTCAATTTGAGCAGTACCACAGCCTTTTTTATCACGTACATATAAGCGATGTGCCCCTGCTCCAACCTGATCAAAAAATGGCGTGTCTTGATAGGGCCCAAAAACATCATCTAGAGCGAACTCATAATCACCTATCCCGAGGTTATTATTATCGGTATTAATACTAATGGAATTATTGTTAGTAAAGTCAACAACTGTAATATCATCCAAACTAATATCTGCAATAGACGACTCGACCACATTAAATGACACTGGGAAAGACTCGCAGCCTTGATTAGAAATTGCTATCACAGAATAAACACCTCCAGATGTTATTGTTGCATTGGAAAGGTTACTAATTACAAGACCACTTTCGTTTGTCCATTGATAGGTATAATTTCCCTGTGGGGCATAAGTTTCTAAAATTATGGGATCTCCATTTAAACAAAAAATAGAAGACTGATCCACTTCAAATTCAGGGCGTGGATGAACGGTTATACTCAAATGCTGACCAATTCCAAAACAGGCCCCATTATCATCACTTTCTACCCGAACATATAACAACTGGTTGAATGCAGTTTCATTAATATAATTTGACGGATTAGTAATTTCATTTTGTTCCAATTGGGCATCATTGAGTGTTCTATAATAGTATACACTTAAATTTTGTCCTGTAGGAAATTCAGCTAAAAAAAGTGGTGACGCAGCTGTAAGATTGAACACATGAAAACCATCAATGATGTCATCATCATCACAAGTCTCTAATTCTTGTAAATAACCTACTGGAAATGCGGTTGTTGATACTTGTAAATTTATTGTTGAGACACGAAAGCAACCATTTACATTTTCTGCACGTGCATAAACTATGTTTGCTGTAGCATTATTAAATGGTACTGGGTTCACAGGGTTTGTTGCAGTATTGGCGTCTGCTAAGGATAAATAATAGCTAAAAGATAATCCTACCTCGCTAGAAATTATCGTATTTATCTCGTTTAAATTATAATCGGTAAACCCATCTGGCACACCATCTTCATCACAATTTTTAAATATTATATCAGATTGAATTACAGGCAAAGGATCTACCTGTACATTAAACGAAGTCTCTGTAAAGCAAGTATTATCGAGATTATTTGCAATTCGAATATAAATAGTTTGCCCATTTTGGATAGTATTTGGAAATGCAACTGGATTAACAATGTCGAGCGTATAATTCACATCCAAATAATATGAAATTATATAGTCTGATGCTAGTGCGCCATTTAATAATAAATCATCATATAGGCTTAAATCAAATACTGTGAACCCATCTGTATCACTACCTCCAATTACCGTATCACATTCTTGTAATGCTGGTATATTTGAAGGGGCAGGAACATTAACGGTTTCATATATTATAACATCAACAGAAATTCTCAATGGGCTTTCACATCCATTTATAGTTTGAGAGGCATAATAGGTTGTTGTATTTAATACTTCTGAAGGGTTTAAAGCTGTGCCTCCATTATTTGTTGCATACCATAAGGTGTTAGATCCTGTTATAACTAAATTAGCTATAGTTGCATTATCTAGATCACAAAATGTTTGAAGCGGAGTTGCTGTAGGGCTTGTTGTATGCTGGACTTCTATAATCACCGGAGTTCTAGTTATACTAATACATCCATTAAATTGAGCTTCCACATAATACGTTGTTGTTGCATTTAATACCGGTGTTATAAAATTATTTCCTGTATTTAAAGCCAGTCCTCCCGTCGGCTGGTCGTACCAGAAAACTGCTCCATTGGAAGCTGCTGCTGTTAAAGTCCCACTTCCATTTTCACATACCAAATCTCCTGCTATTGATATTATTGTTGGTATTATCTTTATTGTAGCTACAACGGCTTCTCTTTGGCCTTCTAAGCAACCATTAACAGAAGTCAATGCATAATAAGTTGTTGACGTATTAATAACGGGTGTAGTAAAAGTTAATCCGGTTCCAAGTTGTGTTCCTCCAGTAAGCGTATCAAACCAAACAACCGTTCCTGTTGATGGTATTGCTTCTAAGGTTAAGGATCCCGGGCCACAAATTTCTGCTGGGGTTGTTCCAATTATAGTCGCAATTGATATTTTAGTACTTGCCGAAATATCTACAATAGGGTCATTAGGCATGCCTCCATACTCCACGATATATCCTTTAGGCTGATAAGGTCCACTAAGGGCTCCTGTATTGCTTAAATCATTCCAAGAGCCGTTTACTCCAATCCCTATTGCCGTTATATGTGCATAATCTTCATCACCTGAATTATTAGGTTCTCCATTGTTCCAAAATTCAAAAGCCCCAGTTGGTGTTGATCCATTGATACCACCAATCCAAAAAGTTTCACCGGCTTCAGGTCCAGTCATCCATTTCCAAGTCCCTTCTGTTTGTGAATCACTTCCTCCTATCCATCCCGCTCCAGCAGCTTGTTCTCCTGAAAGTTGAGCCTCATCAGCCGAAGTTATTGTTGCCAAATATCCTTCCAAACCAAAATAGCTACGCCCAGCGGCATTGGTTCGTGCTTGGGTCCAAGTAACTCCAATATCTGGTACGTATTCATAATAGTGACCCGTAGATGGCAAATAATTGGCATCACCAATAGTAAATGAAAATTGTTTTTCACCAGAAATATTTACAGATGTACTTTCAAAAACGATATCGTTTACGGCTGCAATAATATCAGTATAAGATATGGGCGCTCCTCCAAGCCCTCTCAAACTTAGTTTTCCTTGCACATTATTCCAAGTTGCAACTATATTAGGATGAACCCCAGTTAACGTTAATTGGTCTTGACTACTTATATAGCCCGTTGAAACTTGTATATGAACAGCATCAATTTCTGTATCATCTGGATCGATAATATCAAAACTTGTTACGATGTTTATCTGACTTAATGGACAATATAGTTGGTCGCCCTCAGCTTCAATATTCGGTGGAACATTCACTTGAGACCATATCCAATTAACACAGAAGAATGCAAATAGCATTAGTAATTTGGTCCGACTTTTACTCAAATTTAAACTTTTAAAAATCTAAAAATAAGTAATAATATTAGTTTTTGATATGGACTCTAAAATAATTTCCAAACTATTGGTTATTCTTCATTTAAAATGTGAATTATCTTAATTTTTATTGATATTCATTGGCCATTGACAACTATTTTAGTGAATTTGATAATTTCATGAATTGTTAAAATTTAAAAGATCAATGAGATTATAAATATTAAAATATTTACGATTATAATACAAAGCCTAATCATTTGTCATATGGTTTTTGGTATGCTCTAATATCCATGTTGATATTTCAGTCAAAGCAATAGGGGCAATTGTTTGTTCTATGTTATTATATTCATCCATTGCTCCAGTAGTACACTCTTGAAAAAAGTGATTTAGATTTTCCAATTCCAAAATTTTAAAATCCTTATTATTTCCTTTAATTAAAGCATTTCTTATCCCTTCCTGATTCACTTTTGCCAGAACTTGTGTATCCTTAGTTCCATTTAATGAGAGCACCGGGATTTTCACATGCTCAAACTCATCTGCTGGATTATAATTATAAAAATATCGAGACCATGGTGTTGTTCTTAATTCTATAAACTGTGTAATAATTTGATTTACTTTTTCATCAGAACCAACAACAGTTTTTAAAATTGGAGCTATCGTCAAATTGTAATGATCAAGAAGTTCTTTTTTAACAATCTTTGTCTCTTTATTTGAAGACGCAATTTCCAATACCTTTTTTATTGCTTGCTCATATACTGCTTCATCTGGAACAGGAAACGGTCTTAGGGTTTTTGATTGCATTAGTGAAATATCACTACCCAAAATTCCTGTAGATGCCATTAATACAATAAACGAAACATCGGGAGATTGATTTGCGACCATAGGCGCAATAATTCCACCTTCACTATGACCAATTAAACCAATATGTTCTGAATCGATGTCAGTTCGAGATTTTAAATAGTTAACTGCACTAATCGCATCAGTTGAAAAATCTTTGGTGGTCGCTGCACTAAAATCTCCAGAAGACTTTCCAAAACCACGATCATCATATCGCAGTACTGCAATTCCTTTTCGTGTAAGGTAATCGGCAAGAACTAAAAATGGTTTATGACCAGCAAAGGTTTCATCTCTATCCTGTGGGCCACTTCCACTTATTAATACTACAACAGGAAATTTACCTGCTTTCTTTGGCAGGGTTAGTGTTCCCGATAGCGTGATATTGGCTTCATTGTTTTCAAAAACAACATCTTCTTCATAATACGGGTAAGGTTTTACAGGTTCCTGAGGTCTAGTAACTTTTTTATCAATATTGATTTTTTCTCTTTTTAATAGTAATGGTAAAGCATTAACCCCTTCTGTAAATGTCCCTTCAATTTGATGTGTGGTACGATTCAATTTTCCTTGGAATTTAATACCCAAGTTTGAACCATCAATGTATAGTGAATCCTTATCAAAATGCGTTGCTTTTGGTTTAAGACCCGTTACTCTATTACTAGGAATATCAATAGTTGTAATTAGTTTACTTTCTAGAGCTTCAATATTGAAAACAAAAACAATTTGTTTGCCCTGTTCTAAACTTATGATACCATTCCAAATCCCAGTAATATCTTGGGAAAAACCGAGCGTTGTGCATAATAGCAAAAGAAAAGTAATATGTATTTTTTTCATAATAATTAATTTTTAAATGTGTTGATATTTAAACCTATAAATCCTGTCCGAAAAGTTTTCAGATTAAAAATTAATAGATAAATAGTTAGATTATAGTTTAATTGAACGGTAATTAGTCCTTATCATCTAGCTTAAAAAAATCATTCACTGGCTTAGTAAATAAGTCAGATAATTTAAGTGCTAAAACCGTTGATGGCACATATCTATTGGCTTCAATAGAATTTATTGTTTGACGGGATACGCCAATTTTCTTTGCTAAATCATCTTGAGTAAGACTCAAAATGGCACGTTCTACTTTTATGGTATTCTGCATTATCTGTAGCGTTTTAAATTGTGGTAAAACATGAGTTGAATCATGAGCATAAACAATAACACTTGAAAATCGCCCAAATCTTTATAGGCCTCACTGCCCGAGTTTACAACATTAGAAACCCCAAGCTCCACATAAGGCATAACCAAAGCATAGAAAACCCCAATAACAAATGCAATGGCATACGATTGAGATCGCAAAGTAACAGTCATTTCGTCTTCCTGTTTGTCTTTAGAAATTGACATTAACAACATCCCTACTAGCAGCCCTTTTTTCGAAAGTTCTTTCAACCATTCTGTATCTCCTTCCATTACAAATGCTCTTACAAACATTGAAATAATTGATAATGCCGCAATGACGATTCCAATTGCCATAAATTTATGAGGCAATCTAAAGTTAATAATTTTCTGAAAACGATTCCGCTCACAATCCATAATTTTTTTTGTATTCATGATATTATTTTTTTGACAAATATATTTTATATTAAGGAAAGCTATCTTTCCGATATGACAAATATACTTTACATTTGAATATTTACCAAATTATTTCTAAACTATTTTTTAAATCACATCCCATATGCGTTCCAAAAATCAACTTTAAATAATTCTCCAACAGATATTTACCTCTTCTTATATTTATAAAAGACATTATATTTACAAAAAAATAGTACAGCTACGATAATAGGACTCTTGTGAAAAATGAAATTAAAGAAATTACTTCCGAAGAAACTTTAGACATTCGTAATAAAGTTATGTGGCCAAATAAGTCAATAGATTATGTTCGTATTTCAAATGATAGCGAAGGCAGACACTTCGGTTTATTTATAAATGATAAATTAATATCAGTAATCTCCCTGTTTATAAATGACAATAGTGCTCAATTTAGGAAGTTTGCCACCTTAACGAACTATCAAGGCAATGGTTATGGTAGTGTTTTATTAAACGAAATTATAAACATCGTAGAACGTGATAAAATTGATAAATTATGGTGCAATGCCCGTGTTGATAAATCTGAATTTTACTTAAAATTTGGATTAAAATTTACTGATATACAATTTCAACGAGGAGAGATAAATTATGTGATCATGGAGAAAATGCTTAACTGATTCTTCAATAAATAATGATTTAAAGGTTAACAATTAGGTTTAGACCAAAAATAAATCCCACTTACCAAAACACCAACTATTTAAACTTTTGTAGGTCACATGGCGAATGAGACCTATTATAAACATCTGTATTTCAGTATTAAACATGGATGGAATCATATCTTTTACAAAATTTATTTGCGTAACCAAATGATTACTCATATATTCGTAACCAATTAGTTACACGTTAATATGAGACGAGATGTTTTTCAAGCAATTGCAGACCCCGTAAGAAGAGACATCATTGATTTGTTGTCTACCGAAACACATAGCATTAATGAAGTGGCCGAAAAATTTAATATCAGTCGTCCAGCAATATCAAAACACCTAAAGATTTTAGATGAGTGTGGATTAATAACAATCAACCAAAAAGGAAGAACGCGTTATTGTCAAATTCAGCCAAAAAACTTAATACCAGCTTTTCTATGGATTGAGAAATTTCACAAACAATGGGAGGACAGGATTGATGCTTTTGAAAATTATATAGATCAAATACAAACTAAAAAAACAAATAGCAATGAGTGATTTAAAAAACAGAACCATTACGATTGAAAAATCATTTAACGCCCCATTAAAAACCGTATGGGAAGCTTGGACACAATCGGAGCACATCGTAAAATGGTGGGCACCTCCTGGAATGGAACTCGAGGTTATTGAACATGATTTTAAAGTTGGTGGAAAATGGAAATATACAATGCCAATGCCCGATGGTAGTCCATTTATTTCAGAAGGGATTTATAAAGAAATTATTGAATATAAAAAGATAGTCACCTCTGCAGACTTTAGGCCAATGACAGAGAATGTTGAATTACAGGTTCATTTTGAATCAGATGGGAATAAAACAAAATTCACTTTCAGTGTTATCCATCCTACTGTAGACTACTGTAAACAGCAGGAAGCTATGGGTATCAACAACGGTTGGGGTTCAGCATTTGCAAGATTAGAAACTTTAGTAAATATTACTGTTAAGCATTAAGCTACTAATTTTACAAAACCATTACTCATAAAACACAGCCACCTCATCTAAGTCTTTTCTATTCAGGTCTGGCACATAGGCGGGGTGCTTTGGATAGCCAATTGGCAATAATAAAAAGGCGCGTTCATTACTTGGACGCTCCAATAGCTTCGCTAAAAAGTTCATTGGGCTCGGGGTATGTGTGAGTGTTACCAATCCTGCATTATGAATTGCAGAGATTAACATGCCACAGGCAATTCCAATGGATTCATTAACATAATAATTGTTGTGTTTGACATTGTCTTCATGTTCGTATACACGCTTAAAGGCTACAATTACCCAAGGTGCATCTTCAATAAATGGTTTATTGGTATCCGTACCTAAAGGTGCTAAATCAGCTCGCCAACGATCACTCATACGCTTAGCATAGGTTTCACGCTCTTCTACTTCTGCTGCTAAACGCATTTGTGTTTTCAGTTCCTCATTCGAAATTGCACAAAATGTCCATGGTTGTTTGTGAGCACCTGATGGTGCTGTGGATGCCGATTTAATTATATTTTCAATAACCGATTTGGCAATAGGCTGACTAGAATATTCTCGTACCGAGCGCCTGGTGTCAATCCAATTGTAAAAGGCCTCACTTTTAGCTATGGATTCGGCTGCTGTATAGGCTTCAGACTTATACAATACATGGGTGTAACCATTTATTAAAATTTCTTTTTCTACTGACATACACTATTTTTATAAAATAAGAATTTACTTTTTGTTTTTCTCTTCTATCCATCGGGACATAAACTTTGTACTCTGCATCATGTGATGTTGTAACATCGTTCCAATAAAATTATTTCGCCGATGGACTTCCAGGGTTTCCTTAATTCCTTCAATCTTACAAATAAACTGATTTTGAAATTGAGGTTTATTGAATCGTTTATTAATTACTTTATAACCGTTTTGCTGATGGCTATCATAATCTCCTTCAGTCGTATATAATGCAATCGCTTGTTTTGCAAAGAGGAGCGGTTCATCGGCTACAAAACCATTAGGAGTCAAATCGCCATACATCCCCTCTGCCCCTATTGAAGTTGTGACAGCTGGCGTCCCATTTACCATGGCGTCCATCAACTTTCCTTTTAACCCTGCTCCAAATTGAATTGGTGCAAGACATATTTTTGAACACTGCATGACTTGATTCACATCTTCAGCAAATCCCTTAACCAAAAATCCATCATTTTCATTATGTAACTGATTCACTTTTTGAGAAACATAAGCCCCATAGACATGCAATTCTGCTTCTGGTATCTGCTGTCTAATCAATGGCCAAATGGACGCTTTCAGGTAAAGTACCGCATTATAATTAGGCGCATGCAAAAAATTCCCTATGCTTATAAAATGTTTTCGATCTTGAAACTTTGGAAGCTTATTAATAGCTTCAGAAGACAATTCATCCATCATAAAAGGCAAATAATGAAGCAATGCAGTATCAACTCTAAATTCATTTTCGAGAATCTCCATCTCAGCTTCCGAAATAATTAAACTTATATCACTTCTATAAATACTCGCAATTTCTCTTTGGGCAATAGTATTAAACAAATACGATGTATCGAATGGTTTTTCATCCTTAAAGGCTTGCTGTCTTCCTTTTCGTAGGCAATGCAAATCTTCTGTATCCAAAATTCGAAGTGCATTCGGACACTGCTCAGCTACACGCCAAGCAAATTGTTCTTCCATCATAAAACGATCAAAAAGCACTATATCTGGTTGTAACTCCTTTATAAAATCGTCAAAACTTGAATTATTCAACTCAATTTCAACAGCAGATACTTGAATGCTTTCAAGATTAAAAGCATTGTCGGTTTTTGCACAAGGACTCGCAAAAGTTATATGATATGCCTTTGATTGAAAAGCCTCAATGAGTTGTAATATTCTAGTCCCAGCTGCTGACGATTTTGGTTCAGGCCATACAAAGCCTATTATTAATAAATTATTAGCCATAAAAAAATTAAAATCTCAAATTATATACAACAAATTTCAATCTACTATTACTTCCAATTATTCCCATTTTAAATTTGCTAATCGGTATTTTATTTTTTGGTTTTCAAAAATTATTACGGTTTTGGCTCTAAACTATATTTAGTACGGACTCCTTTTGCCCAGGTAATGACATCTTCTATTTGTGTTTCAGTTAGCTTGGCCTCTTTATGTGTCCAGGTATATGATGGTAATGGCATTTCTTTTTTTTCTATCATTTCTATCAATTCATCAAGCTTATGATCTTTTTTCTTTAAAGAATATGCAGACCATTTTGATAAATCTAGTTCTTCTTTTCCATGATTTATATGACCAGCCATCCAATAATTAACGGGAGTAATTGAACTATACCAAGGGTAGCGTGTTATACCACTGTGACAGTCAAAACAAGTCTCCTTTAAAATAAGTTTTACATTCTCAGGAGGGCTTGTATCTTCAAAAAATGATTCAAAGGATACCATTTCTCCAGAATTCTTTTCTGGCCCAAAGAACTGTGCAATTACAAACACTGCTAATAATAGTAGTAATATCTTTTTTATACTTCGCATAATTATTAAATTTAGAATCTTAAAAGTAGCAATTTATTAATGACTTTAGAACAACTACACGAAGAATTAACTTATGTTAACGCTGCGCGGGAAAACAGACTGAAATACGCTAACATTATATTAAATGACCTCAGCCTGCTACCAAAACTTATAGAGGTTTTATTAATGGTTGATGATAAGACATCCTGTAAAGCTGCATGGATATTAGAGTTCGCCTGTGCTAAAAATTTAGAGATCATAATTCCGTATTTAGATAAGTTAATAAGCAATATTTACAAAATTCATTTAGATTCTGCAGTTCGTCCGGTAGCAAAAATTTGTGAATTCTTGGTAAATGCTTACTATTCCAAAAATGAGAACAGTATAAAATTGGCATTGAAACCAACACATAAAGAACTAATAATTGAAACCTGTTTCGATTGGATGATTACCGATCAAAAAGTTGCGGCAAAAGTATATTCAATGAGTAATTTATTGTTATTAGGGCAAGAATATGATTGGATTCATGATGAATTAAAATTAATTTTAGAGCGAGACTATCATCCAGAAAGTGCGGCGTATAAAGCCAGAGCTCGAAATGTGCTTCATAAAATGAAAAAGATGAAAAAAGCATAATGCACAATTTTATTAATTGTATTTTATAACATTATGTGTATAAAACATTGATAATAACTTCTTTGATATTTAAATAAAATTCATAATCTGTTATTCGCAATTCGAGATACAAACACCTATCTTTGCAACTTCAAAAAAAACAACGCAACATATGTCTTTATCAACACTTAATGCCATTTCACCAATTGATGGTCGTTATAGAAGTAAAACAGAATCTTTAGCTCCTTATTTTTCTGAAGAAGCCTTAATTAAATATCGTGTACTTGTAGAAATTGAATATTTCATCGCGTTATGTGAAATTCCTTTACCTCAATTAAAAGATTTTAATGTTGAATTATTTGATGACTTACGAGCTATCTATAAAAACTTTACATCTGAAAATGCCTTAGCTATTAAAGCTATTGAATCTGTTACCAATCATGATGTAAAGGCTGTTGAATATTTTATTAAAGATCAATTTGATGCTTTGAATATCTCAGAATATAAAGAGTTTATCCATTTTGGATTAACCTCTCAGGATATAAACAATACTGCAGTCCCCTTGAGTATCAAGGACGCCATGAATAATAGTTATGTTCCTGAATACAATAGTGTTTTAGAGCGTTTAAAAGAATTAGCTGCCGACTGGAAAGACATTCCAATGCTTGCTAGAACTCATGGTCAACCCGCATCTCCAACGCGTTTAGGTAAAGAGATAGACGTTTTTGTTGTGAGACTTGAAGAGCAATTTAATTTACTGAATGACATTCCTAGTGCCGCGAAATTTGGTGGTGCTACTGGAAATTACAATGCACATCATGTTGCTTATCCAACTATTGATTGGAAAGCTTTTGGATCTAGTTTTGTAAAAGAAAAATTAGGATTACACCATTCCTTCCCAACAACTCAAATTGAGCATTATGACCATATGGCCGCTCTATTTGATTGCTTAAAACGTATCAACACTATTATTATAGATTTAGACCGAGATATTTGGACCTATGTATCTATGGAATATTTCAAACAAAAAATTAAGAAAGGTGAAGTCGGAAGTTCAGCAATGCCACATAAAGTTAATCCAATTGATTTTGAAAACAGCGAAGGAAATTTAGGTATAGCAAATGCCCTTTTTGAGCACTTAGCTGCAAAACTTCCATTATCAAGATTACAACGTGACTTAACAGACAGCACGGTTTTACGCAATGTAGGTGTCCCTTTTGGACATACTTTAATTGGCTTTAAATCTACTTTAAAAGGATTAAATAAATTATTACTAAATGAACCTAAATTTGCTGAAGATTTAGAACGAAATTGGGCTGTGGTTGCGGAAGCAATTCAGACTATTCTACGCCGTGAAGCCTATCCAAATCCCTATGAAGCTCTAAAAGGATTAACAAGAACTAATACTGCGATTACAAAAGATTCTATTTCAGAATTTATTGATACACTAGAGGTAAGTTCTGCCCTTAAAACAGAATTGAAAGCCATATCTCCAAGTAATTATACAGGGATATAAATGAACAATAAAATAACATTATTATTAACCGCACTTCTGGTATTCTTTTTCGTTATTTCAGGGCTCTTCGGATTGTTAGACAATTACATTGTCAAAACAATTTTATTTGTTGTTTTCTTTGGAATTATTGTTAATATAATTTTTATAAAAATTAAAGCATAAGCATAAAAAAACCTGCCAAAATTGACAGGTTTTTTTGATATTAACATTCTAAAAATTAATTGTGATTAGTAATTAAAGTATTGAATATTTATTTAAAGAAATTCATGAATTCCTCTACACTATTTTCTTCAGAAGACATTTGATTAACGACGCTTCCAAGTGACATTATTTTTGAAGGCTCCATATTACTACCTAAAACTCTTACAATTGCGAAGCCTTGATCCTTTGAGCTTCCAAAAATGATAAGCTCATCTATAGTGGTATCTGTACCAATATATTTTACAATAATTTTACCATCGCTAGAATTTCCACCTCTAAAAAGCTCCTCATATCGTTCATCTTTTAAAATGAGCTGCACTTTGGCTAATTCAGCTTTGTAATCTTCAATATTATCATCAGCTAAACGATAGGCTAACATATTAAGCTTACTCACAGATTCATAAGCTTCTTTTTGCACTTCTGTTAATGTTACTTTATCTATATTAACAAAACTAGTAGGAATATCTACAGAAATAAAATTTGGAGTTTCCTGATTAGCAACGAAGTAGCTTTGTAATGTTTCTCCATAGTTGCAGCTTATTAAAACGGCTACTATGAAGAATGACATTACTATTTTTTTGATTGATGTGTTCATTGTGATGATGATATATTATTAATTGTGTGCTTTAAGAACGATTAAAAAAGTGACTAATTCTTCTTATCGCCAGCTTTTTTCAAATGTTCTCCTCCAGGAATGTTCATTTTACTAGTGATTTTAGAGATCTCTCTAAGATCAATATCTCCCAATATGGAAACGATTACTGTTTCAACATCACGTTTTTCTCCATTAATAGTAATGCTTTCCCCTTTAGTCATCTCTTTCAAACCAGTAACTACCATTAATAATTCTTTTACAAGGTTTTCATTAGACCCTTCTCTTACATAAAACTTAACCGTTTGATTTCCATCTTTAAAACGCATTAGTTCCTCTAAACTTGAACTACCAATGTATTTTTTTACATCCGCATTCATACTTGAAGCAATTGATTTATCTCCGGTGGTTAACAATTTTATGCTTTTAATTTTCTTAATCGCGTCAAACATTGCTGCCGCCTCTGGGTCATCCATATCGATATCGATACTGGCAATCATTGAAAACATTTTACTGTTTATTACTCCAGAAGTCACGCCATCCATATCTTCGTACTTGTCAAATATTCCTTGACCAAAGGATACTAAAGGCGTCATTACAATTGCTATTATTAATACTAACTTTCTCATGTTTACTTATTTTAATTCTATTATTAATTCGTTTTTAAAAATTTATCTGTTGTTTTTGAAAATTCACCAAGGTAAGCGATATTATCAGCCCCTTTTGTGAAGTTCGTTGATACCATGTTTAATGCATTCATGCTCTCGCTGCCTTTATTAAAATTAGAAGACACTAGATTAAACACTTCCATGGTTTGATTATAGGCTAAAAGAGCTTCTTCTCTTTGAGCTTCAGTTGGACCACTTGTTTGAATATAAATACCAAACATTAGAACTGCTACAGCTGCGACGGAAATCCATTTATACAAGTTAATTGTATTTCTAGGTGTTAATGGAACCTCTTTGGTGAACTGCTCTTCGTGGCTTATCGAAAAATACTGAAACATATTTTTATATACTTCCAAGTGTGGCTCTACAGTTTCTTTCGAAAAATAGTTTTTTAACTGCTGCTCTTCTTTTAAAGTAGTTTCTCCGTTATCGTACTTCTCTATTAATTTTTCTATGCTATTTAACACCATAATTATGTGTTTTAGTTAATTTTTCTCTTAATGTTTTACGGCCTCTTGATAAAGCTACTCTAATGGCTGTTTCGTTCATGTCAAGCATTTTCGAAATTTCACTAAAGTCGTATTGTTCTATATCTCTAAGCTGTAATATTATTTTTTGTTGTTCTGGCAAATCTTCCATTATTTTTGAAACCCAGTTCACACTATCATTCAATTCCAATTGTTTCTGTAATGAAACGCTTTTATCTTGATAATTACTATGCACGATTTTTAAATTTTGTGCATGCTTCGATTTTAATTTATCAAGACAAAAATTCTTTGTCATGGTCATTGAAAATGCTTCTACATTTTTATACTCTTGAATCTTTGTTTTATTATTCCATAATTTCAACAAAATTTCCTGCGTCGCATCTTCAGCTTCTTCTTGAGAAACTAGTAACCGTTTTGCCAAACGGAATACCTTATCTTTAAAAGGCATCACTATGTTTAAAAAATCAGCCTGTGTCATTATTATTGGTGGTTAGTTTAAAAGCTTATTGTTGCTTTATGATATTACGACGATGCACTTTCTGTTTTGTTACATTTTAGTTTCATTTTTTTTATCTCATTTAAAATTAACCATTACTAACTTGTCTTTTAAAAGATTCCAGCCTTCATGGAATTAATATTTTTATTTTACAATATTGTAATTAACTTTATAGTTTAAAAAGAAAAATTAATACACGCTATGAAAATTCACAAAAACCTACTCATTGCATTTGCAATTATGGGGATTACCTTTAGTTGCTTTGACGATGCAGATGATAACAGCATTTCTGCCAATGAAATTAATGATTTTGTATGGAAAGGGATGAATGCCGTTTACTTATACAAAGAAAATAAACCCGATCTTGCCAATGATCGGTTTTCAAACACGGGAGAATATGCGGATTATTTGAATTCATATAGCACACCAGAAAACTTATTTGAAGATTTAATTTATCAAAGAGAGTCAGTAGATCGATTTAGCTGGATTGTTGACGATTATATCGCGCTTGAACAGTTTTTTAGTGGTGTGAGTGAAAGTAATGGGATGGAATTTGGTTTACGGTTTATTCCTGGTAGTAGCAGCGCTATTTTTGGCTATGTAAGGTATGTTTTACCAAATACAAGTGCCGCCTCTCAAGGCGTAGTCAGGGGGGATGTTTTTACTGCTATTGATGGAACAGATCTTACTCTTGATAATTACCAATCTCTTTTATCATCTGATAATTATACCATAAATTTAGGCGCTTATGACAATAATGGTACTTCTGAAACTGAGGATGATATCGTAACTTCTGGCTCAGAGAGCATTTCATTAACAAAGGACCCTTATACTGAAAACCCCATATTCCTTACTGACGTTTTAGATGTTGATGGTGAAAACGTTGGTTATTTAATGTATAATGGATTTACGGCAAATTTTGATAGTCAACTCAATGCTGCCTTTTCTAATTTTCTTTCTAATAATGTGCAACATTTAGTTTTAGATTTAAGATATAATCCGGGAGGCTCTGTAAATACTTCCTTATTATTATCGAGTATGATAACCGGACAATTTACTGGAGAAGTTTATAGTACGGAACAATGGAACCCTGAATTACAAGCCATATTCCAAACACAGAATCCAGAATCTTTAATTAATAGGTTTGCTAATAATGATGCTGGCACAGCTTTAAGTAGCTTAAACTTAGATAGAGTTTATATATTGACTACAGGAAGCTCAGCTTCAGCAAGTGAACTCGTAATAAATTCATTAAATCCATATATTGATGTCGTTCATATTGGGGCCACGACTACTGGTAAGTATCAAGCTTCAATTACTGTATATGATTCTGAAAACTTGAGAAGAGAAGGCGCGAATCCTAGTCATGCCTATGCCCTACAACCATTAGTATTAAAATCTTTAAATGCGATAGGTAATACAGATTATAGTGATGGATTAGTCCCTTCAATCCTGTTACCAGAAGATATTGGAAACCTAGGCGTTCTAGGTGAGGCTTCTGAGCCTTTATTAGAAGCTGCTTTATCACATATTTCTGGATCTGGTAGAATATCTTCTTCTTTTCTTGAACCTATCGAACTCGTTGGAGACAGTAAAGACTTTGTCCCTCACGCGAAAGAAATGTATATTGATAAGAAGTTACCCACCGAGATTATAAAAAGAAAATATTTTAATCAATAAAAAAAGACCGCTCGTTGAGCGGTCTTTTTAGTTTAAAAACAAATATTCATTATATAACTTTACCATGCCAAAAAATAGAACCTATTTTAATTGGAGTTCGGGTAAAGATTTTGAAATAAATTCAGAATGACATATTGTATTATACTTCTTAGAAAGTTTACTACTCCTAAAAAGTCCTAAAAACTAATATTGAATCCAATATTAATATTTCTCCCTTTAGTAGAATATCCATATAGTTCTTGATAATCTTCATTTAAAAGATTGGTAAGGTTTGCAAAAAGTGTCACTTTATTATTGATCAATTTATGACTTACGTAAAAATCTAATAAATTATAACTCTCTAAGCTCACAAGCTCCGTTGCAAAAATGTCACTATTATAAAAAGCATCTGCCCGTTCATCATTAAATTGATAAGAGACACTCATAAAAGTAGCATCATTTAACTGGTAATTTAATTTTGCATTTACCTTTATTTCTGGAATCCGAAGGTTTAAATCTTCTTCAACTTTTGTATAAGTTACATTGGTTTTTAGTAGTAAATTTTTAGATAATTTAAAATCGGCATTTAACTCTATTCCTCTAGCAGTAAACGATTCATCTATATTGTTATATTGAAATATCCAGTCACCTAAATCTACAAAATCAATAAAATTTGTTTCCTTTCTATTAAAATAAACAAGATTTATTGTGGCTTTATCACTAATACCAAGCTCTGCTCCTACTTCAATCGTTCGATTCTCTTCTGGATCTAATTCACTATTTCCGTATGTAGGCTCAAATAATTGGTATAATGAAGGCGTGATATATGCAGTACTATAACTTGCTAATCCTTTTACATAGCCAAAAGTCACCTCTTTTTTTAACGAAGGGTTTACACTATAAACAAAATGTGAACCATAGACACTATGGTTATTAAGCCTTAAACCAGCATTTACATGTAAACCTGCTTCTGCAAAATAAACCACATTCGCATATGGATCTACAATGGTAAACTTGGCGTCATCTGGGTTTATTACTTGCGCAAAATCTGCTTCTCCATAAGGAACTGAAAAACTTTCCATTGCATTCTCTTGAAAATTCACACCCAATACGGTATAGAACTTATTGTCGAAATTATACTTGTTATAAAAGTCAACAATAATACTCTGTGCATTTGATATAGACGGAAACCCAGACTCAAATTCTCGTTCGATATCATTATATGCCGCATTTAACACAATACTTCCTTTGTTATACTTGAATTCTTGAGCAATACCAAGTCTATATTGATTTGATTTGGCTACATAATTTGCATCAGCAAAACTAAACCCATCATCAAAATCGGAATCATATTCATCAAAACTTCCATAGACATTCAATTTAAAGGCCTGAGAAAATTTATAACCCAACTTCAAATTTCCATTAATTGCACTAAGCGCATCTTTTTCTGTACCATTTGCAACTGCAGATAATCCATTGGTAAACTGATTCCCAAAGCTTGCTAAATAACTAAATTTGTCAAGGGTGCCATTAACAGATACACTATTTCTGAAATTTTCTATTGAATAATTGTTATCATCTTGAGATTGATTAGTCCCTAAAACACTTCTAAAGTTTGCCGAAATGGCTTTTTTAGAGGACTTCTTTAAAGTGATATTAATCACCGCAGTAGCAGCTCCCGAACCATATAATGTACTGGAAGCTCCTTTTAAAATTTCAATGGATGCTACCTGATCTGCATTTAATAATCGTAAATCGTAGTCGTTAGCAATTTGAGATGCATCTGTAACTGCAATGCCATCAATGAGAACAATAACTTGTCTGTTACGACCGCCTCGTACAAAGTAGCTTAAATTTTGCCCTGCATTACTTTTTGTTCCATTAATCTCAATTCCTACTGTGGAATTAATAATTTCAGCGATACTCTTACCTTGTAGCTGCTGCAATTCTTTGGCTGTAATCTTGGTGATTACCTTCCCTGAATCTTCTCTTTTAATTTCAAACCGAGAGTTTGTAATTACCACTTCTTCCAATTGTTCTACATTGGTTTCTTCGTCTTGTTGCGAAAATCCAACTGCTGAGATAAGTGTACAACAGACACCTAAAACACATGTTTTTTTGTTCATTTTAATTAATTGTTACTCGAGAATGGTATGTTTATTATACCTATGTTATCTATAAACTAAATTAACCGCTATAAAACTGTGCTTCAACCGCTATCCTTCAAAACAATACATAATTGAACCATACTTCGACAGGGCCAGTACAGGAGGTTATGCTTATTTTTTTACGAATAAACAAAAAGTCACTAATTTTCTTTAGGGTGAATTCAGCTGATAACTAACATTCAACTTTTATCCCGAAAGTTTAACTTATTTTTGTTGAAAATGGCAGGTCTCCTGACTTGCGTCTTCATGTTGGTCTTCCCAAAGCAGTATTAGCTAGCAATTTTACTTGCTTATCTAATTATTTCTTCAGTGACTTGAAGTATAACATGAAGCTTTATAGCTTACAGTTGCGGGAACAGTTCTGGAATTAATATATATAATTATTTCACCAGATTCCCTTTTAATCTCTTCAGAATAAATTCTAAAAAGAACCAAAATTCACCGCAAAATTAAACATTTTGATTAATGATTCTATCATAAGCCTAAATAATATTACTTTTGATCTTATAAAATACTGATCCTTTGAAAAAAATAACTCTATTCATCATTTTAATCATATGTACTTCTTGTAAAAAAGAATCTAAAACCTATACGACTAAGACCTCTGAAGGCACTGAGCTTGTTTTAAAATATGCCAAAGGTTTTAGCATTACTGATTTTGAATCTTATAAAATATTACATATAAAAAACCCATGGCCAAACGCTGATAAAACCTATAGTTATAAAATATTAAATACGGCTACTAAAAAATCTCATGACGCTAAAAACTCATATACGGGTTCTTTTGTGGCACCACTGAAGTCAATTGTTGTAACCTCAACAACACACATCCCTGCACTCGAACTTTTGGGGGTTGAACAATCACTCGTTGGGTTTCCTTCCACAGATTATGTCTCTTCTGAAAAAACTAGAATTCGGATAGATAATGGACAAGTAAGAGAGCTGGGGAAAAATGAAGGAATAAATATTGAAGTGTTATTAGAATTACAACCAGATGTTGTCGTTGGTTATGGTATTGATGGTGTTAATAAAACTTTTGAAACGATACAAAAAGCTAATATTCCTGTAATTTATAATGGGGATTGGATTGAAACTTCTGCTTTAGCTAAAGCGGAGTGGATTAAATTTTTTGCGGTACTCTATAATAAAGAAGCTAAAGCCGATTCAATTTTCAATAGGATTGAAAAAGACTATCTCAATGCAAAAAAACTCGCAGCAACAGCAACATCAAAACCAACGGTTATATGTGGCGCCATGCATAAAGATGTTTGGTATTTGCCAAATGGCACAAGTCCAGAAGCACAATTTCTTAAAGATGCTAATGTTGATTATCTATGGAGTGAAACAAAAGGAAAAGGGAGTTTGGCCCTAAGTTTTGAAAGTGTTTTTGAAAAAGGTCGAGCCGCCCAGTTATGGCTTAGCCCTTCGTATTATACGAGCATGGAAGCCATTGAAAAAGCCAACGAACATTATACAAAATTCGAAGCCTTTAAAAGCAATAATATTTATTCATTTAGTAATACTACGGGAAAGACTGGAGGTGTATTATATTATGAACTTGGTACGGCACGACCGGATTTAGTATTGAAAGATCTTATTAAAATATGTCACCCAGAATTATTAAATGACTACGAACCCTTTTTCTTTAGACCTTTAGATTAAGAAATGAAAGCCTCATACAAATATTCGTTTTTAATATTAGGTATCATTCTGCTGTTCTGCTTTTTTATGAATATTAGTTTGGGCTCAGTCTCTATTCCTTTTAAAGATGTATTTAATAGTTTGATTGGTGCCTCAACCGAGGTTGAATCCTGGGAACATATAGTACAAGGCTATCGTTTACCAAAGGCTTTTACTGCTATATTAGTCGGTTCGGGATTAGGGATCTCGGGTTTACTTATGCAAACTTTATTTAGAAATCCACTAGCAGGGCCATTTGTACTTGGGATTACCTCAGGGGCAAGTTTAGGTGTTGCCTTAATAATTATGGGAGCTTCAATTTTTGGAGGGACACTTGCCGGCTTACTTATTTCAAAATGGAGTTTGGTTATAGCAGCAAGTTTAGGTAGTTTTTTAGTCCTCCTAGCTGTACTTATTGTCTCAATGCGAGTAAGAGATACCATGGCAATTTTAATTATCGGACTTATGTTTGGAAGTATCACAGCAGCTGTAGTTAGTGTCCTTTCTTACTTTAGTTCGGCGGAGCAATTGCAACAATATATTTTTTGGGGCTTTGGGAGTCTTGGTAATTTAGCTTGGAATGAACTTTTGGTATTCTTCATCATTTACAGTATTGGTATACTCATAAGCATGACCTCAATAAAATCATTAAATACGCTTTTGTTAGGCGAGAATTATGCAAAAAGCTTAGGCTTAAACCTCAAAAAAAGTCGTTTACTTATTATTCTAGCAACAAGTTTATTAGCTGGGACAATTACCGCGTTTGCTGGCCCGATTGCTTTTATCGGCTTGGCAATTCCACATATGACCAGACAAATTTTTAATACCTCAAATCATAAAATACTATTACCCGCAGTATTTTTGTTTGGAGCAATTATCATGCTTATTTGTGATAGTATTGCGCAATTACCTACAAGTGATTACACATTACCAATTAATGCCATTACCTCTTTAATTGGTGCTCCTGTGGTGATATGGTTATTAGTTAGGAAACGAAAAATGATATTTTAATATAGACAATAAACAAAACCAATAAATGAGCTTATAAAAACTATTGATGAAACAACAATTATTACATATTGCTTTAGTCGTTAAAGATTATGATGAAGCCATCGATTTTTATACCCATAAATTAAACTTTGATTTAGTTGAAGACACCAAACAAAGCGAACACAAAAGATGGGTAATTGTGAGACCTAAAGGCACTGAAGGCTGCTCTATTTTATTAGCTAAAGGTGCAAACGACTTTCAAAAAAGTAGAATAGGTAATCAAACCGGAGGACGCGTATTTCTATTTCTATATACAGATAATTTCGAAAGAGATCATCAAAACCTAATAAAACAAAAGATTAAAATTATAAGAGCGCCTTCTCATGAAGCATATGGAACTGTATTAGTTTTTGAAGATCTCTATGGGAACTTATGGGATTTGATTGAACCAAAAGAAAATTAATGTCAAATAACAATCAACATATCGTCTTAAAAACCCAGGATTTAGCTATTGGCTATAAGCACAAAAAAGTTGAGACTGTTGTGTCTAAAAACATTAATATTGAATTACATAAAGGCGAATTAATTGGTCTTGTTGGTGCCAATGGGATTGGAAAATCAACATTGTTACGAACTTTAACCAAAGTACAACCAATGCTCTTAGGAGAAGTATCCATCAATAATATTTCATTAGACACCTTTAATAATATAGATTTAGCGAAGTCCTTAAGCTTGGTTTTAACTGAGCAGGTGGCTTCAAAAAACATGTCTGTGTTTGAGTTGGTTGCTTTAGGTAGACAGCCTTATACCAATTGGGTTGGGAGTTTAACAGCCAATGATCTCTCTATCGTTAATAAAGCTATTTCGCAAACAACTATTGAATCCTTAAAACATAAAAGGTGCTTTGAACTCAGTGATGGACAGTTACAAAAGGTCATGATTGCTCGTGCTCTAGCTCAAGACACAGATTTAATTATTCTTGATGAACCAACAACACATCTCGATATGTATCATAAGGCCTATATTTTAAAACTCCTTCAAAAACTAACTAGAGACACCAATAAAACCATATTATTTTCCTCTCATGAAATTGATCTGTCTATTCAATTGTGTGATAAACTTATGGTTATGACCGAAAGCAATGTTATTATTGACACGCCTGAAAACCATATAAAACAGGGGAATTTTAAATCCTTATTCCCTGAAGACCTCATTATTTTTGATTCTGAAACGAAATCGTTTAGAGTTAATAAGTAAGCTTATTTATACTTTGCCAGATATTTCTATAGACGTATATTTGAGAAACAACTTTTTTAATGAACGACAACATTATCTTAATCATTTCCATATTGGCTTCCGGAGCTATTGGTGCTTATTTAGGCATCACTTTTTCTAAATTGAAAAGCAAAAGTGAAAAAAGTACGTTAGAAGAACGACAAAGTCAATTAAATAATACTATTGAAGATTTACGCAAATCCATTTCAAACTTAGAAATAGAGCGTGATAAATTTAGAGATGAAAGAGAAGGATTGAATTTAGAGTTGGTTCAAAAAAACACAGAATTTGACAATCTTCAGCAACTTTATATTAAGCAAGAAGAAGAGCTGGAAGAACGCCAGGAACAGCTTCGGAAAGATTTTGAACTATTGGCTACAAAAATATTGGATGAAAAATCGGAAAAATTTACACTTCAGAATAAAGAAAACATCAAAAATATTTTAACGCCATTACAAGAGAAAATCCAAGGCTTTGAGAAAAAAGTTGAAGATTCTCAAAAGGAAAGTATTAGCATGCATTCGGCTTTAAAAGAGCAACTATTAGGATTAAAAGATCTCAATCAGCAAATGACTAAAGAAGCCACTAACCTTACAAAAGCATTGAAAGGAGATAGTAAATTACAAGGAAATTGGGGCGAATTGGTTTTAGAACGCGTACTCGAAAAATCTGGGTTAGAAAAAGATAGAGAATATTATGTACAACAAAGTTTTACTTTAGAAGATGGCTCCCGTGTATTACCAGATGTGGTTTTACATCTACCCGACCATAAGAAAATGATTATTGATTCTAAAGTCTCTATTACAGATTATAATAGATATGTTAATGCAGATGATGAGCATGAGAAAACTGCTTTTTTGAAAGCTCACGTCAATTCTATTAAAAAACATGTAGATCAATTGTCTGATAAGAACTACCAGGATTTATATGATATTGAATCTCCAGATTTTGTCTTAATGTTTATTCCTATTGAGCCTGCTTTTGCTGTTGCTATCAATGAAGATAATGCATTATATAATAAGGCTTTCGAAAAAAATATAGTTATTGTGACACCAACTACCCTTTTAGCCACATTACGAACTATTGATACCATGTGGAATAATGAGAAACAACAAAGAAACGCAATAGAAATTGCTAGACAAGCAGGCGCTTTATATGATAAATTCGAAGGCTTGGTAAAAGATTTAACCGGTGTTGGCAAAAAAATTGACGATGCTAAAAAGGATTATTCATCGGCCATGAACAAATTAGTTGATGGTAGAGGAAACCTTATATCTAGTGTTGAAAAACTTAAGAAAATGGGAGCGAAAGCTAAAAAAGCACTTCCCGAAGCTATTTTAAAACGCGCAGAGGAGGAATCTGAGTAGTATATTTTATAGGAACGCTTAGTAGATTTAGTATAGCCATAGTTGTTGGCATAATTTTCAAGCTATTTAATCACTAAAATACTCTACTTAAATTAAAACCAAAATAAATCTTTCCGTCGGTCCAATCCCCTCTTCCCTGGCCTAAAAACCCATTTGTATTCATGGCTTGTGCATTGGTGAAATGCATTTGAAACACATGGCCTCCTGTTTCTAAATCGAACCCTATTGATAATGGGTTCTTAAAAGGAGAATCGCTCGCTCTGTTTAGGTGCCAACCATAATCTGCATTTAGAGACCAACGAGTACTAAGTTTATATCGTCCTCCAAAACCAAGTGCATATTGCGAATTATTCTGACTATCAACAGCAACATAATTATCATGAAAAAACGTTGGAGCCAATTCTAAGGATAAGTTAGTATTCACTTTTCTTGATATTAAAACTTGTGCTGTATAACCCAATCGATGCTTAAACTCAAGCTTCGGTAAATTGTCTTTTTCTAAAGCCGTATTAATTGATAACGAATGATATCCTACAATAGTAAATGGAAAAGCATGTTCCTTCTGCCTAGTTAGTCTGTACTTTGCTGAAATTTCGTATGTTTTCTGGAATGAACTACGAGATATCCCTATATTGAAGCTGTTGGATAATCCATAAACAAAATGCAACCGTGTTACGGCATCATCGAGTCCAAAAAAATTATCCAACCCATTTTCTACACTACCAAATCTATGTGATACTATTAAAGTCAATTCTTTATTAGCAACTAGTTTTGTAGATTCAAAATTGACAATTTTTAAGCCTTTAAAAACGGCGATAGTATTTTGGTTCGAAACAGAATCGATATCAATTTCAGCAAGGAGATCCTCTTGTGAAAATAACAATACTGGTATACACAAAAAAACAACATAAATGTATTTCATAATTCACAGGGTACTAAAATTTTCATCAACACTATTAATCCTTTATAAATCGTTTGGTTATAGAGCCAAAATCAGATGAAATTTTCACTAAGTATATACCAACATTCCAATTGGACACATCGATTTCTGAATCTTCTATGATATTGAATATTTTGGCAGTATATACCTGCTTACCTAAGACATCATAAACTTGCACATTAGCATTACTTATTCCATTAGGTATTTGTAATTGCAATTTAAACTGCGCCGGATTAGGTGAAATTTTAAAGTTTTTTAACGCAACATCATCTATTCCTAAGGTTGGATTTACAGTTATTGTCCCAGACATACTTCCGGCACCATGAATAAAACAAAAATAATCATTCATTCCAGGAGAAACAAATGTCCAAGAGAACGTCTGTCCTATTCCTGTAATTGTTCCACTATCAAATGTTTCATTACTTCCAACATCACTCGTTACAGTATGATTAAGAGGATCTGTCCAAGTCCATCTTACCGTATCTCCTACATCAATTTTTAAATCTACAGATGAACCAATTCCAGCAAACCAATTAAGGTCATGGGTCGTTTGGGCGTTTGCTATTAGTGTTCCAAATAGCATTACAATAAGTAACCTTGTTTTCATAGCGTTTTGTATTAAAATTATATAAAGCAAAAATTTATTCACTCACTATAATGGTGCATTGATCTAGTTTTAGTTGTTCCAACAAACTGTCGTAACCAATACAACGTCCCTTAACACTTAGGCTATTATTCAATTTTAGATCTTGGGGTATTAACTTATCAAATTGACAAAAAATAGAGTTTTCAAGCGTAATATCACGATCTCTAATTTCAGAAACAATTCCATTAATTTCAATAGTTTTATTCAAATATTTATTTTCAGATACTGATGGGTTTTCTATGAACTCCTCAATAATCGATTGCGCTAATAACACATATGTAGGCGCCTCGTTTTCTATATTTCGATGTGCTTTATACAGGTAATTATACCCTATAAAACCAATTATCAAGAGAATTATCAAAATCCACCATTTACGCATCATCGAACATTCTAGAACTGATTAAAAATCATAATTTACTATATTTGTTAACAATATAATTCGCTTTTTCTTAATAAATGTAGTGAATTATTACATTTTTGACGAAATTTAATACCAATAATTACGACTTATAAAAATAATTCTAGAAATATGAGGAAGTTTATTTTAACTGGCATTCTAATTTCACAATTTTTATTGGGTTGTTCGTATTCAAGTGAGAATGATTTGATAGACGTTAGTCCAATTCCAACTATTGTGACTTACAACACTCATATCAAATCAATAATTGACAATAACTGTATAGTTTGTCACACCAATCCTCCCATCAATAATGCTAGTACCTCGTTATTAACATATACTGACGTAAAAAACCGAGTAGAAAATAATAATTTAATAAGTAAGATTTTAGGAAATGGGCCAGGAGCTTTAATGCCACAGGGAGGTCCCAGTTTGCCTCAAAATTTAATCGATCTTATCATACAATGGGAAACTGATGGATTACTAGAAGAATAACAAATGGTTACAATAAAACACATCGTATACCTCGTATTATTTATTGGTCTTAGCGCTTCGGCTCAGGATAGATATTTAACTAGAACAGGAGTCGTTTCATTTGAAGCCTCTGTCCCTTCTTTTGAAAAAGTGGAAGCCATTAACACGGCTGTGACTGCTATTTTAGACACCAACAATGGCGAGTTTGCTGCGCTAGTACTCATTAAAGGATTTCGCTTTAAAAATGCACTTATGGAAGAGCATTTTAATGAAAACTATGCCGAATCCGACAGTTACCCAAAAGCAACTTTTAAGGGCAAACTTCAAGATTTTTCTATTAGCAAGCTAAAGGAGTCTATAATTATACTTAATTTAAATGGTGTATTGAACTTTCATGGCCAAGAAAACAGCCTCGACTCACTACAGGTCAATATTATAAAAAATGACTCATCGATTACTATCTCCGGGGAGTTTTTAGCTAATGCTTCAGATTACGACATTAAAATTCCAAAAATCGTACATAATAAAATTTCTAAAGATATCATGGTCTCTTTCGAATTTAAACTACAAAAAAAACCATCAAATTAATTTGATGGTTTTTATATGATAAAATTTAGAAGCTTATTTGCTTAAATACATTTTACGTCTGGAATACAAATCGTAAAACTCATCGTCTTTCAAACTATCTATAAATAAGATGCTTTCACCTGTACTTTTCATTTCTGGTCCTAATTGCTTATCCACATTAGGAAATTTATTAAAAGAAAAAACTGGTTGCTTAATGGCATATCCTTTCAATTGCGGATTAAAATCGAAATCGGTGACTTTCTTTTCTCCTAGCATTACTTTAGTCGCGTAATTTACGTACGGTTGACCATAAGCTTTTGCAATAAAAGGAACCGTTCTAGAAGCTCTTGGATTGGCTTCTATGATGTATACTTTTTCCTCTTTTATAGCGAACTGAATATTTATTAATCCAACAGTATTTAATGCTTTTGCAATCTTATATGTATGATCTTTGATTTGTTGCATTACCAAATCACCAAGATTAAAAGGTGGTAAGGTTGCATTACTGTCTCCTGAATGAATTCCACAAGGTTCGATATGCTCCATGATACCAATGATCTGTACGTTTTCACCATCGCAAATTGCATCAGCTTCAGCTTCAATAGCACCATCTAAATAATGATCCAATAATAATTGATTCCCAGGCATTCTTCTTAACAAATCAACCACATGCTTTTCTAACTCTTCTTTATTAATAACAATCTTCATCCCTTGTCCTCCAAGAACATATGATGGACGTACTAAGATTGGAAAATCTAAAACATCAGCAATGGCAGAAGCTTCATCCGCAGTTGTAGCAATATCAAACTCGGGGTAAGGAATATTATTCTCTTTTAATAATTTTGAAAAATGGCCTCTATCTTCGGCTAAATCAAGTGATTCAAAACTAGTTCCTATAATTTTAATACCGTATTTAGTTAACTTTTCAGAAAGTTTCAATGCGGTTTGCCCACCTAATTGTACAATAACGCCTTCTGGCTTTTCATGCTTAATAATATCGTATATATGTTCCCAAAAAACGGGTTCAAAATATAATTTATCGGCAGTATCAAAATCAGTTGAAACTGTTTCTGGATTACAGTTAATCATAATAGTTTCATAACCACATTCAGCGGCAGCTAACACCCCGTGAACACAACAATAATCAAACTCAATACCTTGCCCTATTCTATTTGGACCAGAGCCCAAAACAATAATTTTTTTCTTATCTGAAACTACACTTTCATTATCTGCATAACGCTCACCACCTTCAGTCTTCATATCACTTTCAAATGTTGAATAGTAATATGGTGTTCTTGCTTTAAATTCGGCGGCACAAGTATCAACTAATTTATAAACTCTATTAACACCAAGTTCTTCACGTTTATTATATACTTGGCTCTCTAAACAACCCAACATGTGAGCTATTTGTCTATCGCCATACCCTTTTTGTTTTGCTTCAAGTAATAAATCTTTTTCAATAGTATCAATATTGTATGTAGCAATTTCGTTTCGTAATAAATGTAATTCCTCATACTGCTTTAAGAACCACATATCAATTTTAGTAATCTCATGAATTCTACTCAATGGTATTCCCATTTTAATAGCATCATAGATAATAAATACGCGATCCCAAGAAGCGTGGGTAAGTTTCTCAATAATTTGATCGTAATCTTCATTTTCCTTAGCATCTGCTCCCAATCCATTACGCTTAATTTCAAGTGACTGAGTTGCTTTATGTAATGCTTCTTGAAAAGAACGTCCAATCCCCATCACTTCTCCAACAGACTTCATTTGTAAGCCTAGAGTTCTGTCACTACCTTCAAATTTATCAAAATTCCATCGTGGTATCTTCACAATGACGTAGTCTAATGTAGGCTCAAATAATGCTGAAGTAGATTTCGTAATTTGGTTATTCAATTCATCTAGATTATAACCAATAGCTAATTTAGCCGCAATTTTTGCAATAGGATAACCAGTTGCTTTACTTGCTAATGCAGACGAACGTGATACACGAGGATTAATTTCAATGGCGATAATATCTTCATTTTCATCAGGACTTACTGCAAACTGAACATTACATCCTCCAGCAAAATCTCCAATGCTACGCATCATATGGATAGCCATATCTCGCATTTTCTGGAAAGTAGTATCACTAAGTGTCATTGCTGGCGCAACTGTTATGGAATCACCGGTATGAATCCCCATAGGGTCCATATTCTCAATAGAACATATAATTACCACATTATCATTGGCATCTCTAAGCAGTTCTAATTCGTACTCTTTCCAACCAATAAGTGCTTTATCAATCATAACTTCGTGAATTGGAGAAACTTCCAAACCACGTTTCAATAACTCATCAAAGTCTTCTTCTTTATATACAAAAGAAGCACCCGCACCACCAAGTGTAAATGAGGCTCTAATTACTAAAGGAAACCCAAACTCTTGAGCAATTTCTTTTCCACTTAAATAAGAAGTAGCTGTTGCCTGAGGCGCCATTGGAACTCCAATGTCTGACATTAAATTTTTAAACTGCTCTCTATCCTCTGTAATGTTAATAGCATCAATATCTACACCTATAATATCTATACCAAAGTCTTTCCAAATGCCCTTTTCATCAGCTTCGATACATAAATTTAGTGCTGTTTGACCACCCATAGTAGGCAATACAGCATCAATTTGTGGATGATCTTTTAAAATTTGTACAATAGATTTTGTATTAAGAGGCAATAAATACACATGATCCGCCATTGTTGGATCGGTCATTATTGTAGCTGGATTAGAGTTTATTAAAACCGTCTCAATTCCATCTTCACGTAACGAACGTAAGGCTTGTGTTCCAGAATAATCAAATTCACAAGCTTGTCCTATAACTATTGGTCCAGATCCTATTATTAAAATAGATTTAAGGTCGTCTCTTTTTGGCATTGTTTATTAGTGTTTTATAATTGTACAAAAATAGTTATCAAATGGATATAAAAAAAGGCGTTACGACCAGTAACACCTTTAATATATTAACAATTGTTAATCATTATTTTTTATGACGAAGTTCAGAAGATACAGAAATTTTCTTTCTTCCTTTTGCTCTTCTACGAGCAAGTACTTTTCTTCCATTTACTGAAGCCATTCTTTCTCTAAAACCATGCTTGTTTTTTCTTTTTCTCTTTGATGGTTGAAACGTTCTTTTACTCATTGTGTTATATCTTTAAAATCGTCTATTCTTTATCTAAAATTAGTCTTGATTCTTTTCTCAAAACTGCGGGCAAATATACGAAGACTTTTTTCTCTAACAAACCTAATTTTAAAAAATTTTTGAATTGTTTTTATTACCTTTGCAATCTTAAAAATAAACTTTAAAAATGTACAACAAAAATATAAAATTATTAATCGCAATTTCCATCTTCGCTTATGCCATTTATCAATTCATTGAAGGCTATATAGGTAATGGGATAATGTTCATTTTACTCTCTCTAATTTTCGTGTTTCTATACTTTAAAAATGAATTTATTTTACTATCATTTTTAAAATTACGAAAACAAGATTTTGAAGGTGCAAAAAAATGGCTTGACAAAATTAAAAATCCAAAATCGGCCTTAACAAGCAAACAACAAGGCTATTACAACTACCTAAACGGTGTTATGGTATCTCAAACAAATATGAATGAAGCCGAAAAGTATTTTAAAAATGCGGTTACTTTAGGCTTATCTATGGATCATGATATGGCTATGGCTAAATTAAATTTAGCAGGGATAGCATTTAGTAAAAGACGTAAACAAGAAGCAACTAAATTGTTGTCTGAGGCTCAAAAACTTGATAAACGTGGAATGCTAACAGATCAAATAAAAATGATGAAAGACCAAATGAAAAAGGCTCAAGTTCCTAATCAACATTTTGGGGGGCATCGCCAACAACGAAGAAGATAATCAATCTTTATATAGATTTAATAAAAAAAGCACTAGTAATTACTAGTGCTTTTTTTATTGTTTTTAAATATAATTTATACTTATGGCTTCGAATAATAGCCTTCCTCTGGAATTTCTATAAAGTATGCTTTTCTAGATTTATTATTCAAATGTACCTCTCTTAACCAAGGATTATGCAGCTTTAATATTTTATAATTAATTCCGAATTGTTCCGAGAATTTAACGAAACTTGTTACTGCAGTATCAACGGACACTTTATAAGTAGGGATTCTTTTATATAAATCCTTATGTCTAAAATTAAACCCATACTTCTCTGGATTGTTTAAAATTTCTTTTAACGCTACAATTCTAAACATATACCGTCCAGTTTCTTCTCCCAGGAGTAAATCGTAATAATCGCTTACATTTTGTCGCTTCAATTGTTTAGAAATCCCTCCTCTACCTGCATTATATGAAGCCGCAGCCAAAGTCCATGTTCCAAATTTCGCTTTAGCCTTTAATAAATATTTGCAGGCAACTTCGGTCGATTTTTCTACATTATAGCGTTCGTCAACATTCGTGTTTATTTCCAAACCATTCTCCTTACCAGTATCTCTCATTATTTGCCAAAACCCTCTTGCTCTAGCCGGAGATACCGCATTTGTCAATCCGCTCTCAATAACTGCCAAATATTTAAAATCATTAGGAATACCATACTTCTCTAAAATAGGTTCTATTACAGGAAAATATTTGTTAGCTCGTTTAAACATCAATAGTGCATTGGATTGCCAATACGTATTAACCAATAACTCCCTATCCATTTTTTCAAGAATATCAGGATTGTTTAAGGGAAGGGACTCTCCCGAAAAATCTAAATTATCAGGAACATTCAATGCATATACATTGTATTCATTGATGATTTCCTTCTGTAAATTCTCATCGCTTGGGGCATCTTGGACTGCAAAAATTAAAAGTCCTGATAAACTTAATAACCCAACGGCTGCTAAAATGTTTTTAATTGTCTTCATCTTCAAAAAGTTTATATGCTCTAAATTTATAAAAAAATATAGCACAGTTATAAACTTTAACTTAATATAAGTCTTGGAAGATTTTCGTTAAACCATTTATATTTATTGATAATCATGATATGTGACCCGCCTTTAACTGAAATACAACCCTTTATATTATGTATTGGAAAAACGGCATCTTTTTCACCATGAATATGTATCATGTTTGACAATTCCTGTTCTTGGTCCCAACACACCATCTCCTTTATTGCCCAATCTAAATACTTCTTATCACTTACAGAGAGGTACTTTTTATAAAGGTCTAATCGCTTGGTAACTGTTTCTCCAAAGGCATATTTGGCAAGAGTTTCTACATTACTCAATAAGCGGGTAGGTATTAATTTATAAGCCTTTGTCGTTTTAGCAAGTTTCATTTTTATAGGCAATTCATGCTTTGTTTTAACACTGGAAACAACAATAATTTTTCTACATGAAATATGTTTACTCATTTCCTGAACCAAGAGCCCCCCAAACGAGACGCCTATTAAAACACAATTATTATGGGCAATATTTAATGTCATCCGCTTGGCATAATCGCTAATACCCTCAGCCGTATTAGGAATTACCCATTCCAAAAAATGCATTTCAAACTGATCTTGAGGAAGTTTGATATGCTCAAAAATTGAAGAGTTTGCTGCCATGCCAGGCATGCAGTAGATATGTACAATCTCAGGATTCATAAGTAATTAAGGGTCAATAATATATGGTTGATAACTATTTTTTTTGTAAATTTGCACTGCTAAACTAAACAAGCTAGTACTTTTCTCCATTGAATAAATATACTAATATGATTGATGCAGCTGAACTTATTGACAATACTTTCCTCAGACAATTTCAACTTGAAGTTGATGACAAACTTGCAAAAATAGAATACTCACTACAAGATAGGAAGATTTTTTTAACAAAACTCGTTGTCCCTGATTGTGTTTCTGATGAGATTTTTGTCGATGATTTTTTAAAATTAGTCATGGAAAACATTCAAGAACGTAATATAAGTGTGGTACCAACGAGTCCTCCAATTGCTAAATTTATACGTAGAAACAGACGCTACAAATGTATGTTACCTGTTGGTCTTAGAATATAACTTAAGATTTATAATATCATAAAAAACCAGAACTCTAGAGTTCTGGTTTTTTATTTATACTGCAACTTCTGCCGTAAAATCAAACCTCACTAAACCGTCATCATCAATTTTATTCAGATTTACTTGATGTAAGGTATTCACTAATTCAGGGTTCCACGGCGCTTTTACTTTTACATAATTCTCTGTAAAACCATGAACATAGCCCGCTTTGTTTTCGCTTTCAAATAAAACTGTTCTTGAAGATCCAATTTGACTCTCATAAAATGCTCTCCGTTTTTTAGCCGATAAACCTCGAAGCATCTTACTGCGTTTAGATCTTACATTTTTAGGCACAATCGATTCCATTGAAGCCGCCATGGTATTATCTCTTTCAGAATATGTGAATACGTGTAAATAAGAAATGTCTAAGCTGCTTAAAAAATTATAAGTTTCCAAGAAATGGGCATCTGTCTCCCCAGGAAATCCAACAATAACATCTACTCCAATACAAGCATGAGGCATGACTTCTTTTATTTTGCTCACTCTTTCTACGTAAAGTTCACGCAAATATCTGCGTTTCATTAACTTTAAAATATCATTGTGTCCACTTTGTAATGGCACATGAAAATGAGGAACAAATGTTTTGCTTTGCGATACAAATTCAATTGTTTCATTTTTTAATAAATTGGGTTCAATTGATGATATTCGTAAGCGTTCAATGCCGTCAACTTCATCTAAAGCTTGAACCAATTCAAAAAAAGTATGTTCATGTTTTTTATTTCCAAACTCACCCCTGCCATAATCGCCTATATTAACGCCAGTTAATACAATTTCCTTTATATTTTGCTCCGAAATTTCTTTAGCATTTTTCAAGACATTATTTAGAGTATCACTTCTGGAGATCCCTCTTGCTAAAGGAATAGTACAGTAGGTACATTTATAATCACAACCATCTTGCACTTTTAAAAACGCACGGGTTCGATCTCCTATAGAATAACTTCCCACATAAAAATCGGCCTCTTCAATTTCACAAGAATGTACCTCTCCAAAATCATTCTTGGTGAGATCATTTAAATAATCTGTTATTTTGAATTTTTCGGTTGCGCCTAATACCAGATCAACACCATCAACATCTGCCAGTTCTTGTGGTTTTAATTGTGCATAACAGCCAACAGCAGCAACAAAAGCATCAGGGTTGGCCTTTTGAGCTTGCTTTACTATAGTCTTAAAACGTTTATCCGCATTTTCAGTTACCGAACAGGTATTTATCACATAAATATCTGCAGATTCCGAAAAATCAACACGATCAAATCCTTCATTGACAAAACTTCTGGCAATCGTTGAAGTTTCTGAAAAGTTAAGCTTACAGCCTAGGGTATAAAAAGCAACTTTTTTTCGATTCATAAATTATCACCTGAATTTGCTTCAGGATCTTTTAAAATTTATATTTACACATCAATGCCTGCTCTACTTAACAATATAAAACAGATATATTTTTGTGGAGTGCAAATTTACAACTAATAAATCATATGCTAAAACTTAGTAAAACGTATTTGCCGTCGTTAATAAATTGCTTATCAATTAGTTGTATCTGCCTGTTTTTCTTTAATTGTAAAGACAATGACAGCTCCATTAAAAATCATTTAGTTTTTAGATATAATGAGCATAAAAACATTGGTTCATTAGACCCTGCTTTTGCAAAAGATAATGCCGATATTTGGGCGACAAATCAATTGTTTAATGGCTTAGTTCAAATGGACGAACAAATGAATGTCCAGCCTTCCATAGCAAAATCCTGGAAAATCTCGGAAGATGCACTCTCCTACACTTTTACACTTAGAAATGATGTTAGTTTCCATAAACATTATCTCTTTGGAAAAGATTCGACAAGAAACGTTAATGCAGCAGATTTTGAGTATAGTTTAAATCGTCTTATTGACGATCAGGTAGCTTCTCCTGGTCGATGGGTATTAAACAAAGTTGATCACTTTAGCGCCCTAAATGATAGTACATTTCAGATACAGCTTAAACAGCCTTTTCCAGCGTTCTTAGGCCTCTTAACAATGAAATACTGCACAGTAGTGCCTCAAGAGATTGTAGCGCATTATGGCATGGATTTTAGATCTAATCCCATTGGTACAGGTCCGTTTAAATTTAAACGTTGGGAAGAAAATTTAAAATTGGTATTTAGAAAAAACCACAATTACTTTGAGAAGGACAGTAGCGGATATTATTTACCCTATTTAGAAGCCATTGCCATTACCTTTTTACCGGATAAACAAAGTGAATTTTTACAGTTTGCACAAGGCAATATTGATTTTGTTTCCGGCTTAGACGCTTCATATAAAGATGAAATTTTAACTGCAAAAGGCGATTTAAGAGCAATCTATAAGGAATCTGTTGACATGATTAGAGGACCTTATTTAAATACAGAATATTTGGCTTTTTTCATGGAATCCAAGCTTACTGAAATACAATCACTGCTCTTAAGGAAAGCAGTGAATTATGGCTTCGATCGCCAAAAAATGATGACTTACTTACGCAATGGCATTGGAATTCCCGCCAATGGGGGTTTTATTCCTAAAGGATTACCGGGTTACAATAATCGTATCGGCTTTGAATATCTCCCTGAAAAATCTAGAGCATTGATCGCACAATTTAAAGAGGAAACTGGGATTGAAAATCCTGAGATCACAATTACTACCACTGGTAATTATTTAAGTTTTTGTGAATTTATTCAGCGTGAATTACAAAAAAACGGACTGCAGGTTAATGTTGATGTGGTACCCGCCTCTACTCTAAAAGAAGCAAAAGCTAATGGAAAACTGGATATGTTTAGAGCCAGTTGGGTTGCCGACTACCCCGATGCCGAAAATTATTTATCGTTGTATTACAGTAAAAATTTTGCACCTCGTGGTCCAAACTATACGCATTATAATAACACACTATTTGATTTGTGGTATGAAAAGGCTTTTACCGAAACCAATACTAAACAAAGGGAACTACTTTATACAAAAATGGATTCATTAGTTATGCAGGACGCTCCTGTTGTGCCCTTATTTTATGATGAAGTGGTTCGGTTTACAAGAAAAAATGTAAAAGGATTAGGCATTAACCCTATTAACTTATTAGATTTGAAACGTGTAAATAAGAATTAATTGCTTTCAGTTTCGTCCACCGGCCTACCTATATCTTGAATTTCATCTTTTACTTTAATCGTTTCCTTTTTCCACTTCTTTTTAAGTAAAACATAAACTACATAAGCCAAAATAATACCAAAAGGCAAAACTAACAAACCGAGAGCAGTCGTATTACCCCAATTCAAACTCCAATCAAATAGTACAGCTAAAAATCCTATTATAAAACCACCCGCAAAAGTGCCCATATAATATATTACAATACCCAATACACCATATAACCATCGATGTTTATAATAATCCTGAGCGAGTTCATAATAATATTTACCAATAAAGAAAAGCAATAATAATCCCAGCATGATAATTTTGTTTTAGTTTAGCTTCTTCTATACATTTTAGTAGATTCAAAAACATGTTCCAAAATATTGGCATCATCTTGAGTAAAATCAATTTCACGCCTCTCCATTACTACTTTTGCAACTTCAAAAGCTTTTTTGGTCAGGTAAGTACTAAATCCACTTTTTCCACCCCAACTAAAACTAGGGATAAAATTTCTTGGAAAACCACTTCCAAAAATATTGGCACTTACACCAATTACAGTTCCCGTATTAAACATGGTATTAATCCCACATTTACTGTGATCGCCCATCATTAATCCACAAAACTGCAAACCTGTTCTAGCAAAACTTTCCGTATTATAATCCCAAATTCTTACTTCGGCATAATTATTTTTAAGATTTGAGTTATTAGAATCGGCGCCAATGTTACACCATTCTCCAATAACGGCATTTCCTAAATAACCTTCATGCCCTTTATTTGAGTTTTGAAAAATCACGGAATTTTTAAGTTCTCCACCAACAGTACAATTTGGACCAACTGTGGTTGCACCATAAATTTTGGTTCCGAGTTTAACCACCCCACCTTCACCTAGAGCAAAAGGACCACGTATAAGGCTTCCCTCCATGACTTCAGTATTTTTCCCAATATAAATTGGGCCTTTACTGGCATTCAAACTTGCAAATTGTACAATAGCCCCTTCTTCTATAAAAATATGTTCTGGAGCAATTACATTATTGCTTGTTGGTATTGGTTGAGACGTTCTATTTTTTGTAATCAATTCAAAGTCGTCCTGAATAGCACGATCATTTTTATAAAAAATATCCCAAGTATTTTCAATAAACAAACAATCACCATCATACTCAATAGCTTCGTATGCTTCTAAATTAACTTCATCCTGAGAATCTTTAGTAAAAAACGCAATAAGGTCTTCTCCTTTAAATATTGCTTGATTTTCAGACAAGCTCTGGATCAAGGTCACGAGTTCAACATTAGGTGTAAATGAAGCATTTATCATAATATTTTCCTCCATTTCTACCATAGGATATTTAGGAGACAAATAATCTTCTGTAACCGTAGTGGTGGTATAACCCAAATAAACCTCCCATTTTTCTCGAATGGTCAAAATACCAATTCTAATATCTGCAACTGGTCGTGTATATGTAAATGGTAACAAATTGTTACGAGAAGGGCCATCAAAAAGAATGTAATTCATAGTTTTAAAATTCTAATCAGTACTCAAAGTTACATTTTATAATACTTCAATAAAATAAAAAAGCCTTTCAAATATTTGAAAGGCTTAACTAAAATATAATTGCGCTTAAATTACTTTTTGAACTTAGCGTATTTGTTTTTGAACTTATCAATACGTCCAGCAGTATCTATTAATTTAGATTTACCAGTATAAAAAGGATGAGATGTTCTTGAGATTTCCATTTTTACTAATGGATATTCAACACCATCAACATCGATAGTTTCGTTAGCATTAACTGTAGACTTTGTTAAAAACACATCATTGTTAGACATATCTTTAAAAGCTACTAATCTATAATTCTCTGGATGTATACCTTTTTTCATCGCTTAAACTTTATAATCGTTTCATTTTTCGAAGTGCAAATTTAAGTATTTTTTATAAAAGAACAAGAATTTATTATAAAATAATTTACATCAATTATGCAATACTATGATAATAGACCAATTAGGCTCTTAATTTTTCATGTTTTTAAAACTCAAATCTTCCTTCCCCGACCTCTATAACCAATTTTCATGGGATACCTTGCATGCAAATTTATGTAATTTTCTCTATCACAAAAATATAGTGTAACGTTTTAGTATATTTGTTTACTAACTAATCATTAACAACTAAAAAAATAAAACAAAATTATGAAAAACTCAATTAAGTCAAGTGCAATAAATTACGGTTTATATTTAGGTGGTTTATTGTCATTAATTATAGTATCAATTTACGCAATAGATCTCAGTCTTATGGTGAATATGTGGCTCGGAATAGGGTTGCTACTTGTTGTTGTTGGATTTGGTGTTGTTTCTGTTGCAAAATCAAAAAGTATTTTAGAAGGATTCATTAGCTTTAAACAAGCTTTTTCCTCTTATTTCATTACAATTGCGATCGGATTAGCAATTAATGTACTTGTAAGTGCAATTCTGTTTAATTTTATCGATCCAGAAGCCGCCGAGTTTATTAAAGAAAAAACAGTTGAGGTTACAATTCAAATGATGGAAGGATTTGGTGCACCTGCAGAGACTATTGCCGAAGCGGTTGAAAATATTGAAAGCCAAAACCAATATAGTCTAGTTAATATTCTTAAATCATTAGTATGGTCATTAGTGTTACAAAGTGTTATTGGTTTAATAGTAGCAGCAATAATGAAAAAAACTAATCCAGATGCTTAATTAAATTCTTTATTTTTGACAATGAATTTAGAATTTACTTAAATGAATATATCGGTAGTCATACCACTTCTTAACGAAAGCGACTCTTTAAACGAGTTACATGATTGGATTGCAAAGGTTATGCAATCCAATCATTTTTCTTACGAAATCATTTTTATTGATGATGGCAGTACAGACAATTCTTGGCAAACCATAACGTCACTTATTGAAAAGGATAGCAATGTAAAAGGGATCCGTTTTTTTAAAAACTATGGCAAATCGCAAGCCCTCCACGCTGGTTTTTTAGAAACCAAAGGGGATGTTGTCATTACAATGGATGCCGATTTACAGGATAATCCTGAAGAAATTCCAGAGCTATATAATATGATTAGTGAAACCGGATTTGACTTGGTTTCTGGCTGGAAAAAGAAACGTTACGATTCTGTAATTTCTAAAAATATTCCTTCAAAACTATTTAATTGGGCTGCACGTAGAACTTCAGGAGTAAAGCTTCACGATTTTAATTGTGGTCTAAAAGCTTTTAAAAATACGGTTGTCAAAAACATTGATGTCAATGGTGAAATGCATCGTTATATTCCTGTTTTAGCAAAAAACGCAGGCTTTTCTAATATTGGTGAAAAAGTAGTGCAACATCAAGCGCGAAAATATGGCAAAACAAAATTTGGCATGGAACGCTTTATAAACGGGTTTTTGGACCTTATCACCATTTGGTTCGTATCTCGTTTTGGCAAACGTCCTATGCACTTTTTTGGAGCATTAGGAGCTTTGATGTTTGTTATTGGGTTTGGTTTTGCAATTTATTTAGGTATTGACAAGCTATTTATCAACCCTGCTGGGCGACTTCTTACGGAAAGACCTCAATTTTATATTTCTTTGGTAACCATGATTATTGGTACACAGTTTTTTGTTGCCGGATTTCTTGGTGAAATTATTTTAGGATCACAAGACAATAAAGAGCGTTACAAAATAAACAAGAAAGCAAATCTTTAAAGTTTTAAAGCAAAGTGCCCATAAACCACTTTATGATCTTGTTTTATTGAGAACCAATAGTCCGTTGGTGTGACTAACTTTCCTTCAAATTTACCATCCCAACCATCAAAAGCACCTATTGTTTTTAATAATTTCCCATAGCGATCGTAAATTTCAATTTTTGCATTTTGAAAAAACTCAGGTTTTTTAATTTGCCACAAATCATTTATACCATCACCATTTGGTGTGAAAAAATTTGGATACCCACCTACCAATATCGTTTCAGAAGCCGTGTTACAATCGTCTCTAACAACTACCAGGTCATACAAACCGGGAGCGACGTTATCAAACTTTCTGCTTATTTCAAAGGATATACCAGCATCCAGTGAATATTTCAATTTCCCTTCATAATTTTTTAAAATAATTTTTACAGAATTATTAGGTCTAAAATCCTCAATAAGCACATCAACAATTTCAATTTCTTCAGATAAAACAGCCTTAATATTAATAACATCGGTACATTCGGCTCCAAGAGAAACTTCAACACTATACTGTCCTGGTTGATCAATCTGTATTTTTTGTGTTGTTTCACCAGTTGACCATAAATACGTAAAGAAACCATCTCCTGCATCGAGAATATTTTCAATATTAGAACAGAATACAGTTATCTGATCTTCAACCTCCGGACTGGAAACAAGGTTTAATTCAACTTTACCAATACTTCTACATGCATTAAAACTTTCAACCCTGAAATATAATTCTTGCAATTGTGATAAAGCAGACTGTTGGTCTTGTGATAACACTTGATTTTCTAGAAGCGCATCATTCTCATTCCGATATAAATCAATTTGAGTGTTTGGAAAATTAACTTCTAATTGAATAATAATATCCTCCAAATTTATAATAGAATCTTCTTCATTGTAATTACAAATAAATACCACCGAATAAGTTCCTAAGTCTGATGAAGCCGCAACGTTTAATGTAACTTCAGTCACAGAATAACACTCCACATTCTCATAAACCTTTGCATAAATAACTTGATTATTTATTTCATTTTTGTAAGAATTTGTATTGAGTGCATTTTCATTATTTTGAACATCTTGTAATGTTTTATAAAACACCGCCGTTAAGTCGTCAGTACCTTGATATAAAAGAGACTTGGCTTCAGAAAGATTAAACACTGTTATGCCATCATCATTTGCATCTACATCACATTGTGTTAAAACAACATTATCTAATATTATTGGTGGTTCATTAATATCTACAAACTCAATATATGTATGAGATTCACGATTATAGAAATCGACAGTTATAGTTACCGCATACATTCCTGTTTGCAAAAATGAATGTATTGGATCCAACAAACTAGATTCATTTTCTTGTCCACTAGCTGGATCACCAAAATCCCAATTAACAGCCCTAATTTGGTCGGTCGTTTCAAGACTAAACTGAGTGGCGTTATTAAAGCATAGATTCTCCAAATTAAGAATACTTTCAAAACTGGCTTGTTCATAAGCTGGCAAGCCAAATCTTGCTAAGCCAACACCCAAATCAATACTATAGGCCCTAAAATCGGAACTTGCTCCTGCCAAATTGGGTTCTCTTATAACCGAGAGATAGTTATTGGTAATGGAATGATATATTTTTTTATCGAAAGCAATTTGTAGGGTTCCTGCCAAGTCCCCCAAAATTTCTTCTTTATATGAATTTACAACATATTCAGAGCGTTCAATATTTGAAGCGTTTAAGTTATATTGATACACTTCTACGTCGCCTGTAATTAAATAGCCCTCCAAATCATCAAGAAGTCTTGCACTGGCATATAACATGGAAGAATTGGATGAAAACTCGACCCCGTAAAATAACTTTTCTGAAGAAATAATTAGTTCATTACTAATAACCCCAGTATTCACATTAAAATCAAACAAATTTAGTGACCCACCAAAAGTTGGAGAAAAAAACACATGTGCTACAGCAATTTTTTTTCCATTTGGAGAAATTTTCATAGTTCCCCGAATATTATTAACGTTTGTTATATTGGGGCCAATATTTGAAACTACGGGAGTTGTATTAACCCCATTTTCCGTAACCTTATAAGCATAAAAACTATGTTTATATTGTGTAATTACCCAAAACCCTGAATTGTCTAATGCACTTATCGCTGATACTTTTTCCGAGCCTTTAGCCAATAAGTTTATATTCTTATCTGTAATACGTCCATAACCAGAATCTAAAGATAAATCAACAATAGAATAATTAAAACCATTACCAGAACCACCATTTTCATAAGATTGTGAGACATCAGCGGTGAAAATGTAATAAATATTTTCATTCCCGACATTTGGAATTATAATAGCCGATTGTGAACTCGAATAGTCTCCCTTTAAGCCTTCACCATTAGGCATTATGTTATGGTTTCTATTCCAAACTTTTGAACCGTCGGTATAAAACAACAAATTTCCATCGCTGTCCGAAATTACCGAACAACCTTCTGTTGTATTTAATTTGCCATTTGAAAGTACTTCCGGATAACCATTATTAAAATTCAAGCCAGAATCGTCCCCAAAATACCAATTAGCCGCCTCTCTTTGAGCGATTAAATGTACAGAACACAAGAACATGAATATATATATAAGATAGCTCTTTTTCATTTCAATTTATAATACATCAAAACGTCATAAATTAGTCGTATACACGGTAATTATGACGCCATTAAATTCGATCATCGTTATAATGATCTCTTCAAGATCACTAAAATACAATACCTCTAAATAATTTTGCTAATTCCGATAATACTTTACCATTATTAATTTAATTTATTAAATCAATTTGCTAAAAGCCACATCTTAAAAACAAAGTGAACTTAAAATACAAAAAACTAAGCATAAATTTCAGCAAATAATTACTTTTGTATAAAAGTAAGATTAAATGAATAATATGGATACTAAGGTTTTAGACAAAGCAAACTCTTGGCTAAGCCCTACTTTTGACGCTAAAACTCAACAAGATATAAAAGAACTTATTGCCTCTAAACCAAATGAGCTCAACGAAAGTTTTTACAAGGATTTAGAATTTGGAACCGGCGGCATGCGAGGCGTAATGGGAGTTGGTACAAATCGAATTAATAAATATACACTTGGGAAAAACACCCAAGGACTCAGTAATTATTTACATGAAAAGTTTCCAAATGAAAATTTAAAAGCGGCCATCGCTTTTGACTGTAGGCACAATAGTAAAACATTTGCTAAAATAGTTGCAGATGTCTTTTCTGCCAATAACATAGAAGTCTTTTTATTTGAAGATTTACGACCAACACCAGAATTATCTTTTGCCTTAAAACATCTTAACTGTCATTGTGGTATCGTGCTAACAGCATCTCATAACCCTCCTGAATATAATGGCTATAAAGTATATTGGCAAGACGGCGGACAATTAGTACCCCCTCAAGATGCAGAAATAATTGCAGAGATAAACGACTTGGAATATTCCGAAATTAAGTTTGAAGCAAATAATGACATTATAAATTATGTTGGAGAAGAATTAGATAATGTATTTATAGATGCCTCTGTTGCAAATGGCAGTTTCAATACAGATAAGGTTGCCAAAAGAAATTTGAATGTTGTTTTTACATCATTACACGGAACGTCTATTACCATAATTCCAGAAACTTTTAAACGTGCTGGCTATACGAATGTTCATATTGTTAAAGAACAAGAAGTACCAAATGGGGATTTTCCAACGGTTATATCTCCAAATCCAGAAGAACCTGAAGCACTAAAAATGGCTTTAGATTTGGCAAATACAGTGCAGGGAGATATCGTTATTGGTACAGATCCTGATAGTGATCGTGTTGGTATTGCCGTGCGAAATCTCGATAATGAACTGGTCTTACTAAACGGAAATCAAACCATGGTTATGATGACCGATTTCTTATTAAAACAATGGCAACAACAAGACAAAATTAAAGGCAAAGAATTTATTGGTTCTACTATAGTTTCTACACCAATGATGTCTCAACTTACATCACATTACAATGTAGAATGTAAAATTGGCCTAACTGGTTTTAAATGGATTGCCAAAATGATTAAAGATTTTCCTGAGTTAGACTTTATTGGTGGTGGTGAAGAAAGTTTTGGTTTTATGGTTGGTGATTTTGTGAGAGATAAAGATGCGGTAACAGCGGCACTTTTAGCTTGTGAAATTGCAGCTCAAGCAAAAGTTAATGGAAGCTCATTTTATAAAGAGTTAATCCAACTTTACACAAGGCATGGTTTTTATAAAGAGCGACTAATTTCAATGACTAAAAAAGGCATTGAAGGCGCTCAAGAAATTAAACAAATGATGGTTGATGCCCGTAACAATCCATTACAGGAAGTAAATGGCTCAAAAGTAGTGCTAATTGAAGATTACCAATTATCCTTAGCAAAAAATAAAGCTACTGGAAATGAATCGGTATTAGACGTACCTAAATCGAATGTTCTCATCTATTATACTGAAGATGGAAGTAAAATTGCATTGCGCCCAAGTGGAACTGAACCAAAAATTAAATTCTATATTAGCGTAAACATGCCGTTAACTTCTGAAAAAGATTTTGTTAAAACCGAAGCTTTATTAGAAGCAAAAATTGACGCTATAATTAATGATATGAAACTTAATTAATGGAATATTTCAAACAAATATTACGCTTTGCTAAGCCATATAAACGATTTGCAATTTTAAATATTATCGCAAATATATTTTATGCCTTGTTTGGAACATTATCAATGATTTCTTTGTTCCCAATGCTCAAAGTATTATTTGCTAAGACTGATGAGTTACACACAAAACCTTTATGGGAAGGCATTGGCAAAATAACGAGTTACGGCGAGCAATATTTAAATTATTTTGTAACCCAAAAGAAGGCAGAAGGAAATGATGATGTTCTTATTTTCATGGTAGTTCTTGTAGTTAGTACATTCCTTTTAAAGAACTTATTTAGTTATTTGGCAATGTATTTCATCACTTTTTTAAGAAATGGAGTTTTAAAAGATATGCGAAATGAACTCTATAAAAAAATTACATCTTTACCTTTAGCATTCTACTCTGAAAAACGCAAAGGAGATACAATGTCACGAATTTCAACAGATGTTTTAGAAATTCAACATTCTTTCTTGTCCATTTTAGAGCTTATTGTAAGAGAACCATTGATGATTGTCTTTACTATTATTTCAATGTTTCTGATAAGCGCAAAGCTTACGCTCTTTGTATTTATATTTATTCCAATCTCTGGTTTTTTAATTTCTTTAATTGGAAAAACTTTAAAACGTAAATCGGATAGAGTACAAAAAGAACAAGGCTTATTTCTATCAATAGTAGATGAAACACTTGGAGGTTTAAAAGTAATTAAAGGCTTTAATGGTGAAAAAATATTTGGTCGGAAATTTCAAGAATCAACATCCAGATTTTATAAGTTTTCAAATTCCTTATTGAATCGTCAAAATCTTGCTGGCCCAACCAGTGAGTTCTTAGGAATAACAGTCATTGCAGTGCTTTTGTGGTATGGCGGACGAATGGTTCTTAATGATGGCTCCCTGGATCCCGGTTTATTCTTAGTATACATGGGTCTAGCTTACAATATTCTAACTCCAGCAAAAGCAATAAGTAAAGCGAGTTATAAAGTAAAAAAAGGAAATGCAGCTGCAGAAAGAGTTCTTGAAATATTGAATACAGAATCGCCCTTAAAAGACAAAGCTGATGCCGTTGAAAAAGATGGATTTAACACTTCAATCGCCCTGGAGCATGTCTCGTTTAAATATGAAGACGATTATGTTTTAAAAGACTTCTCAATTAAAATCGAAAAAGGAAAAACGCTCGCACTTGTTGGGCAATCTGGAAGTGGAAAAAGTACAATCGCCAATCTTGTCACACGCTTTTACGATGTTAGCAAAGGTAAAATTATCATAGACGGTCAAGATATAAGAGATTTAACCAAGCATTCACTTCGTGAACTTATGGGGTTAGTCACTCAAGATTCTATTTTATTTAATGATACTGTAAAGAATAATATTCTTTTAGGCAAAGAAGACGCTACAGATGAAGCCGTGATAGAAGCACTAAAAATAGCGAATGCCTGGGAGTTTGTAAAAGACCTACCTCTAGGCATAGAGACTAATATTGGTGATTCAGGGAATAAACTCTCTGGGGGACAAAAGCAACGCTTGAGTATAGCGCGGGCCGTACTTAAAAACCCACCAATCATGATTTTAGATGAGGCCACCTCAGCTCTAGATACAGAAAGTGAGCGTTTAGTACAAGTGGCACTAGAAAACATGATGAAAAATAGAACTTCCATCGTAATCGCCCATCGACTCTCAACCATCCAAAATGCGGATACAATTGTTGTTATGCAAAAAGGTAAGATTGTGGAACAAGGCAAACATCAGGAATTATTAGAACAAAATGGTGTCTATCGTTCTCTGGTTCAAATGCAATCCATTCAGTAATTTTTATAGAAAATAAAAAAAGGATGAAGTCAAACTTCATCCTTTTCTTTGTATCACCAACATTTGGGGAAGGTTGGCAATTTCATTTAGTAGGTTAAGATGCTGTAAACTTAAAACAAATAATTCAAACTACAAAGAAAAAAGTGTATTTTATCGACTATTTTTGCATTTAATCGATGTTTAATATCGTAACAGCCTGATTTAGTGACTTTTGCATTTAAGAAGGAAATCGTAAATATTTCAAAAAAAATACATCCCAATTAAACTTTTCTTAAATTGATAGGTCTAAAGAAGAAATTGTTTTTTTGTGAATCACGAAAAAGAACTGCTATCACAACTTAAATCCACCCAATCCAGGGAGAGCGCTTTTAGAGAATTAATTTCTCTCTATAAAGAACGCTTGTATTGGCATATTCGAAAAATCGTCATTTCACATGATGATACTGATGATGTACTTCAGAACACATTTATCAAAATATTTAAAAATATAGAGAAATTTAAAGGAGATAGCAAATTGTACTCATGGATGTATCGCATTGCCACGAATGAAGCGATTACGTTTCTAAACAAAAATGCCAAACGCTTACAAATTACAAGTGAAGAAGTACAAAATCACGCCGTAAATAACTTAAGGGCCGATGTCTATTTTGAAGGGGATGAGATTCAATTAAAATTACAACAAGCTATTGCAGCACTCCCTCAAAAACAACAACTTGTTTTTAACATGAAATATTTCGATGATATAAAGTATAAAGACATGTCAGAAATTTTAAAAACTAGTGAGGGCGCCTTAAAAGCATCGTATCATATTGCAGTAAAAAAAATAGAACAGTATTTAATTGGAAATTAAACCTTTTACAATTAATTGAGTCTAACAAAGTGATAATGAATAAAAATTTAGATAACATAGAAAATACAGGTTTTAATATCCCTGAAGATTATTTTAAATCTTTAGAGGACCAAATCATGAATACTATTAATAGTAAAGGCGCTCTAGAGTCAATTGAAAGTACTGGATTTGAGATGCCTGAATCTTATTTAAATTCTGTGGAAGCTGCTGTTTTTAGTAAACTTTCTAAAAACGATAACTCAAAAGTAATCTCTATTTTTAACCGTCGTAATTTATTATATCTTTCGGGAGTTGCAGCCGCAGTACTTCTGTTTTTTAGTTTAATTTTCAACAACAATACAATTACAATTGAAAATATAAATATTGAATTGGTTGAAACCTATATTATTAATGAAGATTTAGATTCTTATGACATTGCTGCATTATTAGATGATGACGAATTAGAAAATGCTTTGTACCTTCAAAATATAATTATGGACGAGACTTTAGAGGACTATTTACTAGAAAACACCACAATAGAAGATCTGTTAATAGAATAACTAAAATGTTGTTCTACTACATTAAATAAACAAATACATGAAACGATTCCTCCCTTTATTATTATTCATATTCACTCTTAGTGCTTTTGGGCAATCTAACAGGTCTGAAAGACACGAAAAAATAAAAGTCTTAAAAGTTGCTTTTATAACCGAGAAGTTAAATTTATCTGAATTAGAAGCTCAAAAATTCTGGCCTATTTATAATGTTTTTGATGATAAGACCTCAAAAATAAAATATCAAGATATGCGTAAAATGCGCTATGAACTTAGAGAAGGTGGTAAAACGCTTACCGATGCACAAGCCAACAATTTATTAGATCGTTTTATTGAAGCTGAAGATAAACTACATAAAGAACGGGTTTTATTAGTTAAAAAATTACGTCAGGTTATTTCCGCTAAAAAAATCATTTTACTTAAATCTTCTGAAGACGATTTTAATAGAAAAATGTTAGAACAATATAAAAAACGTCGTGAGCAAAGAAAGAAAAACAAAAAGCCATAAAGCATTTACTTTTCTATTCTCTAAACTTAAGTTTACTAATCCGACCTCTTCCTGCAGCAAAGGCTGTAGAATCATTAATAAACCGTAGTGTATAGAAGCTTTCATCACTTAAATGTGACCAAGTATTTCCACTATCACTGCTGTAATCAACACCTTTAAAACCAACTGAGACTAACTCTTTTCCTTTCTTATTGGGAACGTACTGCACACAACTTCTATAATTAGGCGTTTGCCCTTTTGCCACAACTTGCCATGTTTTTCCACCGTCATTTGTTGCTATTTTATTATTTTCATTAGCGTCGGGAACGGTGTAATCACCACCAATAGCAAATCCATTTAGGTCGTCATAAAAATCAATGGAATACATGCCTGTTGTGTTTTTGCCTTGAATAATTGGAGTCTCAAAAACTTCCCAGCTATACCCTTTATCTCCTGAATATAAAACTCGGCTAGAGATCCCACCAGTCGCAATCCATGTATGATCACCATAAATAGCGATATTAGTATTGCTGGCAGCAAAAGCTGCTTCTCCATCATTTGCACTAGGTAAATCTGTACAAGAAAGTTTAGTCCAAGTATTCCCACCATTTCGGGTTACAATGATACTTATACACCCATCTGTTGGATCACCCATAGCAATTCCTTCTTTGTCATTCCAAAATTTCATAGCATCATAAAATGCATTTGGATGATTTTCTTTATAAACCACATCCATTTTTCCGTTAGTTCCTGTTTTATACAATAATGTTGGACTCCCTACACTTATCATAAAAAAATCGGTAGCCGTATGCGCTATTGCTCTAAATTCTAATTTTAGCGTATCGTATATTTGGTTTGAGACCAACCATGTATTATCACTCGCGTTTCTCATCCCGAAAGTCCCCTTATTTGCCGCAAATGCGAGACTCCCATCATTTAATACGTCTATTGCCCTAATACTTAATAACGAATCATTTAATACATCTTCAAATTCAATATTTGTGATATATCGAGGCGAAATTTCTTCTTTTGTTTTACAAGAACATATTAATGCAAAAACGAATAACAATATAACTTTGTTCATCATAATATAATTTGTATAAATATAAAAAAGCTTCGTGAGCAATCACAAAGCTTTTAGCTTTTATTAATTCAATTCCTCAAACACCACAATTATCTTAGATTAGCTCTTGACCTCTTCTATAAATTCCAATTTAATTATTGAACTTGAAGGGACGTTTCAATTTAAATAAATTGACAATCAAACCCAATCCGACTAATATTATCCCCCATTGATAAAATGCTAAACTCTTATTTGGTCTCCCAACAATTTCAAATAAACGGACATCCTTAGTTGTCGTATATTTAAAAGTTGAATTATCTAGCAAAATGCGATGATAATTCTCTTGATTATTATTAATATTAAATAAAATGGAATTAGAAATTTTGCTGATGTAATTTCCTTTAAAAATTAACTTGTATTTACCTTGATGGGCATGGTCTTCATCATTAATAGCCTTCACACTTAGTAACAACATAGGCCTATTATGTGTATCGAACATCCTTAAATTTAATTTTATATAATTAAATAGTGCATTTTCAAATTCATCTTTAGTCTTTGCATTATTTAATTCTGGGGAAAACTGAAGCAATGCATTTCTAATAGACCATGGAAACTCCGCTGTAATCTCAACAGTACTTCCCTTTTCAAGAATATTAAAGTATGCCTTATCAGCATCATGTGCATACCCAACGTTATTGAATACACACATAAATATTAATGTAAAAATTACTTTTTTCATTTATCCGCCTATTCTAAAATCGTTAGATGGTGTCCCTTTAAAGGATCTCGGAATACTTGGAAACGCATCAGTAAGTACATAATAGAAAGTCCCATTAGGATACTCTGGAGTAACGCCAACACGTCCATTAATTTCGTCCAAGGTTCCTAATCCATCAACAAATTCATAATCATTAGAATACACGCCTGTATACTCCCCACAAGGTGATGTAATTCCATCTCCGGGACGATCTCCAGGTTTTAACTGATAGCTAGAAGTCATTTCTACAACCGTCGAACCATTATTCGAAGCATCAACATAGGCATATTTATAATATATTGGAAAACCGTCAGCAGCATATCCAATTAATGTCATTGTATTCGAGGACACATTTAGGCTTTCCAAATAAAGTGATGGTTTACCATGATAATGGTATTTACCTTGAGGCTGCACATGAGCACTATTACAGTCTAATCCAATTTGAACATTAAGTGCTTCAAGATTCCATTCCCAATTGGCATTTGGAGTCATAAACCCTTCATGTGGAAAAGGTTCTGCAGCAACGGGATCTAATTCTACACCATTAAATAAAACGCCAAAAGAATATTGTGGACCAGCCGTTGGACCGCTTCCAGAAGTTGATAATAAAGCTGTAAGACTATTGGCTTGGACTGGGCTTAAGGTAATGGTATAAGTTTCACTCTGTTCTGAAATGGCATTTGGGTTTAACGATCCCGCAACGTTACCAAATAATCCAACCATATGATCAGGAATACTATTTGCAGAAATAACTCTATTTGTTGCCATTATTTGCTCACTATACCGAGTGGTAAAAGTCAACGTTTCATTACAGACGCCTCTCGAAGTGTCAATTACAATATCAGAAACACAATCTGACGATTCATCATTAATCTCATCACTATCACTATTAGAACAAGCTATAAATACAATTATAGACAATACTAATAAACTTCTCAATTTCAATAATTTTTTCATACTCAAATATTTTATCCATTTATTATTTAGATACATTTAAGTATAAAAACTTGTGCTTGACTTTAAAAAACTTTTAATTAATTAATTTAATCTTCTAGGCGGTGGTCTATTTCCATCTCGATGTAAGGCATCTTTTATTAATTGATTAAATTTTCTTTTCTGACCGGAATCACATATATTTTGAATGGCCTGAAAGTGATAAAACATTTTCAAATCCTTTTCCTTCTCAAATTGGCCTATTTTATCAGTAATGATATCAATTTTCGAGCGATCAACATCTAACTTAGAAATATTACTAAACAGCTCATCTTTCAATTGCTTAATAGCATCACTAATATGCCTCATATCTTTATGATGCTTTTCTCCTAGTAACCTAAATTGATCCATTTGACCCGCATTAAAGTCTAATTCATTCACAACAAAGCTCATTGGATTTCCACCTTTTCTATGTGCTGGTTTATCAAAATGCCTAAAGAGAAAAAAACCATTAACAACAATTAAAAAAACTAGTAATATATAGAGGGTAATATTTTTCTTCATGGTCGTATTATTTTAGTAAAAAATAGAGTCACTATTGGTGCTTGATATTTGAAAAACTTCAGCAAACTTGGAAACTTCTTCCTCATAATTTGAAGCTTTTAATTGAAATAGTACATACGCATTCACGAATAACACACAAATTAATGTTGCCAATTGAAGCCTCGGTGTAAACCATGACCAATTTATTTGCGCCATTTCCTTTTCTTCAAAAAGAAGATTCATGGTTTTATCTTTAAAAAAAGAATTTACCTTAACTTTATTAATAGTCTCAATAACACTAAGTGTGTCTGCAATCTGGTCCTTTATATTCTCATTTGTGTTCATATGTATTAATTTAGATGCAATAAATAATAATAACTTGCGTTACATATTGTTTTTATAAAATATTTCTAGAGTCTTTTGTAAATTCTTTTTAGATCTAAACATTAAAGATTCTATTGAGGATATACTTTTTTCTATAATTACACTTATTTCTTTATAGCTCAGTCCTTCTATTTTATGTAAAGTAAACACGATTCGTTGGGCGTCCGGTAATTGATTAATTGCTTTAAACAAAGTTTCACTCTTCTCTTTATTTTCCAGTATTATCCCTGGGTGATTCATCTCGGTAAAATAGGACTGCTTATCTGGTAAATCATCATTCCCTAAAATCGTCTTTAAAAAAGCAAATCGTTTCTTAGCATTCTTTTTTCTAATAAATTCCAAGCACTTGTTAGTGGTTATTCTATAAATCCAAGTGGAAAGACTAGAATCCCCTTTAAATTTTGCAATAGAATTATATACCTCAATAAAAACCTCTTGAGCAATATCTTGAGCATCTTCATTATTTGGCACAAAAGAGATACAGGTGCCAAATACTTTTTGCTCATAATCTATTATAAGCTTTGCATATGCACTCTGTTTTTTTTCTATCAATTCGGTTATAAATTCTTTCTTCTGCAATATTTAAGATTAAGCATTTAAAATTAACAAATTATACTTTACCTTTGCATGCTTATTTTATTACAAATGCGATTACACAGAAATTTATGCTTTGCCGTTATTGATGGATTATTATTAATCTTTAATGAAGGCGCTTACGCCGATAAGGTAGTACAACAACTTTTAAAACGAGACAAGCGTTGGGGGAGTCGTGACCGTGGTTTTGTTGCCGAAACTACATACGATATTGTACGTTGGAAACGATTGTATGCCTCCATTGCAAACATCAAAGAACCATTTAGTAGAGATGACGCCTGGCGTTTATTTGCTGTTTGGGCAACTTTAAAGGGTATCAAACTTCCAGATTGGAAATATTTTGAAAGTACCCCAACTCGAAAAATCAAGGGTAAATTTGATGATTTATCAAAAGAACGTAAATACAGAGAATCTGTTCCTGATTGGATGGATGCCATTGGAGCCAAAGAATTGGGTGAGAATCGCTGGACCAAAGAACTTGCGGCACTTAATAAGCAAGCCGATGTTATTTTAAGGGTTAATACCCTAAAAACCACGAAGGAAGAATTGCAATTAAAATTACAATCTGAAAGTATAGAAACCGAATTTTTACCAAAACATCCATCAGCATTAAAATTAGTCGAGCGGGCAAATGTATTTAAAACCGAAGCTTTCAAAAATGGATGGTTTGAAGTTCAAGACGCCTCTTCTCAATTGGTAGCTGCATTTCTTGATGTAAAACCAGGGATGAAAGTCATTGATACTTGTGCTGGAGCTGGTGGTAAAACATTGCATCTAGCATCACTCATGGAAAATAAGGGTCAAATTGTTGCCATGGATATTTATGAAAGTAAACTGAAAAGGTTAAAAATAAGAGCACGTCGTAATGGTGCTCATAATATTGATTTAAGAGTAATAGATTCTACAAAACCAATTAAAAAACTTCATAATAAAGCCGATCGTGTCCTTATTGATGCGCCTTGCTCTGGTTTAGGTGTTTTACGTAGAAACCCTGATGCTAAATGGAAATTACAACCTGAGTTTATAGATAGTATTAGAGAGACCCAACAAAGTGTTTTACAACAATACTCTAAAATGGTAAAACCTGGAGGAAAACTCGTCTATGCCACTTGTTCTGTTTTACCTTCTGAAAATCAGGAACAAGTAAACATCTTTCTAGCCTCTGAATTTGGTAATGAATTTAGCTTAGTAAAGGATAAAAAAATATCAGCTCACGAATCTGGATTCGATGGCTTTTATATGGCACTCCTGGAAAAAAAATAATTACAGTATAAAAAAAAGCGACCCGAAAAGGTCGCTTTTTTTTATAGTTAATAACGACGTGAATAACTCTAAAATTAACTCTTCAGATTGTACAAAAAATACAAGTAAAAATTCTAAATTTGCACTTTAATAAACACAACACAAACTAAGACATAATGATTCATTTCTTTGGAAACGTAAACAGCAAGATTTTTGCAGTACAAACAGCAGAAGAATTATCAACCGAAACCATCTCCAAATTAAATTGGCTCTTTGGCAAGCAACCAAAAATTGAACAAGCATCACTGGATGCTTTTTTTGTTGGTCCTCGAGCTGCTATGATTACACCTTGGAGTACCAATGCCGTTGAAATTACTCAAAACATGGGGATTGACGGAATCATCCGAATTGAAGAATTTCAATCTGTTACTGAAGGTTTTTCTGGTTTTGACCCGATGATTTCCGAAAAATTCAATGGTTTAAATCAAGAAAGTTTCACTATTGATATTCAACCAGAACCTATTCTAGAAATTGATGACATTGCGACTTATAATACACAAGAAGGATTAGCCTTAAACGAAGAAGAAATTGAATACTTAGAGAATGTTGCAATAAAAATTGGACGTAGGCTAACCGACTCTGAGGTGTTTGGATTTTCACAAGTAAACTCGGAACACTGTCGCCATAAAATATTTAACGGCACATTTGTTATTGATGGCGAAGAAAAACCAACCTCATTATTCAAATTAATTAAAGAGACATCAAAACAACATCCAAACAATATAGTTTCGGCATATAAAGATAATGTCGCATTTATTAAAGGTCCAGTTGTGGAGCAATTCGCTCCAAAACATGCTGATGCCCCTGATTTTTATGAAACAAAAGATTTTGAATCTGTAATTTCGATAAAAGCAGAAACTCATAATTTCCCTACAACTGTTGAACCTTTTAATGGTGCTGCCACAGGATCAGGAGGTGAAATTCGTGATCGTTTAGCTGGAGGAAAAGGATCACTACCATTGGCTGGAACGGCGGTTTACATGACTTCATATTCAAGATTAGAAGATAACAGACCTTGGGAGGATGCCGTAAATGAGCGTGATTGGTTATACCAAACACCAATGGATATTCTTATAAAAGCTAGTAATGGTGCTTCAGATTTTGGAAATAAATTTGGGCAGCCCCTAATTTGTGGTTCAATATTAACCTTTGAACATGAAGAAAACGCTCGAAAGTTAGGATTTGATAAGGTCATTATGCAAGCGGGAGGAATTGGTTATGGCAAAGCTAATCAAGCCCTCAAAGATGTTCCACAAAAGGGTGATAAAATTGTGCTCTTAGGTGGTGAAAATTACCGTATTGGAATGGGCGGTGCTGCAGTTTCAAGTGCAGATACTGGAGAATTCTCAACAGGAATAGAACTTAACGCTGTACAGCGATCTAACCCAGAAATGCAAAAACGTGCTGCCAATGCTGTACGTGGAATGGTAGAAAGTGATGAAAACTTTATCGTTTCTATTCACGATCATGGTGCTGGTGGACATTTAAACTGTCTTTCAGAATTAGTTGAAGATACTGGAGGGAAAATAGATTTAGATAAATTACCAGTTGGTGATCCTACTTTATCTGATAAAGAAATTATTGGTAATGAATCTCAAGAACGTATGGGATTAGTGATTGCCGAAAAACATATCAATCATTTACAACGTATTGCCGAACGTGAACGTTCTCCAATGTATACTGTTGGTGATGTAACCGGAAACGACCGATTTACATTTGAATCCAAAACCAAAGGCAATAAGCCAATGGATTTAGCTATGGAAGACATGTTTGGTAGTTCTCCAAAAACAATAATGACAGATCATACTGTGATTAGAAACTATGCCAAAGTAGCTTATGACAGCAGTAAATTCAATGCATATTTAGATCAATTATTACAATTGGAAGCTGTTGCTTGTAAAGATTGGTTAACAAATAAAGTAGACCGTTGTGTTGGTGGTAAAGTCGCAAAACAACAGTGTGCTGGTCCTTTACAATTGCCATTAAACAATTGCGGTGTTATGGCTTTGGATTATAAAGGTAAAGAAGGTATTGCAACAGCTATTGGTCACTCTCCAATTTCTGGATTGATTGATCCTAAAGCAGGGAGTAGAAATAGTATTACTGAAGCCCTAACTAATATTATTTGGGCGCCTTTAAAAGATGGCTTACAGAGTGTATCTCTTTCAGCTAACTGGATGTGGCCATGTAAAAATGAAGGTGAAGACGCCCGATTGTATGAAGCTGTTAAGGCCATATCGGAATTTGCTATCGATTTAGGAATTAATGTTCCTACAGGGAAAGATTCACTATCAATGAAGCAGAAATATCCTAATGAAGTGGTTGTTTCTCCCGGAACTGTAATTATTTCTGCAGCTGGAAATTGTAATGATATTACTAAAGTGATTGAGCCCGTATTTCAAAAAAATGCAGGAGATATTTATTATATCAACCTCTCTCAAGACAACTATAAATTAGGAGGTAGCTCCTTTGCACAGGTTGTAAATAAAATAGGAAATGAATGCCCAACAGTTACAAGTTCAGAATTTTTAAAATCTACTTTTAATACGGTTCAGAAACTTATTAGAAACGATAAAATTGTTGCTGGACATGATGTGGCTTCTGGAGGATTAATTACAACTTTATTAGAATTGTGTTTTGCTGATGTAAATCTTGGAGCAGATTTAAATCTTTCGGCACTGAATGAAAATGATGCCTTCAAAATATTATTTGCTGAAAACGCAGGAATTGTAATTCAGTCCACAGATAATTCTATTGAGCAGATTCTTTCAGACGCAAATATTGAATTTTTTAATATTGGAAAAGTAACGGAAAGTGACACCTTAAATATTGTCAATAATGATGAGACTTTTACATTGACGGTATCACGTTTACGCGATACTTGGTATAAAACCTCCTTTTTGCTTGACCAAAAACAAACGGCAAATAATTTAGCAGAAAATAGATTCAAAAATTACAAAAATCAGCCTTTACAATATACATTCCCGTCACAATTCACCGGAAAACTTCCATTAATTGATGCTAATAAAATAAGACCTAAAGCCGCTATACTTCGTGAAAAAGGAAGTAATAGTGAACGTGAAATGGCAAATGCAATGTATTTAGCTGGTTTTGATGTCAAGGATGTACACATGACCGATTTAATTTCAGGACGTGAAACATTAGAAGATATTCAATTTATTGGTGCCGTTGGTGGATTTAGTAATAGTGATGTATTAGGTTCGGCTAAAGGTTGGGCTGGTGCATTTTTATACAACGATAAAGCAAATACTGCATTAAAGAATTTCATTAAAAGAGATGACACTTTATCTGTTGGAATTTGTAATGGTTGCCAACTCTTTATGGAATTGGAGATTATCAATCCAGAGCATGAAGTTCATGGGAAATTGTTACACAATGATTCTCATAAACACGAAAGTAATTTTACATCGGTAAGCATTCAAGAAAACAATTCTGTAATGTTATCTTCTTTAGCAGGAAGTACTCTTGGTGTTTGGATCAGTCATGGAGAAGGGAAATTTGACCTTCCTTTAACGGAAGACAATTATAATATCGTAGCTAAATATGGTTATGATGCGTATCCATCAAATCCAAACGGATCTAGCTTTAATACAGCTATGATGTGTGATAAAACAGGGAGACACCTAGTTATGATGCCACATATAGAACGTTCTACATTCCAATGGAATTGGGCGCACTATCCAGATGGCAGAACTGATGAAGTTTCACCTTGGTTAGAAGCATTTGTAAATGCTAAAAATTGGGTTGAAAAACCCTAACATATTATCAATATATAAAAAACGGTCATAGCAGTAGTTATGACCGTTTTTTGTTATTCAAAATTTAGCAATTTAATAAGTTAAAGTTCGCTCTATTCCTCTCAAATTATTGTAATATTGCAGCCCATAGATTGATTAACTTTTAGACCTACTTATCCCTAATGAAAAAATTACTACCCCTATTATTATTTTGCGCTTACAATTCTATTTTTGCACAACTTACTTTTGTTCCTGATGATAATTTTGAAGCATACTTAGAAGCCAATAGCATGGGCAATAGTATTGCCAATGATAATTATGTAAGCACAGTTAATATAGCAAGTGTGACAACTCTAAATATTTCTGCTAGTAATATTACTGACTTAACAGGAATTGAGGATTTTACTGCTTTAACTGAATTGATTTGCTTTGAAAACCTATTAACAGATTTGGACCTTTCAGCACTTCCATTATTAGAACGGATCGATGCTTCAGAAAACCTTATTTTAAACGCAAACTTTACCGACAACGCTAACTTGGTAGCTATTTTATTAAATGAAAATTTTTTAACAGATCTAGATGTTTCTCAAAACCCAAGTTTGGTTAACTTATTTGTGGATAGTAATTCTATAACTTCTATAGATATTTCTCAAAATCCTTTGTTAGAAAAAATATCCAGTTCTAATAATAGGTTAACAAGTTTGAATGCTAAAAATGGAGCTAATACTAATATATCTACTTTCGTTACTCTCGGTAATCCTGACCTAACCTGTATTCAGGTAGATAATGCAACATATTCAATCACAAATTGGACGAACATTGATATAGTGACTAGTTTTAACGAAGATTGTGGTCCTATCTTAAATACTTCATCTATAGAATTAGATAGGATTTCATTATTTCCTAATCCTGTATATAATAGTCTTACTATAAATACACCATTGTTAGACTTTGAATATTCGCTTTATAATATGCAAGGCCAGAAATTTATTAAATCCAACTCAACCATTTCTAAAACAGTTAATTTTAACAGTTATCCACCTGGACTATACATTTTAACCATCCGTTCAAACAACCAAGAACAAAGCTTTAAGATTCTTAAGAATTAAATTTTACCCTTGGCAAAAAAAATCACACTAAATTAAAAATGCCAATCTTAAGTTTGGTATTTTAAATTTAGTCTATACTTTTATCAAAGTCTAATAGATTCTTTTGTAATGATGTGACCACATCAGGATATTGTGCCACTAAATTTAGTGTTTCAGAAATATCCGTTTCTAAATTATATAAAGCTACCGAGAACTTGCCACTTTCACCGGTGTTCCAACCTATATATTTTTTAATATGTAATTTCCATTTTCCCAATCTTATTGCTTCTAGATCACCATTTCGTCCATAGTAATAAAATGGGCGAGCCGCTATTTTACTCATGGGATTTTCTAAGTATTCATTAATATTTAAACCGTCCAATTGCAGGGAGTCCATAATTGTGGCTCCAGATATATGAGCCAGTGTAGGAAATATATCGAGAGTAGAGACCACTTGATCACTTACTATTGCTTTAGGAATTTTGTTAGGCCAACTAATAATGCCAGGAACACGCTGCCCACCTTCCCATGTTTCGGCTTTTTGTCCCCGTAAAGGTAAAGCCGATCCTTTATGCGGACCATTATCAGAAGTAAATATGATTAAGGTATTATCATAGATCCCCTCAGCTTTTAGAGCCTTCACAACTTCACCAACACTCCAATCTAGTTCCATAATAACATCACCATAAAGACCTAATTCACTCTTTCCTTTAAATGTTTCAGAGGCATGTAGGGGCACATGCGGCATACAATGGGCTAAATACATGAAAAATGGCGACCCTTCCTCCTTCATTTTAATTTGAGCAATCGCTTCCGAAGTAAACATTTGAGTTAGCAAATCTTGATTAACTCCTTCTGCTATTAAATTTGTATCTCTATAAAAAGGTAAAGGTGGTGACTGAAAATCATTATGCTTATAATAATAGCCATCCATATCATTAGAATAAGGCACCCCATAATAACTATCAAACCCCTGATTGTTTGGCAAATACTTAGATTCATGCCCCAAATGCCATTTCCCAATAATTGAGGTTGAATATCCTTGTTCTTTAAGCATTTCGGCTAAAGTAAAAGCTTCAGGTTCTAAGCCATGTTTAGAATAGGGTGAAATAACACCTTTGTGTAATCCTAATCTTTTAGGGTATTGACCTGTTAACAACGCTGCACGTGAAGGGGTACACACTGTAGCAGGCACATAAAAATTTGTAAATTGTATTCCGTCTTTAGCTAACGTGTCTATATGAGGTGTTTCAAATCCCTTGGCGCCGTATACGCCCACATCTGAGTAACCTTGATCATCTGTAAATATTACAATAATATTAGGCCTGTCAATAGGTGCTTTTTTTTGACATGAAAGCGAAAACAACGCTATTGAAAAGAATAATATGAAGTGTTTAAATTTCATTATTAATCTCCAAGTTCCTTAATTTTAAATCTATCTAATTCGGCTGGCGTATGCTCTCTTTTCATAATCGCCTCTATTTGAGCAACAATTTCAGGATTCAGAGCAGCAACATCATTTGATTCTGCCGGATCTGTTATTAAATCATACAGTTCTAAAGTCATATTCCCTTTAAAAATATTCTTACGAATCCCTTTCCAGTCTCCCATTCTTACTGCTTGCTGCCCTTGATAACTTGGAAATTCCCAATATAAAAATTCATGTTTGGTCTGTTCTGCATCTCCCAATAATGTTGGTAAAAAACTTATCCCATCAATATCGGTTGGCACTTCCGTTTTTACGAGTTCACCAAAAGTAGGCATCACATCCCAAAAAGCTGAAATATGATTGCTTATACTTCCTGCCTCAATTTTTCCAGGCCAGCTTGCAATCATAGGAACTCTGACTCCACCTTCATAAGTAAACCCTTTAGTTCGACCGTAATTATTTGGAAAAGGTTTAGCACTATTAAAATATTCGGCATTTACGCCACCCGTATAGGTTGGTCCGTTATCACTGGTAAATACTATAATGGTATTATCATACAAATCCAATGCCTTTAATTTAGCTATTATTTCTCCCACTTGATCATCCAAATAAGTAATCATACCAGCATAAGCCGCATTGGGGAATCGATTAGGAAAATAACCGCGATTCCCAACATACGGATCTTCTTCTCCGAATAAACCTACATATTTCTCTACATATTCATGAGGCACCTGTAATGGTAAATGTGGTAGTGGTGAGGCATAATACATAAAAAATGGCTGATCCTTATTATCTTCTATAAATTGCAATACTTCTTGCTGCATCAAAGCAGGAGCATATTGTTGTTGTTCAAATTTTTGATAACTTTTTATATCTGCAATATCGGCAGTACTATCTAGCTTAGTTCGAGGTGCTATCAATTCATTATCTAACCATATTTTTTCTTCATTTTTCCATAAATGTTTTGGATACAATTGATGTGCCTGTCGCTGACAATTATACCCATAAAACAAGTCAAATCCACTTTTATTTGGAATCCCTTCTGTAAGTGGTGCACCTAAGCCCCATTTTCCAACTACGGCTGTTTTGTAACCTGCATTTTGCAATACTTTACCCAACGTAACTGTTGTGTTTAGAATTGGTCTTTGTCCTTCTAAATTTGGGTCATTCACTGCTTTTTCATAATTCCAAACATCACCTCTTTCTGCCCATTCATCATTTCCTCGAATTCGAGCATGACCAGCATGTTTCCCTGTTAACAGCATATACCTAGAAGGTGCACAAACTGGAGCTCCTGAATAATGCTGAGTAAACAACATTCCGTTGGATGCAAGAGCATCAATATTAGGTGTCTGAATCTTTTCTTGACCATAAACCCCCAATTCTCCATATCCCAAATCATCAGCCAGAATATAAATAATATTCGGCTTTTTTTGTGCTTCATTTTCTTGACAACTAAATGCTATTAGTCCGAAAAAGATAAAACCAAAGGCGAAAAAAAATGTTTTCATAAATTAAATTATTATCTATTAATATTGAATTTCTAAATCGTTAGTTCTAACTGCACTTAATTTAGCTTTTAATTTCTTCTGAAACATGGAAACGATATCAGCATAGTTAGGCTTATTGGCTAAATTATTAAATTGTTTAGGGTCTTTTTCCATATCAAATAATTCTACCCCTGAGGCCGCATCTTCATCATATTGTATATAGGCCCATTCTTTCGATCTTAATAAAAATGATCGCCCGCCCTGACTTACAGAAAATGCCATATCGCGGACATCAACTTCTGGATGGTCTAATGTTTTAACCAAACTCTTACCTTGTAAATGCTCAGAAACATCAAGTCCCGCCAACTCAGCTATTGTTGGATATAAATCTAATAATTCAACAAAGGAATCACAAACTTCTGCTTTCTTCCCAGGAACTTTAATAATCATAGGCACACGTACGGACTCTTCGTGTAAACTGACTTTCATCCAAAAATCATGTTCCCCCAAATGAAACCCATGATCGGAAGTGAAAATTACAATTGTATTATCCTCTAATCCTTCTTCTTTTAAAGCATTGAGTACTTTCCCAACTTGAGCATCCATATAAGTTACAGCAGCGTAATATCCCGAAACGGCCTTCCGCTCCTGTTCCAATGACATCTGGCCATTAACACTAGTCACATAATTAATTCCTCTTTTTGGGATGTCATCCCAGTCCCCTTTTACTTTTTTGGGCATTTCAACCAATTCTTGTGGATACGACTTAAAATAGCTTTTAGGCGCTACAAAAGGTACATGAGGACGTACAAATCCCACTGCTAAAAAGAAGGGCTCATTTTTATGTTTTTTAAGTAACTCAATTGCTTTTTCCGCAGTTTTACCATCTGAATGAACCAAATCATCACCTTCAGCTTTTACTATAGTCATTACATTTCCGCCTTTACGTTCGATGCTACCATCAGGATTCCCTTGCACCAATTCAGCCTCCCCTTTTGCTTTCCATTCTGGTCCCTGACTATTAAATCGTTCTGTCCATGAGGCCTCATCATCTTGTCCGTTAGAACCCGTTTCAATATCAATTGGAACACCCATATGATAGATTTTGCTCACCCTGGCGGTATAATAACCGTTATCTTTAAATAATTGTGACCATGTTTTTCTCTCAGCGCCAATATTTTTTCTACCACTTACATATCCAAAAGTAGTTGTTGCATTTGGATAATAACCTGACATCAAAGAAGCTCTGGAAGGACCACATACCGGATATTGGGAATAGGCTTTTGTAAAGCGTACACCCTCCGACCCAAGTTGATCAATATTAGGTGTTTTACAAGCCTTATTTTCATATGAAGAAACCGCAGTTGCAGTTAAATCATCGGCAATAATAAATAATATATTCGGCTTTTTTTCCTGTGAGTTTGATAGTATTGAACAGCATAAGAAAACAACAAACAAGAAATACTTCATTAACACATTTTTTAAATTATATAACTCTTTGATAAGTTATGACTTACAATTACTGAATCACGAAAATAGTGTATTTTAGTATTAATTATAATTTTTATGACTAGTTTCAATTAAAATACTTAGTTGTCAAAATTTATGCTTCGCTTACAGGTTCATGACTGTTATTAGTCTAAAAAAGAATAAGATTATCATATATTTTTTTTAATTTACTAGCCTATATATTTTCACCTTATGATTAAAGATCTTCTACACTTTGTATTAAAAACTGTTTTATTTTCGAAAAAAAAAACGAAATGAAATATATCTTGGCTAATATTGAAACTATGAATACCACAAAAACTCAAATTCCAATCCTTCCTAATCGAAATTAATTAAATTCAAATAATGATGAGAAAATCAATCGTCTTATTTTTTATATTTTCCATGCTCATTTGCTTGGGCTATGCACAGCAACAAACAAAACCCAATGTCATTGTAATTTATACCGATGACCAAGGGGCAATAGATTTAGGGAGCTATGGTGCAAAAGATATTTATTCGCCAAATTTAGATAAACTTGCAAAAGAGGGCACTAGATTTACACAAGCCTATGTTGCCGCACCTGTTTGTGCACCATCACGAGCTGCACTACTCACTGGAAGGTATCCACAAAATGCAGGCTTATCTAGTAATACATCAGCGAGCCCTGGATCTCATGGTTTACCGGCTGAGCAATACACTTTAGCAGAACTTTTCAAAGATAATGGCTATAGTACGGGACATATTGGAAAGTGGCATTTGGGAATGAGCGAAGCATCAAGCCCTAATGCTCAAGGATTCGACTATTCTTTTGGACATTTACGTGGTTGTATTGACAATTATTCACATTATTTTTATTGGGAAGGCCCAAACATTCACGATCTATATGAAAATGGAAAAGAAGTGTTTTACGAGGGCCAGTATTTTCCAGATTTAGCTTCAGATAAAGCCATAAATTATGTTGAAACGCATAAGGATGAACCCTTTTTCATGTATTATGCCATCAACATGCCGCATTATCCATATCAGCCAACAAAAAAATGGCGAGATTATTATCAGGATGTCAAAAAACCCAGAGGTGATTACGCCGCTTTCATTTCAACCATTGATGAGCGTATTGGGTTTTTAATTGACAAACTTGAGCAATTAGGAATACGTGAAAATACCATTATTGTATATCAATCTGACAATGGTTATTCTACTGAAGTCAGAGCCTTTAATGGTGGTGGAGATTCAGGCCCTTACCGAGGCGCGAAAAGTAGTCTCTTTGAAGGAGGTATAAGGCTCCCAACAATAATAAACTGGAAGGAGCACCTTCCAAAAAATACCGTGAATGATGAGTTTATGGTAAATATTGATTGGATGCCTACATTAGCAAAACTCTGTGATTTAAAAGTAAAGCCTACCAATATTGATGGTATGGATATGTCTGATATGATTCAAAATCCAAATAAGCCCTCTCCTCGAACAAGTGCTTTTTGGAAATATGGTAATCAATGGGTGGTTAGAAAAGGAAAATGGAAACTCATGGGATACCCAAAAGACACCTCACACAGAGGCGAATTAGATTTGGAAAAAGACGCTTTATTTCTTTCAGATTTGAGTACCGATATTTCAGAAATGAAAAATATGGCGCATCTCTTTCCAGAGGTTGTTGACGAATTAATTGCCGACTTTATCTCTTGGGAACATGGATCACTCGAAGAAATTCCAAAAAAAACAGGAAGTATGGAACACTTAGGAAACAACGCAACTATTGTTCCTGTAAAAAACCCACATCCAAAATATAATACGATTAATGTCTTACTTGATGGTAAACGTGGTTATAAGGATTATAGTTCTGGACAATGGATTGGTCAAGAAGGAAAAGATTTAGAATTTATTATTGATCTAAAAGACAAAAAACGGCTTCAAGAAATTAGCGTAGCATATTTACATTCACCACAAAACTGGGTTTTCAGTCCAAAAAACTTCGATGTTAGTTTTTCTAATGACGGTATAAAATTTAGCGACATTCAAGTGTCTACGCCATCAACGACATTAAATAACAACGGTAGTTTTTCAGCACTATTAAACTTAAAAGTTACACAAAAATCCAGATTTGTAAAAGTTCAAATTAAGAACATTGGGCGCTGCCCGGAAGGTCATCCTGGAGCCGGGCAATTGGCATGGATATTTATTGATGAAATCATTATAAAATAAGAATGGAGATATGAAAAGAGCAGTACTAATATTTATTTTGTCCTTTTTCATAATACAATCGAGTATCGCGCAAGACCCCCCAAATATTGTATACATAAATATTGATGATCTCGGATGGACAGATCTTGCCTGTTACGGTAGTACTTATTACGAAACACCCAATATTGATCGCCTAAGCACCATGGGAATGCAATTTACAGATGCTTATGCTTCTGCGGCTAATTGTGCTCCAAGCAGAGCAGGATTACTGTCAGGGCAATACAGTCCTAGACATGGTATTTATACCGTAAACAGTTCTGAAAGAGGAAAGACAATAGATCGGAAATTAATTCCTACCCCTAACATCAGTACCTTACATGATAGTGTTATTACTATTGCTGAAGCTCTAAAGAAAGCTGGCTATATTACAGCTTCTATGGGCAAATGGCATTTAGGAGATAACCCAAAAACACAAGGTTTCGATATAAATATTGGTGGCACTCATGCCGGACACCCAAAATCTTATTTTAGTCCCTATAAAAATAAAAATATAAAAGATGGCCCTATAGGTGAATATTTGACTGATCGACTAACCAATGAAGCCGTTTCTTTTTTGAATCAGCATAAAGCCGATCATTTTTTTCTCTACATGACTTACTATACTGTCCATACACCTCTACAAGGCAAAAAAAATCTCATTGAAAAATATCAAAACAAACCCTCGTCACAGCATCATAAAAATTCCACTTATGCCGCCATGATTGAGGCCATGGATTATAATATTGGCCGACTAATAAGTACTTTAGAAGATTTAAAATTAACAGAGAATACCATTATTATTTTTACTTCAGATAATGGCGGTTTACAGAATGTTTCGGGACAACATCCCCTCAAATATGGCAAAGGTGCATATTACGAAGGGGGCACTCGAGTGCCATTAATTATTCGCTGGGATGGAAATATAAAAACAAATCAAATTTCAAATATTCCTGTAATTAATTTAGATTTTTACCCCACTTTTCTAGAACTAACAAATCAAACGGCATTAGAGGACCAAATTTTAGACGGACAAAGCTTAGTCCCCATATTATTCAATAAAGGAACGCTTAAGAAAAGACCATTATTTTGGCATTTCCCAATTTATCTTCAAGCAGTTAATGGGCTAAAAGAAGCTACGGGAAGAGACCTTAAATTCCGGACTCGTCCAGGTTCAACTGTGAGATATGGAAAATGGAAACTACATCAGTACTTTGAAGATGGTGCTTTAGAATTGTACAATTTAAATTCCGACTTATCTGAAACAAACAATCTTGCTGTAAAACAACCTGAACAAACTGAGAAACTCCTTAAAATTTTAAAATCATGGAGAACAGTGACAAAGGCACCTGTACCAAGTCAGTTGAATCCAAAATATCATTCATCGAACTAACAAAACCAATAGATATGTCAAAATTCCAACTTAAAACGAGCCTTTATTTTATTTGTCTGCTTACAGCCTTTAGTTGTTCTACCTCTAAAAAAGAAAAAGAATTAAAAAAACCCAACATTCTATTCATAATGTCCGATGACCATACTTCTCAAGCTTGGGGAGTCTATGGTGGTGTTTTAAAAGATTATGTCCATGCCCCTAATATTTCACGTTTAGCTGATGAAGGCATGGTTTTAAATAATGCTTATTGTACCAATTCAATTTGTGTCCCAAGTAGAGCTGCCATTTTAACGGGACAATACAGTAATAAAAATGGGGTCTATACCTTATCGGATGCCTTAAGTCCTGACAGCTTAAATATTGCTAAACTTCTATCTAAAAACGGGTATCAATCTGCAATAATTGGAAAATGGCATTTAAAAAATGAACCTACTGGTTTTGATTATTATAATGTATTACATGATCAAGGACGTTATTGGGATCCTATTTTAAGAACCACTGAAAACTTTCATAAAGCCCCAAAAGAATGGGATGTTCACAAAGGATTTTCTACCGATGTAATTACAGATTTGTCATTGCAGTGGCTAGATACCATTAGTAGAGATGAACCCTTTTTATTAATGACACATTTCAAGGCCACTCATGAACCTTTTGATTTTCCTGAACGATACAATGATTTATATAAAGACATTGACATTCCAGAACCCGAATCACTTTTAGATTTTTCAGCAAATACAACGGGTAGGAGCTTTATTGGACAACAACTAGAAAACCTGAGTTGGCGTTATGAACAAGCCTCTAATGATCCCAACAAATGGTGGTGCAAATATCCCGGCCTGCCATTCTATACCAACGATTTGGATAGTATTACCGCTAGAAAAGCGGTGTATCAAAAATTTGTGAAAGATTTTATGAGATCGGGAGCGGCTATTGATGATAATATTGGTAAAATTTTAAATTATTTAGAGTCTTCTGGCTTGGCAGAGAACACCATCGTGATTTATACTGCGGATCAAGGTTACTTTTTAGGCGAACATGGATTTTTTGATAAACGATTAATTTATGATGAATCTTTACGTATGCCATTTGTAATTCGATATCCGAAAGAAATCCAAGCAGGAAAACGATTAGATGATATTATCTTGAATATAGACTTTCCTGCGCTCTTTGCCGATTATGCTGGCGTTGATTTACCGGCTTCTATGCAAGGAATAAGCTTCAGAAAAAATCTTAAAGGACAAACACCTAAGGATTGGAGAACGTCTGCCTATTACAGATATTGGCAACATTATCCGGTAAGGCCGGGTCACTTTGGAATTAGAAATGCTCATTATAAATTAGCTTTCTTTTATGGACAATCTTTAGATATGACAGGGTCGTCAAAAGAAACTACCGCGCCAGCTTGGGAATTTTATGACATGGATAAAGATCCTAAGGAAAATTACAATGCCTTTAATGATCCTGCTTATATGGAGATCATTAAAGAAATGAAAATTGAGTTGCAAAAACAACGTGAGATTTTTGGTGATACCGATTCACAATATCCGGAGATGCAAAACCTATTTAAATCAAGTTGGAATTAATTAATATTAAGATTCCTGACAAAAGAAAAAAAATTAAAGCACAAAAAACATTCATTTATGTCAATCAACACTACTATTAAAAGATTCACCATAAGACTGGTTTATTTTCCACTGCTAGTTACTTTAACTATGATGTCATGTCTCTCCAGTGAGAAGAATCAATCCATTGAAGAGACCTCACCAAACATCATACTAATTGTAGTCGATGATTTGGGTTATGCTGATTTGAGTATTACAGGGTTGGCAAATGATGTGGAGACACCAAATATGGATAAAATCGCAAATGAAGGAACCAGATTCACAAATGCTTATGCAACATCTTCCATTTGCAGTCCTTCAAGAGCAGGATTAATTACCGGTAGTTACCAACAGCGCTGGGGAACATTTTGGTATGGAGGGCCCGGTATTCACAACGCAGATTATAAAACCATTCCTGAGATTTTAAAACAAAAAAACTACGTCACGGGCTATGTGGGTAAAGTACACTATGGTGCCAATGATTATAAACTTGAGAATAGAAGTTTTCCATTAAACCATGGCTTTGATTATTTCTATGGACATACTTCGGCAAGAAAACATTATTTAAATCATAATGATAGTATTGAATCTTCATTTCGAACCGTTAAAACCGCCCATAATAAAAAAGGCCAAAGTTTAAGACAACAAGCGCTATGGGAAAACAAAACCAAAGTAGATACTATTGGTTTTTCAACCGAATTGTTTGGAACCAAAGCCAGTCAATTTATTGATCAACATAAGGATGAGCCTTTCTTTTTACAGCTATCTTTTAATGCTGTTCATAATTTTACACATCAATTACCAAAAGCCTATCTCGAAAAAAATGGATTAAAAGGATATCATGACTGGGATCCTTCTGCAGAAGATTATTATGAATGGTACAAACAAGGACGTTTTCCAAATAATCATGAAGGACGTGAACAGTATTTAGGTCAGTTACACTTTTTAGATAAGGAAATAGGGAAAGTTAGAGCGAGCTTAAAAGCTAATGGACTACTTGAAAGCACGATGATTATATTAATTAGTGACAATGGTGGCTCTACTCCTATTTATGCAAATAACACCCCTTTAAGAGGATCAAAATACACCTTATATGAAGGCGGTATACGTGTGCCACTAATAATTTCATACCCCACTAAGTTTAAGCAAAAACAACATTCGGAAAACCTAATTAGTGCAATGGATATCCTACCTACTATTTGCAAAGTCGCAGGTATAGAAATTCCTAAAAATATTGACGGCATAGATCTTTCTTCTCTATTGACTGGAGATGACCAAAGTATTGAACATAACCTGCTCATTTGGGATAATAAAGCCCAATCTGCAGTGAGAAAAGGCATTTGGAAACTAAGAACTGCGAGTGATAAAGCAAAAGCAAATTCAGACTATGAAATGGTTGAAATGGAATATGGTGAATATCTCTATAATTTAGAAAAAGATCCAGGGGAAACAGTTAATTTAGCCAAAGCACGACCAGAAATCATGAAAGAGCTTAAAGCTATTCACGAGCAATGGAAAACCAACATCCAAAGTCAAGAATAATGTATATAAAATTATTAAACCTACCCATATTATTTATATTACTAGTTAGTGTTTATAGCAATGCCCAGCATATTAACATTATACCCCAACCCAATAAAGTGGCACTCAAAGGACACGTCGTATTCAAAATCTCTGAGTCTACGACTATAGTTAGTTCTAAGGTGAGCAATATTAGCGCAGAAAAGCTTCAAGACATATTGAAATTCGATGCCAATTTAGAACTTAATATTTCTAATAAACTACACAGGAACAGCATTAGTTTTAAACTTAATAAAGCATTATCAAAAGAAGCTTATCAGTTAGATGTCTCCACAAATAGTATAACTATTACGGCTTCTGGTGATTATGGATGGTTTTATGGTATTCAGAGTTTACGTCAGTTAGTTTCAACTTCTCATGATATTCAGGGGGTTCTTATTAAAGACGAACCTCAATTTGGATGGCGTGCCTATATGTTGGATGAATCACGATATTTCCATGGAGAAGACTTCGTGAAATTATTACTTGATGAAATGGCTTTATTGAAAATGAATGTCTTTCATTGGCATTTGGTAGACGATGCCGGTTGGCGAATAGAAATAAAAAAATACCCGAAATTAACAAGCATTGGTTCAAAAAGAACCAATTCCGAAATTGAAACATGGGGCAGTGAAAAATACTCAGGAAAACCACATAGTGGATTTTACACACAAGAACAGATAAAGGAACTTGTCTCATATGCCAAAGCACGCAATATTACCATTGTTCCAGAATTTGAAATGCCTGGTCACTCAAGCGCTGCCATTGCAGCTTATCCATGGTTAGGTACTACCGCAAAATCCATCGAAGTTCCTATAAAATTTGGTAGACATTATGATAATTACGATGTTACCAAACCTGAAGTGATTAGTTTTATAAAAGATGTACTTAATGAAATGTTTGAATTATTCCCTTCGGAAGTAATTCATATTGGAGGTGATGAAGTGGGTTATAAAGTTTGGAATGATTCGGAACACGTACAACAATACATGAAAACAAAAGGATTGAATACACCTGCCGATTTACAAATTGAATTCACCAATAATATTTCGAAGTTTATTGAAAGCAAAGGCCGTAGAATGATGGGTTGGAATGAAATAATGGGGATTAATATTCATCAGGGATTTGAAGAAAAAAAAGATGATAAAGAAGCTGAAACAGAATTGGCTCAAAATGTAGTAGTTCATTTTTGGAAAGGCAGTTTAGATCTAGCAACACAAGCCGCTCAACAAGGCTACAGTATTGTAAATTCCCTTCATAGTAATACCTATTTAGATTATGACTACAAAGCTATCAGTTTAGAAAAGGCCTATAATTTCAACCCTATTCCAGAAGGATTAGATGAAATTTATCACAAAAATATTTATGGCCTAGGTTGTCAAATGTGGAGTGAATGGACACCTACCAATGATGATATTGCTTACCAGACTTTTCCTAGAATTGCCGCATTCGCCGAGGTAGGGTGGACAAACATCAGTAGTAAAAGTTATAAAGATTTCACATCTACTTTAAAAAACATACAAAAACGCTGGGATAGATTGCAAATTAAATATGCCAAAGTACTCGAATAATGAGTTATATATCAACTTATAAAAAAGGGACATCTTCAAATGATGTCCCTTTTCTTTGCCCATATTTGAAAGTCTTGATTATATTTTATACTTTTCCATTCTTCAAAAAAAAAATTAATGTCAATTAACATAACAAGAATTTTCGATTTCCCTTATTATCAGCTTGAAACTTATAATTTGGAAAAGGCACTTACCACAAAATATAATGGACAGTGGGAATCATTATCGACGCAAGAGTATTTAGACAAAGCAAATGCTATTAGTCGTGGTTTATTAAGACTAGGTGTCAATCCCAATGATAAAATTGCGATAATATCAAGTAATAATAGAACGGAGTGGAACGTAATGGATATTGGGATTTTACAACTTGGTGCTCAAAATGTACCAATTTACCCAACGATTTCAGAAGAAGATTATGAATACATTTTAAATCATAGTGAAGCAAAGTATTGTTTTGTGTCTTGTTCTGAAGTTTTTGAAAAAGTTAAGGCCATTAAAGATCGAGTAACTTCGCTAAAAGCAGTTTATTCTTTTGATAGTTTAGACGATTGCGAGAGCTGGAATGAAATTCTAAAACTTGGAAAAGATGAAAGCAATCAGGTCGAAGTTGAAGCGAGAAAAGAAAAGGTTAGTTCAAATGACTTAGCAACACTTATTTATACCTCTGGAACAACTGGAAAGCCAAAAGGGGTAATGCTTTCACATAATAATTTGGTTTCTAATGTTCTCGATAGTGAAAAACGTGTGCCTTTAAATTATGGAAAAGCAAAAGCGTTGAGTTTCCTTCCGGTATGTCATGTTTTCGAACGTATGATTCTTTATTTATACCAATATTGTGGAGTTGAAATTCATTTTGCTGAATCCATAGAAAAAATGGGTGATAACTTAAAAGAAGTTAAGCCCAATGTGATGACCGCAGTGCCGAGGCTATATGAAAAAGTATATGATAAAATTTATGCTAAAGGCGCAGCATTAACTGGTATCAAAAAGAAGCTTTTCTTTTGGGCCGTTAACTTAGGCTTACAATATGAACCTTATGGTGCAAATGGGTGGTGGTACGAAAAACAATTAGCCATTGCTCGTAAATTAATTTTTTCAAAATGGCAAGAAGGCCTAGGTGGTAATTTAGAGCTCATGGTTTCTGGAAGCGCCGCATTACAATCGCGACTTACACGAGTATTTGCAGCTGCGGGACTCCCAATAATGGAAGGCTATGGTTTAACCGAGACTTCTCCTGTGATCTCTGTCAACTGTCAAAACGATAGTGGTTTTAGAATAGGAACCGTTGGAAGAGTTATAGAAAACGTAGATGTAAAAATAGCCGAAGATGGAGAGATCTTAGTCAAAGGGCCTAACGTTATGTTGGGTTATTACAAAGACCCTGGTAAAACAGAAGAAGTAATGACTGGTGATTATTTCCATACTGGTGATATTGGGGAGATTTGCAATGATGGGTTTCTTAAAATTACAGATCGTAAAAAGGATATGTTTAAAACCTCAGGTGGAAAATATGTGGTCCCTACTCTAATAGAAAATGAATTAAAACAATCCCGATTTATAGAACAAGTAATGGTGATTGGTGAAGGCGAAAAAATGCCTGCAGCTTTAATTCAACCAAACTTTGAATTTGTAAAGGAATGGGCGAAACGGCATGAAATTGATTTCACTACAAATGCAGAAATCATCACAAACAACGCTTTAATTTCGCGTATTCAAGAAGAAATTGATCTTGCCAATACCAATTTTGCAAAATGGGAAACTGTGAAAAAATTCGAGCTTACACCCAATATCTGGTCTATTGATGAAGGTCATCTCACCCCTACCATGAAAATGAAACGAAAAGTTGTCAAAGAAAAATATAAAGATCTTATTGAAAAGATATATCGTCCATAATAATTAAAACTCCTTAGCATTATAAGGAGTTTTTTATTGCTGTTAAATTTTATTAATTTATTATGCATGCATAATAAATTTTTGTATCTTTGACATCAACGCTAGAACTTTATGAAGGACAAAACAATAGATTATGTACTACGAACCACTTGGTTAGCAGTCAATAAGATGTATAATGAAGAAGCCTCAAAATTTGAAAGCACGATGGCTACGGGATTTACATTATTAAGCATAGATCCTGAAGATGGTACACCATCGACTTCATTAGGACCAAAAATGGGAATGGAAGCCACCAGCCTATCAAGAATATTAAAATCAATGGAAACTCAGGGTTTAATAGAAAGAAAACCCAATCCAAAAGATGGTCGAGGGGTATTAATTTATCTCACAGATTTTGGTAGAGAGAAAAGAGAATATTCTAAAGATCGCGTTTTAATATTTAATGAAACCGTTCGCAAAAATGTTTCGGAAGAAAAACTCAACAACTTTTATGAAGTTGCTGAAATCATAAATGAGCTTGTCTCAAACAAAAAAATTTATAATCAAAAGAATAATATTCTAAAATAAAAATGAGCACACGTCGAATTAAAAAGGTTGCCGTTATAGGTTCCGGGATTATGGGAAGTGGAATTGCATGTCATTTCGCCAATATTGGTGTTGATGTATTATTGCTTGACATTGTTCCTAGAGAATTAAATGATAAAGAGAAAGCTAAGGGCCTAAGTCTAGAAAATAAGATCGTACGAAATCGTCTAGTAAACGATTCACTTAAAACGGCTTTAAAATCTAAACCCTCCCCCATTTATAAACAAAAATTTGCATCCAGAATAACTACAGGAAATCTGGAAGACGATATTTCTAAAATTGCAAATGTAGATTGGATTATTGAAGTTGTTGTTGAACGCCTCGATATCAAGAAACTCGTTTTTGAAAATATAGAAAAACATAGAACTCCAGGAACTTTAATTACCTCAAATACTTCAGGGATTCCAATTAAATTTATGAGTGAAGGCCGAAGTGAGGATTTCCAAAAGCATTTCTGTGGGACTCACTTTTTTAACCCTGCGAGATATCTAAAATTATTTGAAATCATTCCAGGACCAAATACCTCACAAGTAGTTCTTGATTTCTTAAATACTTATGGCGAGCAATTTCTAGGCAAAACCTCTGTTATTGCAAAAGATACCCCTGCATTTATTGGAAATAGAATAGGTATTTTCGGAATACAAAGTTTATTCCACCAAGTAAAAGAACTCGGATTAACAATTGAGGAAATAGACAAATTAACAGGACCAGTAATTGGTCGCCCAAAATCAGCAACGTTCCGTACAGTAGATGTTGTGGGACTGGATACTTTAGTACATGTTGCTAACGGTATTTATGACAATTGTCCTAACGATGAAGCTCACGAATTATTTAAACTGCCAGACTTCATCAATAGCATGATGGAGAACAATTGGCTGGGAAGTAAAACAAAACAGGGCTTTTATAAAAAAGTTGTAAGCCCTGATGGTAAAAAAGACATTCTGTCCCTTGATTTAAACACTTTAGAATATCGCACAAAAAAACGTGCCAACTTTGCAACATTAGAGCTCACAAAAACAATCGATAAAGTTATTGATCGTTTTAAAGTATTAGCTGCTGGAAAAGATAAAGCAGGCGCTTTCTACAGAACAAATTTTGCGGCAATGTTTCAATATGTTTCTAATAGAATTCCGGAAATTACAGATGATCTATATAAAATTGATGATGCAATGAAAGCAGGTTTTGGGTGGGAACATGGTCCCTTTCAAATTTGGGATGCTATTGGCGTTGAAAAAGGAATAGAAATCATGAAGGCTGAAGGAAAAGAACCTGCAGCTTGGGTAACAGAGATGTTAGACTCAGGAATCTCTTCGTTCTACAGTGTTAAAAACGGCGCTACTTATGCTTATGATATTCCTAAAAAAACACAAGTAAAAATCCCAGGACAAGATGCTTTCATCATATTAGATAATATCAGAAAATCAAATGAGGTATTTAAAAATTCAGGAGTCGTTATTGAAGATTTAGGAGATGGTATATTAAACTGTGAGTTTCAATCTAAAATGAACACCATTGGAGGTGACGTTTTAACAGGATTGAATAAAGCTATTGATTTAGCCGAAAAAGATTTTGCAGGATTAGTCATTGGTAATCAAGGTGCAAATTTCTCAGTAGGTGCTAATATTGGGATGATCTTTATGATGGCTGTCGAACAGGAATACGACGAATTAAACATGGCTATTAAATATTTTCAAGATACCATGATGCGAATGCGTTATTCTTCTATTCCTACTATTTCTGCACCACACGGAATGACACTTGGTGGAGGATGTGAATTATCATTACATGCCGATAAAGTTGTAGCCGCTGCCGAATCTTATATTGGACTTGTTGAATTTGGTGTTGGCGTTATCCCTGGTGGTGGAGGTTCAAAAGAAATGGCCTTAAGAGCATCTGATACCTTCAAGAAAAATGATGTAGAATTGAATGTACTTCAAGAATATTTCTTAACCATAGGAATGGCAAAAGTATCAACCTCAGCTTATGAAGCTTTTGATTTAGGTATTCTTCAAAAAGGAAAAGATGTTGTAGTTGTTAATAAAAACAGACAAATTGCAACTGCTAAAGCACATGCAAAATTAATGGCAGATGCAGGATATACACAACCAATAAAACGTCAGGATGTTAAAGTATTAGGAAAACAAGCACTGGGAATGTTTTTGGTAGGAACTGATGCCATGGAAGCCAGTAAATACATAAGTGCTCACGACCATAAAATAGCAAACAAATTGGCATATGTAATGGCTGGTGGTGATCTTTCTGAGCCAACATTTGTTAGTGAACAGTATTTGTTGGATATAGAGCGAGAAGCATTTTTAAGCCTATGTACAGAGCGTAAAACCTTGGAGCGTATTCAGCATATGCTAAAAACTGGGAAACCACTTAGGAATTAAAATCTCCTCTGCCAAATGCCATCTCCCAAAAAGGGAGAATAAAGAGATAATTAATATAAATGAAGTATAACATTTAAAATATAACCCAAATAAATGCCCTTTTCTATGGAGAGGGCTAGGGAGAGGAAAATGAAACAAGCATATATAGTAAAAGCATACAGAACAGCAGTTGGAAAAGCACCAAAGGGATTGTTCCGTTTTAAAAGAACAGATGAATTGGCAGCAGAAACCATCGCTTATATGATGAAGGAATTGCCACAACTGGACAAGACACGAATCGACGATGTTATCGTTGGAAACGCAATGCCAGAAGGCTCGCAAGGATTGAATATGGCTCGTTTAATTTCATTAATGGGATTAGATACTGTTGATGTTCCGGGGGTGACTGTTAATCGTTTTTGTTCTTCTGGAATTGAAACTATTGGTATTGCAACTGCAAAAATTCAAGCGGGAATGGCCGATTGTATTATTGCTGGAGGTGCAGAAAGCATGAGTGCCGTACCAATGACTGGTTATAAAACTGATTTAAATTATGATCTCGTTAATTCTGGACATGAGGACTATTATTGGGGTATGGGAAATACTGCTGAAGCAGTTGCCAATCAATTTAAGGTTTCACGTGAAGATCAGGATGAATTTGCTTATAATTCACATATGAAGGCGTTAAAAGCTCAAGCTGAAAATCGTTTTCAAGATCAAATCGTACCAATTACAGTCAATCAAACCTTTATTGACACCAACGGTAAGAAGGCAACAAAATCATATACAGTAACTAAAGACGAAGGTCCACGTGCCGGGACAAGCACAGCTGTCCTTAACAAATTACGCCCAGTATTTGCCGCTGGTGGTAGCGTAACTGCTGGAAACTCGTCGCAAATGAGTGACGGCGCTGCTTTTGTTTTGGTAATGAGCGAAGACATGGTTAAAGAATTAAATTTAGAACCAATTGCAAGATTAGTCAACTACGCAGCAGCTGGCGTAGAACCTCGAATTATGGGAATAGGCCCTGTAAAAGCCATACCTAAAGCTTTAAAACAAGCAGGATTGCAGCAAGATGATATTGCGTTGATAGAATTGAATGAAGCTTTTGCTTCTCAATCTTTAGCAGTAATGAGAGAGTTAAAACTTAACCAAGACATCGTCAATGTTAATGGTGGTGCCATCGCTTTAGGACACCCATTGGGTTGTACTGGTGCTAAACTATCGGTGCAACTTTTTGATGAAATGCGAAAACAAAATATGCAAGGCAAATACGGAATGGTAACCATGTGTGTTGGTACGGGTCAAGGTGCTGCGGGAATTTTTGAGTTTCTCTCCTAAGAATCACAATAAAAAAGAAACTAAAATCAAGACTAAAATCTACAATTTTTATAAAAATGGAAACAACTGAAAAAGATATTTTACGCGGTGGACAGTTCCTAGTAAAAGAAACACAATGCAATGATATATTTACTCCTGAAGATTTCACTGAGGAGCAAAAAATGATGAAGGATGCTGTGATGGAATTTAATGACCGCGAGATTATTCCACATAAAACCCGTTTTGAAGCAAAGGATTATGCATTAACAGAAGCATGTATGCGAAAAGCTGGAGATCTTGGTTTTTTAGGTGTTTCTGTTCCTGAAGCCTATGGTGGTTTAAATATGGGATTTGTTTCTACCCTATTGGTTTGTGAATATATTTCAAGTGGTACAGGATCATTTAGTACTGCTTTTGGTGCACATACAGGGATTGGAACTATGCCTATAACATTATATGGAAATGAAGCACAAAAGCTTAAATATGTTCCAAAATTAGCTACAGGAGAATGGTTCGGATCCTATTGCCTTACTGAGCCTGGTGCTGGTAGTGATGCCAATTCAGGTAAAACCACTGCTACCCTTTCAGAAGATGGTAAAAATTATAATATTAACGGTCAAAAAATGTGGATCACCAATGCAGGTTTCGCTACAATTTTTATAGTATTCGCTCGTATTGAAGATGATAAGAACATCACTGGGTTTATTGTTGAATACGATTCCGAAAATCCAAATGGTATGACCTTTGGTGAAGAAGAACATAAACTTGGTATTCATGCTTCTTCCACCCGACAAGTCTTTTTTAGTGATACTGTTGTACCTGTTGAAAACATGCTTTCTGAAAGAGGAAACGGATTCAAAATTGCGATGAATGCATTAAACATTGGTCGTATTAAATTAGCTGGAGCGTGTTTAGACTCACAAAGAAGAATTACTTCTATGTCTGTTCAATATGCTAATGAACGTAAACAATTTAAAACACCAATTATAGAATTTGGAGCCATTAAAGCCAAAATAGCAGAAATGGCAACCAATACCTATGCCGGAGAATCTGCTAGTTATAGAGCCGCTAAAAATATTGAAGATAGAATTGTCATAAGAGAAACAGAAGGAAACACACACCAAGAAGCAGAATTAAGAGGTGTTGAGGAATATGCCATTGAATGTTCTATTTTAAAAGTTGCGGTTTCAGAAGATGTTCAAAACTGTGCCGACGAAGGGATTCAAGTTTATGGAGGCATGGGATTCTCGGCAGAATCACCAATGGAAGCTGCTTGGAGAGATGCTCGAATTACACGAATATATGAAGGCACAAATGAAATTAACAGGATGCTATCTGTTGGTATGTTAATAAAGAAAGCAATGAAAGGTCATGTGGATTTATTAGGCCCAGCTACGGCAGTTCAAAATGAGTTGATGGGTATTCCTTCATTTGATACCCCTGATTACTCTCAAACCCTTTCTGAAGAAAAAGAAATGATTGCAAAACTTAAGAAGGTATTCTTAATGGTTGCGGGCGCAGGAATTCAAAAATATGGCCCACAACTGGAAGACCATCAACAATTATTAATGGCGGCATCAAACATATTAATTGAGATATATATGGCGGAGTCAACCATTTTAAGGACAGAGAAAAATGTCAAACGATTTGGTGAAGACTCTCAAAAAGAACAAATAGCCATGGCTCAATTATATTTATATAATGCAGTAGACATCGTTATTAAAAATGGAAAAGAAGGTATAGTATCTTTTGCAGAAGGTGATGAACAACGCATGATGCTTATGGGACTTAAACGTTTTACAAAATATACAAATCAGCCAAATGTTATTGCTTTAAGAAATAGCATTGCTGAAAAGATTTCATCTGAAAACAAATACTGTTTTTAGTTGTGTTAGTTAGTTAGTAAAAAGAGCCTCGATATCGAGGCTCTTTTTTATAAATAGTCTAAGCAATATTATACTTTGAATTTACAGCAAGTATAATTGTTCATTTTTGTTTCAATTCTAATTTCTATTACTTCTTTGAGCATTCCTGTCTTTAAATCCTGTTTTACCATCAAATTTATAAGTAAAACTCAGTGACCATCTTGCCGCATTTCGGCTACTCACTTGACTTACAAAAAAGTCTGTACCGGTGGTTTCTCTTTTTGTTTTACGACTGTTAAAAACATTACTCGCCCTAAAAGTTAGGTTCGCTTTGTTATTAAATAATTTCTTACTCATTCCCATATTAAGATAGGACATTGCTTTTCTCATAGATTGTGCATCTCCCTGTTTACCTTGATAAGTAAATCTGCTTTGGAATGACAGTCCATCATTAAGTTTAACTCTAGAACTCAAAGAAGTCTGCCATGTTTCGTCTGCAAAATCTAAATTTTGAGTTTCATATTGACCTTCTTGACTGAAATGATAAGCGTTAAAATCACCATTAAAACTCAACCACTTTAATGGATTATAAGAAGCAGAAAGCTCTAATCCAATTCGCTTTTCCTGATCTAAATTTATGATATTAGTTTCAAAAATTCCATCACTATTTTGATTGGTATAATACGAAACACCTTTAGTTGTATAGGCATAATATATACTTGGATTTATAGTAAAATTTGATCCGTTTTGTAATAATGATAACTCAATTGCATCCGTAAATGCAGATGCCAATGTTGGATCTCCAAAAAATCGAGTATTAAAATCTACCAACTCCGAATAAGGATTTAACTGCCATAAAGAAGGTCTATTAATTCGTTTGCTATAACTCAGGCCCAAATTAGTGTTATCACTAACAGCATATCCTAAATTTAAACTAGGAAATAAATTAGTATAGCCAATGTTACTATCATAATCACCTTCTTGATCTTTAATACTAATATTGGTGTCTTCTAATCGTAAGCCCAATAAATAACTAAACTTTCCTATTTTGTTTCCAAACTGGACATATGCTCCAAAAATTCGCTCTTCATAGTCAATATTGTTATCTATATTGTCCAATACTCGATAAGCGTCATTAACAAATTCTTTAGCAACAAAACCATCTTTTACCTGTCTGTTTTCTAATTTTATCCCAAGCTCTAATTTAGAATTTTCTCCAAATGGGGTAACATAATCTGTTTGTAAAGCAATATCATTGTTTTCATTAATTGCTGTTGTTCTCAAATTAAAGTTTGGCGCCTGTACTGGAAATTCTTTTCGGTTAACAACCTTCCACTTCATATTACTATCCCAAAAGTCATACTGCAAATCAAAAGTTAACTTACGCCCTTTTTTGGCAAAAGTTTTGGTATAATTCATTTCCAATTGGTTGTAAGATCTATGCTCTTTAGAATTTCCATCAGTGATCAATGTACTATCAATTGCAGAACTATTAGAGCTATAATCATAAATATAATCGGTGACATCAGTATCTTCGGTTTCATTTCTATAGAATGCCGTAGTAAATGTGTTTGTCTCATTAATATAGTAATCGGCACCTATATAAATCCATTTACCATCATCATGTCTATGCTGGTCTTGCACCTGATCTAAGAATACCGTTTCATTATTTCTCGATGAACTCTGCTGTTTGGTATAATCACCCTCATAGTCCGTATAACGAATTCCAATGTTAGTGAAAAGATTTAATTTATCAGTTTTATAGCTAAAACTTCCCGCTAATCTATAATCATCAGGAGTTCCAACTACCGCTTGTAACTGACCCGTTAAACCACCTTTGATATTCTTTTTTAGAATGATATTAATAATTCCTGCCGATCCGGAAGCTTCATACCTAGCTGAAGGCGTCGTTATTACTTCAACACGATCAACATTGTCAGATGGAATTTGTTCTAAAGCCTGAGCCGATGTCATACCAGACCGTCTTCCATTAATTAAAATGGTCACATTGGCATTTCCTCTAAGCATTACAGTTCCTGATGGATCTACAGATACCGATGGTACATTTTCCAAAACTTCTGAAACCGACGTACTCTGAGATAATACATCTTTACCAACTCTGAATATTTTTTTATCCATTCGTAATGAAACCTGCGAAACTTCACCTGTTAGCACAACTTCATTTAGCAGTGTTGGGTCTTCCTTTAATACGATTGGGTTTAATTTAGTTTTTTGTCTGGCTGCTTTAATTTCAATTGACTGTGTAATAGTGCCAAACCCTGTATAACTCGCTTCAATTGTAAAATTTCCTAAAGGAATCTCTTTTAAATTATAAACCCCCGATTCATCTGTTATTACGCCTTGAATTAAATTTTGATCAGCATCTTTTAAAATTACATTGGCAAACGCTAAGCCTTCTCCAGTTGTTTCTTCAAGTACTTTTCCTGAAATCTCAGCACTACTGACATTAGATTGTTGAGCCAGCATGCAATTTCCTGAAAATAATAGCCCTATGGCTAATAAATAATATTTCATTTGATTTGTTTTTAATAAAGACAACTAAAAGAAATCCACGTTGCAAAATTTAAGTATCGTTTTACTGTTTAAAATAATTGCTCTATAGATAAGTGAACTGCATCATGAAGTTCTAGTTTTAATTGTTCTAATTGATTTTTAATTGATTTTTAATTGATGAGACAAAATTCGTCCCTTAATGATAGCTTTACAAGTGATTTTTTGTCAACTGCTCCATATCTATATGAACTGCTCCATGAAGTCCCCATTTTAGATTAATTTTACCAAAACAATAATTTGAGATGAATTTGAGATTTGTATACCAATCGATATTGGTTTGTTTAATTTTACTCGTAACATCATGTTCAAAATCCTATGACAATAATTATATTAGAAATGAGAACTTCTATAAAATTGGTGATCAACAAGAATGGGCGTCAATTGACTACGATGACAGAGATTGGAAGAAAAATATAACTATTCTCGATGGTCAAGTATCCTGGGCTAGAACAAATATTGAAATATTAGAGACCCCAGAAAGATTTCGGCCTTATGGTATTAATTTTCACCATTATGGTGAGTATGAAGTTTACTGGGACGGTGTGCTCATTGGAAGGAATGGAAACCCAGGACAAGAAGCTACTTTGGCTCCTTCCGGTGAAATGTGGGCCTCCTTTTTTATTCCTGAAGATTTGACAAAAAAAGGAAAACATGTATTGGCATTAAAACGAAGCTTCCTCCATTTTCCTGATTTCGCAGGCGGTTTTAGCTTTAATCTGGACTATTATGATAATTTGCACACTTATTGGCTAAAATACACCTCTTTTATGCACATTTTTGCTGGTGCCTTCCTCATTGGATCGCTCTATTTCTTTTTTCTTTATTTAGGTGAAAAAAAGAATTATTCGATGTTAATATTCAGTATAATTTGCTTTCTGTTTTTCGCATTGATAATAATGGAGTTTGTTAAATTCTATGTACCCATTCATTATAGTAAACATCATGTACGCCTTGAAATTATTGGATTTATTACCTTTTTTCTTGCCATACTTGTTCCATTATATTTTACCATTCAGTTTCAATTCCCCAAACATAAGTCCATTTTATTAGCATACTTGGCGGTGCTTTTTTTCGTTTTTTTTAGAGATCATGATGCTTACGACAATACAGCATATAATATGGCCGTAACCATGTGGATATTATCAACAGGAATTGTGAGTTTTGGAGTCTATAAAAAAATAAAAGGTGCTTCAATTGTGTTATTAACCTTATTAATTTGTGCGCTTATAAATACTTTTACATTTTATGATACTGGCCTTTTTGTAGGTTTTGGTGTTATTGTTTTAGGAATGTTTTATATTCTAGCTATTAACACAAAAGAACAACGACTTGCTTATGAAAATTCATTAGTTCAATCGACACGGCTACGATTGGAATTACTTAAAAAAAATATTCAACCTCATTTTTTAATGAATAGTTTAACCTCATTAATAGACTGGGTGGAAGAATCTCCAACAAAAGGCATATTATTCATTGAAGCCCTGGCAAAAGAGTTTGATTTACTCAACCAAATTGAGAATGAGTCCTTAATTCCAATCACTCAAGAAATCGAACTATGTCGTACGCATTTGGAAATAATGAAATTCAGAAAAGAAGTTGACTATTTGTGGGATGAAGAAGGCATTCTAACAAATGAACGCATACCACCAGCCACCTTACACACACTTGTAGAAAATGGAATTACTCATTGTTCACCACTTGATGATAATACCATCAGGTTTAAATTAATTTTTGAAAATAACGGACAATTTAAAAGCTATACATTTCTAACTTTTGCAAAAGTACGACACACAGCAAAAGTTAACTCAGATGGCACTGGATTGAAATATGTAAAAGCAAGACTGGAAGAAAGCTACGGTAAAAATTGGAGTTTATCATCAACAGCCACAGATCAAGGATGGAAGAATATCATAAAAATATACAATTAAGAGTCCTATGAATATTTTAATTATTGAAGATGAATCCAGAATAGCGAAAAGAATAGAGCGAATGGCGCGCAATTTTTTTTCGAACACATTGACTTCATTGACTTGTATTGATACCCTAAATGAGGCTTTGGAGTTTATTAAAAATAATCCTTTGGATTTAGTACTATTAGATTTAAACCTTAATGGAGAAAATGGGTTCGATTTACTTGGTACTGCTGTTTCCGAATCATTTCACACCATTATTGTTTCTGCTCATAAAGAACAAGCCATCTCAGCTTTCGAATATGGTGTATTAGACTTTGTCGCCAAACCATTTAATCAAATCAGGTTAGATCAAGCGTTTAATAGAGTGATTTTAAAAGAGAAAACAGATTCAGGAAACATCAAACTCTTAGCAATAAAGAAACGAGGGGGGATTCAACTTGTTCCAATAGAAAATTTGCTTTTTATTAAAGGAGCTGGAGCGTATACTGAACTCTTCCTAATCAATGGGAAAAAAGAGCTTCATGACAAATCTTTAGAAAAATTGGAGCAGTTATTACCAGATATGTTTGAGCGTATTCACAAATCGTATTTAGTAAAAATGACCGAAGTCAAAGAAATAATTGTAAAGTCAGGGAGCAAATATATGGCAGAACTAAAAAACGGGGAACTTTTACCAATAGGTAGAACTAAATATAAAGATATAAAAGCCAAATGGCTCTAGCCATAATATTGAATTATTTATAATTTGAAGCTAATTCAAATGAAAAGCGCTTCGATTCCAAATAATTATGTAGACGAAGCGCTTTTCATATTTTAAATTATTACTTTATAAGAACAATCTGTCCTACATGATCTCCATCACAATCATTTCCTGTGAAATCAATAACCAGTGCTTTATCACTTGTTCTTATATGACCTGTGCCATTAAAAGTCCCTGAACAATTAGTTATCACATCATTATAATTAAAAGAGGTTATAGTATCTCCATCAAAATCAATAACTAAAGTCCCATCATTTTCACCAGCACTACAGCAAACTGTATAATCAGAACTGATAAAAAAGCTCCCGGTTAATATATTATCAGCTCCACCAAACTGCAATTTTGCAGATACAGAGACATTAGAAAACGTGGCAGACGCTGTTGTAGAACTCCAAGTACCCCTATAGTTGCCTTCAAGAGTAACTTCATCCTCTTGTTGTTGCTCTAGGGAATCATCATTACCACTACTACACCCCGACAGGCAAATGGCAATTAAGACTAATAATTTATACATTAGAAAGGTTTTTTCGTTTTTCATTTTATTTTTATTAATTACTATAAATTTCACCTGAAATTAACAGCTATTAATTAGATACAAAAAAGCACAAAGGTTGCGTCAAACTATTTAATACACGCATTTCTTTTTTCATATTCAAATAAAATAAAATAAACAGATTTTTTTTAGAATATTATTTTTTTCTACATAGCAAAACTTAATTTCATAATCCAAACTATAGGTTACATCTTACACTGAAATAATATTGTTAAAACAATAGGTTATTGTATTCTCTCAATGGCTTTTCCTTATATTTAGTCTTTAATTAAATTTAAACATGAAAAAACTTTTACTTCTTTCGGTTTTGACTACGGCTGTCTCTTTTTCACAACCAAATACTGATGTTTTCCTATTTGATTTAAATACAAATAATGGTGACTTCGAACTTTCCAACATGAGAAACATTTCTAATAATGAGGGTTATGATAATCAACCATCATTTATGGACAATAATACCATTCTATACGCTGGAACTAGGAATGGGCAAACCGATATTGTAAGATACAATATCAAAAACGGCTCTAAAACCTTTATTAATCATACAGATGGCGGTGAATATTCTCCTCTAAAAATACCAAACTCAAAGGCTGTATCGGCAATTCGTTTGGACAAAGATGGAAAACAATTTCTATATAAATACAATCTAAATAATGGTGAATCGGAAGTGTTAGTTAATGACATCGTCATTGGTTATCATATTTGGTACAGTAATAGCACTATTATTTCTTCCGTATTAGAAGAAGGAGGACTCTCGTTATATAGTAGCAATATTAAAAAACAAACGAAAGCAAAACACGATTCAAAAATTGGCCGTTCATTGCACAATATCCCAAACTCAAAATTAATAAGTTACATTTCAAAAGCACATGATTCTTGGGAAATTAAATCCTTAGATCCTAAAACAGGAACCATAAAATCGATAACCAATACACTTGCTAAAAAAGAAGATATGTGTTGGCTAATGAATGGAAAAATATTAATGGGAAAGAATGATAAACTTTTCACTTTCTCAACAAATAAAAATGAAGATTGGGATGAAGTAGCGTCACTTTCAAATTATAGTATTACGAATATCAGCAGGATGATTGTTAGCCCTGATGGAACTAAACTTGCTATTGTTGGAGAAGTTATAAAAAAACTAGAACATAACTTAGAAAATATTTCATGGCTTTCAGGTAACTGGAAAGGCGAAGCCATGGGTGGACAAGTAGAAGAAAATTGGAGTAAAGCTTCCGGAGGTTCAATGATGGCTTCCTTTAAATTCATAGAAAATGGTAATACTGTATTCTACGAGATTGAAATTATTAGAGAAGTAAATAACACCCTTGTATTACAACTAAAACATTTCAACAACGATCTTAAAGGCTGGGAGACAAAAGATGAAACCGAAGACTTTCCTGTTAAAGAAATCACTGCGGATAAAATTATTTTTGAGGGAATGACCTTTGAGAGAGTCAACGATTCAGAACTGATTATTTCTGTAGATATGCATAAAGAGGATGGTACAATTGAAGTTTTGAAATTTAATTATAGGAAAAACTAACCGTAAGTTTAATGATGGCTATTCGACAAAAAAGAACCTATCTAATCATTAATAGTAACAGGCACTAAATTGATATTATGAAAATAAAATTTTATTTAATATTATTATTTATCTGTTTGTCTTGTAATAAAAATGATGGTTTTATTAGTGATACTATAGGCGGGCAAAATGGCTTTGCCAATGGTTGCCCCGACGCCTTTTACCCCAATTGGGAGACCTCTCCACATTTATTGCCCTATCCGGTAGGAGATTCTTATACTATTGGATTAAGTCATTGTAGTGGGTCGGCACATTCAGAAGGAGAACCAGATCAATTTGCTATAGACTTTATAATGGAGGTAGGCACGCTTCTTACGGCGTCTAGAAAAGGAACTATTATGTTTGTTGAAGAATCGGGTCTTGATAATGAATTCCCAAATAATATGATTGTATTAAGAGATGAAGACGGTTTTTTTCTTCAATACCATCACCTAACACATAATGGTGCTATCGTAGAGCAAGGACAATTTGTTGAAGAAGGAGACCCCATAGGATATAGCGGTTCTAGCGGCACAGCAAGATCTCCGCATTTGCATTTCGTTGCCACAGGAATTAACTGGCAATATCCTTATCAATCATTACCAATTACATTTAGAAATACTTCCGGAAATCCGAAAAGTTTAATCCAAGGAGAGACATATGAAGCACTACCATTTTAAAACTAACCAACCTATATAAAAATGCGAAATAATTTATTCATTGCGTTCTTAGTTTTGTCTATGACAGCGAGCGCCCAGACCAACCAAAAAATTTATGATATTATTAATTCCGTTTCAGCAGACCGGATTAAGCAAGATGTAAAAACGCTTACCAATTTTGGAACGAGACACACTTTAAGTGACACAATTTCAAAAACAAGAGGTATTGGCGCCGCTAGACGATGGATAAAATCAGAATTTGAAAATATTTCATCAAATTGTGACAATTGTCTTAATGTTTTTTATCAAAAAAATCTAATTCCCAAAGGTGATAATGCACGAATTGTTCATGACGTTTGGGTATCAAATGTTGTTGCTATTCAAACTGGTACAAAATACCCTAACCGATATATCATTATGAGTGGAGATATTGATTCCCGAGTTTCCGATCCAGCCAATTTTACCTCTGATTCTCCAGGTGCAAATGATAATGCTTCGGGTATGGCAGGCACTATAGAAGCGGCCCGTGTATTGAGCAAATATAAATTTGAAAGCAGTATTATTTATGTCGGTCTATCAGGTGAAGAACAAGGACTTTATGGTGGTAAAGGACTAGCTGAACATGCCCAAAACAATGGCTGGGAAATTATTGGCATTATGAATAATGATATGATTGGAAATATAAAAGGTGTCGACGGCGTAATAGATAACAGAACATTTAGAATTTTCTCTGAACCTGTCCCACCTACTGAAACTGAGCGTGAACGTAGAATGCGTCGCTTTTACGGTGGAGAAGTCGATGGCATATCACGACAATTGGCACGTTATATTCATAAAAACGTAAAAACGTATATGCCAGAAATGAACCCAATGATGGTGTACAGATTAGACCGTTTTGGTCGTGGTGGTCATCACCGTCCTTTTAATGATGCTGGGTTTGCAGGTATTCGTATTATGGAAGCTCACGAAAATTACACCCAACAACATCAAGATATACGTGTAGAAAATGGTATCGCTTATGGTGATACTTTTGAACATGTTAATTTTCCATATGCAAAAAAGCTAACTGCTGTTAATGCTATTAACTTAGCTAGCTTGGCAACTGCCCCACCAGCTCCAAAAGATCTGGCCATTGGGGGAATTGTTCAGGCTTCGGCAAAATTTAAATGGGAGAAAGTTGAAGGCGCTGTTGGCTATAAAATATATTGGCGAGATACGACCTCTCCAACCTGGGATAAAAGCCGTTATGTTGGTAATGTCTCCGAGTTTACTTTAGATGGTATCGTAATAGATAATTTTTTCTTTGGCGTGGCATCAGTCGGAAAAGATGGTCATGAAAGTATGGTTGTATTTCCTAACAAAACGTTTAGAAACTAGATTACCGAAAATGAAACATCAGTAACTAAAAATTTAATCGCATAATGAAATGTCATATACTCACATATGGTCTCATGAAATTGATTCTTAAATTTAACAGAAAAAAAATAAAATATATTTATCTTTTCCCATTACTTTGAATGATCTAAATAATTAATTTTTACACATGAATAAAAAGCTCATTATTTGCTTAGGATTCCTCCTAACAGGTATTTCACTTCTTGCACAACATCAAAATTTCACAAGACAGGACACTTTACGAGGCTCTATTACACCCGAAAGAGAATGGTGGGACTTAACTTATTACCATTTAGATGTAAAAATTAATCCCGACAAGAAATACATTTCGGGTAAAAACACCATTCATTATAGAGTTTTACGGGAGCACTCTACTATGCAAATAGACTTACAAGCTCCCTTAAAAATCACCAAGGTCCTTGACAATAATAATAAACCACTTGAAGTTTTTCATGAAGGCAATGCTCATTTTGTAAAACTTTCTAAATCACAAAAGGTAGGAGACATTAATACTATTGATGTGTATTACGAAGGGGTCCCACAAGAAGCTAAAAACGCCCCATGGGATGGTGGTTTCTCATGGAAAAAAGACAACAACGGAAATCATTTTATAGCAACCTCTTGTCAAGGCTTAGGCGCAAGTGTTTGGTGGCCAAATAAGGATCATATGTACGATGAAGTAGATAGTATGCTAATTAGTGTTAACATCCCTAAAGGACTTACCAATATTTCCAATGGTAAATTGCGAAGTATTGAAGAACATGATGATGATACAGTAACGTCTCATTGGTTTGTAAGCAACCCTATTAATAACTATGGTATAAATGTGAATATTGGTGATTATGTACACTTTTCAGAAGGTTTTAATGGCGAAAAAGGACCATTAGATTTAAATTATTATGTCCTACGCGATAACCTTGAAAAAGCAAAAGTTCATTTTAAAGATACGCCAAAAATGATGAAAGCTTTTGAACATTGGTTTGGTCCTTATCCCTTTTATGAAGATGGATTCAAACTCGTTGAAGTTCCATATCTAGGTATGGAACACCAAAGTTCCATAACCTATGGCAACAAGTATAAAAAAGGTTATTTAGGAAGAGATTTATCAGGAACTGGTTGGGGGTTAAAATTCGATTTTATTATTATTCACGAATCTGGCCATGAGTGGTTTGCAAATAATATTACCAATATAGATATTGCAGATATGTGGATTCATGAAGGATTTACAGCTTATTCAGAAAGCTTATATCTTGAGTATCATTTTGGAAAAAAAGCTGGAGATGAATATGCAGTTGGTAAAGGAAAACATATTAACAATGATAGACCTATAATTGGTTATTATGATGTAAACAAGGAAGGCTCAGGCGACATGTACAACAAAGGTGCTTTCATGATTCACACATTGAGGCAACTTATTGAAGATGATGAAAAATGGCGAATGATATTACGAGGATTAAATGAAACATTCTATCATCAAACCGTTACGACCCAACAAATAGAAGATTACCTCAGTAAGGAGACAAAAATAGATTTAACCGCATTCTTTGATCAATATTTAAGAGATATACGTATTCCTACTTTAGAATATAAAATCGAAAACAACACTTTTAAATATCGCTATTCGGAGATAGTTGAAAATTTTGATATGCCAATTAAAATAAATTTTGAAGGGGCTCAAAAGTGGCTATTTCCAAAAGCCCATTGGCAAACAATGCCTATTAAAGATGATAATATAAAAGTTAATGAAAACTTCTTGGTATACTCAACCAAATTATAGCTTAGGTTAAATCTTTAACAGCAGTTCCAGTCACTTTAATTTTTCCGCCATAAGGCAATGCCTGTGCTTGATAAATAGTTCTTGCAGGTCTTTTGTTTTCTGGAAATAACTCCAAATACAATTGGTTTATTTCTGAAAGATTATCCAAATTATCAAAGGCGATATCGATAAATACGATATCGCCTTTTTCAAATCCAGAACTTTCGAGTACCATAAAAAAATTCGAAAAGGCCAATTTAGCCTCCTCGAGAGCTGTTCCATTAATATATTCTCCAGCAACATTCGTTGATAATTGCCCACTAACAAAGCACATGTTATTAGCGACTACTGCTTGGCTAATTGGGCTAGTACAACTTGGTATTCCTTCAACATTTACTATATATTTTTTAGCTCCCATATCTTTTCTAAACTTTATTTTTATACTGTTTTAGTAAATTTATATATTGATGACAATTATTCCTCTTTCACGTGGTAACCAAACACCTCACATTTGTGCATTTGTAGAAATGCAATTAAACAAAAAATAAACTAACACTTAATATTTTTAGACCTTATTTTATGCTTGCTATTACGCTATCAAAATATACATATTGATCTGCAGGCGCTTTTTCTTTTGCTTCTTTATAGTATTTCAAAGCCATTTTTTTATTCCCATCTTTTAAATACGCTTCGCCTAAACTATCTATAAATCTCCATATTAAAGTGTCATTTGAGTGCTTTTCAATATTAAAAGTAAATATTTTAATAGCTTCCTTTATTTTATTTTCATTTAACAATGAGTAACCATAAATATTTAACTCCCAGATATTTCCTATTGGAAATGCTTCATTCATTATTTTTTCAGCAGCTACATGTTGTCCTTTTTTTGATAACAAATCGGCTTTAACTCTTAAATTACTGAAAGTCTTTTTTATAGATATAGAGTTTTCTGCCCAAGTCATAGCTTCATCTAAATTGGTGTTGTTTTGTAAACAATAAGAGGCTAATTGCATATAGCCAATTCCCGAATTACCTGTTTGACCTTCTAACTCTACTTTTGCGTTTTCAATTACAATTTGTACGACATCAAACTCAATTTTAAAAGGCACACGCACATCGGCCCAATCTAATACAGCAACTAAATTGTTTGCAGAACGCTCTGTAAAATTATATCCCAACCGTTCCTGAAAAGCATTACTCTTTGGTGCTACAGACACTTTTAATGCAGTTTCTTTTTCTGTAGGAAGAACGGTTCCCCAGTTTTTGCTGTTTTTTGAAAATATGATTTGAAATTTTTGCTTACCAGGAATCATATATAAACCATAAGTCCCCGCTTTTATCTTTTCCCCCTCAACCATGGCGTTGTGGGTAAAATGAATTGTAGTATTTTCATTTGCGCCTGCTCTCCAAATCGCATTATATGGAATAATACCGCCAAATATCTTTCTGCCTAAAGCACCGGGGCTATTGTATTTAATTGTGACATCAGAGATACCAACTCGTTGAGTAATAGTTGCATCTTGACTAACCTCTGGCATTGTTAATGTTTGCGCTTGTACAAAAGTAATAGCAAGTAATAATAATAGTAATGATACTATCTTTTTGCTTTTTTCAGTTTTCATAAATCTTATGGTGTGTTAATATGAAAAAGGGAAACCCTTTTCCGCTTTTTATAGATTATTTTTTAAAAAAATTTGACCAAAGTGATCTTTGTTCATTTGTTGCATTATTAGATACTGATAGAATGTGACCGTCAAAACTAAGCCCCATTAACGCTGCATTTTTATACAAAGGGATTTCATCTGGGGTACTAATGTATTTATCAAAAGCAGCAAATACTCTTTCCCCATAAAGAAATTGGACTGCTTCATATAGTTTGGGCATGGTTAATGTTTCTCCATTCTTAGGGTGCTTTTTTAATAAATATACCCACAAATCATTCAGCCTTTTTTTGCCATTGCTTTCATGGCGAATTAAAAAGTCTAAAGAAATAGCAGCTATAAAACCACCACTATAAACCATATTATAATTTTTAAATTTTTCTGAACCCGCTGATTTCAATGTCAATTTACCATCTAATTTTGCTTGGTACTTCTTCATTTGCTTAACAATGGTGTTTAGGAATTCCGTTTCATTTAAAGCGCCTACTCTTAATTCTGCAGAATAAGTACCAAATTCTGCTGCAAAACCTTCTTTAAACCACACAAATGATGGTGGGTCTTCTCCTAATTCAAGTTGGTTATTGGTGAAACTATGATAAACTTCATGAGCAATAACATGAATCGTACCTTTAGACAAACCATTTACATCTCTCATACTAGGCCCCATAGACAGAGATATAGCATTTCCCATCATTTCTCCACCACCATAACTAGCATCTGAAACTACTACAACAATATTTGCATTTAATGGTGACTGATACAACTTGCCATAATGTGTGAAATATTGTTGTAATTGTTGCTTTATCTGTTGGTGTACTTTAACAGTATACTCTCCTGAAAAAGCCATTCTAAGCGATACTCCTCCTGCATTAAATTCAGCATGTTGATGTGTTCCAGCAAAAAATGCAGAATTCAACAAATTTTCAGTAACATCTACAATAAAAGAATTCTCTTTTTTTGACTTACCCCACTGTGTTGTTACATGCCACTCTTTGGGTACGTCAAAGTTTATATTAATATCCTCAGTTGTTTTCCCAGCAATGAATAATGCTCGACCAGCCCACATAACCCCACTATCATTGGCATAAGCGGCTCCATTATCACCGGCGGCAAGCTTTGGTACTACTTGATCATGTCCAAGACGTACCTGATAGGATAGTGTTACCATACCTTCTTGGTAATCTTGTATTTCCCAGCTACTATTTTTCTTAGCGACAACTTTTAAATTACGTCCAGATTCACTTATAGCTTGTACATTTTCCACAAACGTAGCCCAGCCATTCTTCAAGCCATGCTCATTATGTTCATTCATAGCAACTATCTTTCCATCTGGCTCTATTATAGCAACAATTTTTGCTAAACGAGGATTTTCTTTTTCAACAGATATGGTGTACTCATGACTTAAAGTTATACTTTTCTTGTTTTCTACCAATACATTCTCGTTTCTACAGCCTACAAATATTAAAGCAATTAGAGATAGCATTGATATTCCACTAAGTTTTATATTTAATATTTTCATCATTTATTTATTGAATGATTCATATTTATACTCCAAATTGTTACCAATAGCTTTCGCCCAATCTTTACCCAAAATTCTCTCGATTAAATGAAAAGAAGCATCAATTCCGGCAGAAACCCCAGCAGACGTGATAACTTTACCATTATCAATAAAGCGTGAATTATGATGTACTTTTTTAATAGTTGGGTAATTCTTTTCTAAAATATCTATGCCAGCGTTATGGGTAGTTGCTTCTAAAGCATCTAAAATACCTAACTCAGCAAGAATAAAAGCTCCCGTACAAATCGAAAATGTATAATCGACTTCCGCTGAGTTTTCCTTTATCCATTGCAAAGTGTCATCTCCAACACTAGTCCACATACCGCCTGGAATTATTAAAATATCTGGTTTAGGACTATCTAATATGCTATATTGAGGGTTTACACTTAAGTTTGGCATAGTTGTAACGGGTTCTCTCGTAGCAGCAACGGTATAAACATTAAAATTTTCATCTCCTGCAGAGGTAAAAACGTCATAAGGTCCGGCATAATCAAGAACCTGAGCATGGTTAAATAATAAAATAGCCACATTCATAGGCTTATCTAAATTTTTTAAATAGCTAAAAGGCTCGGTTACAGCAACCAGTTTCATACCACAACCTGAACAAGCTCCAGGTTTGTCAAAATGTTTTCCATCATTACTACATCCACAAGGTGAACATTGGTATATTACTTCCGGTTTATCTTGAGCAAAGGCTTGTCCTTGAAAAGCGATGAACAATATTAAACAAGTTATCGAGGTCAAAAAAATGTTAACGTTAGGTTTCATATTTCTATATTTATAAATCAACATTATTGTTTCTTTTCATAGGGGTTGTCCGCAGTTAGTAATAAACCTTCTCCCGGTTTCCACTTATCATACTCCATATAGAATGCAACTTCTTTCGCCTTTTCAAGACCTTCAAATTTTGCCACCATATGTAGTGCTCCGTCAATTCCTGCAGAAACACCAGCTGTTGTAATCACAGTACCATTATCAACAAAACGCACATTTCTTTTTACATTTACATTGGGATACCGGTTTTCAAAATCACTAAGTGCACCGTGAAATGTGGTTGCAGTATGACCATTCAAAATTCCTGCTTCTGCTAAAACAAAGGCGCCAGTACAAACTGAAAAGTAGTAATCAACGTCAGTCCGTGATTTCACCCAATCAATAACTTTTTCATCTCTATAAGCATTGTCTGCATTTCCTCCAAAAAAGGCCAGAATATCCGACTTCGGCGCATCGGCAATACTATAATCTGGGATCACCTTAAGAATCCCTTGTGAACGTATAGGCGCCTTTGTTTTTGAAACTGTAAAGACCTCATAACCAGCATAAGAGAAAACTTCCATAGGACCTGCAAAATCCAAAACCTCAACGCCTTCCTGTAAATAAAATGCAATTTTTTTCTTGTCTTTAAATGCTTCTGCCATGTCGTGCTCCCTTTTTTCTTTAGTTATTAAATCCATATTGCAAACATCACATTTGCCTGCTTTTTCAAAAGTTCTTGTATCACAAGCAGCATCACATGGCGGACACACGAAATTGTGTGCTTCATGTTCTTGCGCAGTAATATTACTTGCTATTAATACTAGAATTACAAATATTTTTTTCATACTATTATTTATTAAAATACTGAGGTTATAAACTTTCTTTTGATATCATTTTCAGGTCAAACGACTTATCTTCTTTATTTTCAATAACTACTAATATATAGTCATTACTAAAGTCTGACATATGTGCAATACTCCCTACGTCAATACGCTCACGCTTAATCCCCTTTTCTTTTGATGGGAATTCTAATGATTTTGCTCCAAAAATATCATTACCCGTAAACTTAGTTATAGAGTAACGGCTATTACCTACCAAGACATTGTCTAAACCTTTATATGTATATGAAATAAGTCCTAAAGGAAGATTTCCTGCTCCTATTTCGGCTATTGTTTTACCCACCAATTTTTTATTACCATCTAATTGATTCAATTTAAAAGTAACTAATGGTGTACAGGTATATCCCGCAATAATATGCCATTCGTTATCCATTTGTTTTGGTAAAAAACGAACGATTGGCGAATGTGTCTCATTAGCCTTATGGGTAACATGATACACTTGCACATTGGTTGTTATTATATCTTTACTAAACGGAAATGGCACTCTTCTTAAACTAGATGAAAACTCTTTATTAGATAACCCTGAAATAAGAACCTCTCCATTTACATAATGCATATCGGTTATTGTAAATCGTCTTGAAGACCATTTTTTATAAATTTTGGCATCAGCATCTGGTGCATCTTCAATTTTAGTTTTAGAAAAATTCACTTGTTCTAATGGAAACTCCTTTAAACCCTCACTACTTATTCTAAATAAAGCACTAAGTTTTTTTTCGCCTTGTTCTCTTCTCACAGCGAAAAACACATTGCCAGATTTAGGATTAACCGCCATATCTAGTATTTTAATTTCGCTCGATGACGCTCCCATTGCGGAGGCTATTTTTACATCTATCCCTTCAAGATCTACAATCGTTGAAGATTTCACCGCATCATCTTTAATATCAATTGCATAAATCATCATGCCATCGTTGTCTCCTATAAATAGTATATTGTCCGGACCAAAAGCAATTGTTTTTATTGATATCATATCTGGATTACCAAAAGTAAATCCGTCTTTTAAACTGTTGTTTTCTTTTGCCGTAATCGTTAATGCTAGACCTAGCATTATTGCAAATAATATTTTCGTTTTCATTATTTTATGTATTAGTTTTATTTACTTTCTTTTAATTTTTTTAAAGCCAATTTATAGCTTGGTAAATAAACCTGATGATCAGTTCTATCTGGCGTGTTCTTCAAAGCTATTTCCCAATGTTTAATTGCTTTCTTTTTATTCCCTAATGCTGTGTGAACTTTTGCAAAATTTACATTTATCATAACAATTTCTTCTGGGAACTTTTTAGCATTAAAAGTGTATAGCTTTAAGGCCTCTTTGTTTTTGTTATTTGACAATAATCTTCTTCCTTCATTAGAAATCTCTTTTGCCGTTGCCGTTTTAAGCGCTTTTTCTCTTAGTAATTTTGCTTCTTCATTTCTGCCTAACTTTTCTAAGACCTTTGCTTTCGCAGAAAATGTTCCGTAATTTTTATTACCAAACCATTGTCTATTAATTGCATAATCTGCCCAAACTAATGCTTCATCTAAATTGATATTGTTATTTACACAAAAGTCGATTGCTTCTATCCAATTATGATATTCAAAACCAGCGCCATTACGTAAATCACTTCGCAACTTATTTACATATAACTCATTAATATTTGGCACCTCAATTTTTATTGGAACTGACAGGTATTCCCATTTCAACGCCATAACAGCATGATCACTTTTTCTTTCAATAAAATCATAGGTTAGCCACTCTGTAAAAGCTGTTTTAGTTGGCTTTACTCTTACTCTCAAAGCATCTTCTTTTTGATCGTAATACAAAGCCCCCCAAGAATTATAATCTTTTGAAAAGATGATGGTCCATTCATCTTTTTCAACAATCATAAACAGTCCATATTTACCCGCTGGCAAGTTTTTACCTTCTATTTTAACGTCATGGCTTACAGTAAAAACTGTGTTTGTCTGAGCCCCAGCTCTCCAAGGAATCATTTGGTTTGCAAATGTTACAAAGTGAAATCCATAAGGCACTAATTCTCCCCAAATCTTGCCTGTTCTATCTTCTCCTGACCTCGGGTTTGTTACATTTGGACTGTTGTAGGTTACGTTTACTTCTACCAAACCAATCCATTGGCTAAGGCTTACTTTTTGATTTTGGGATTCAGGAAGGGTAATTCCGTTTTGAGCATTTAAATTTAAACTACAAATCAATAACACTAGTGTTACCTTTATTATACTTAGCTTCATTTTTAATATTTATTTTACTTGATTAAATTTTTAATTTATTTTAAAAGGAATTATTACCTCTTTAATATTTTTTGGATGATCTACCATATCATTAAGATTTACATCAAACTTTCGCCTCAAACTATTTCCAGCTAAATCTTCAAGCCATGCATCTACCACAATTTTATAGTCTCCTTCTATCCAAGGTTTTTTCGGGGTGAATAACCATAAACTTTCATGATTATTTAGCATCACTTTTCCTTTCACTTCTTTATTATTTTTATTAACAATAATGAGAGAAGTTTGCATTAAACCAGCATCCATAGATTCGTTAAAATTTATGATTATTGGGTTCTTAGTAACTTGTTCTGGAATTGTAATCTTCCAATTATTTTTATTAGGTGCGATTCTATCTACGGCTATGACTTCAAATATTTTTTCATAGCTGGTCGTAAGTTGAGTTCCATTAACATCCAACCAATCTTTATCAATTACTAGTTTATAGTTTTGGCCCTCAACAAGTGGAAGTCCGAGCTGTAGGTTTGGCTGAATCCCTCTTTTTATTCGGCCCGGATCAAATAACACTGTCAATCTCTTTTTATCAATATCCCAAAGCTCATCTGCCATAATTAAAAAAGCATCTTCTTCTAATTTTCCTTCCGACAAATTATAGAGTCGGATATAATCAAAAGCATTTCCAGTTTTCATGGGTTTAGAGAACTCTATATAGAATTTAAGTTGATTCATAGGAAGCCTACTGGTTGTTGGATAAACAGTTTTAACATATGCCGTAGGTTTTAGATCTAACTTAGGAATAGTAAGAACAAATCTGTATTCATTTTTTAACCCTGCTGAAGCACTATTTAAACTTACAATAACTGTATAAGAAGCCCCAACAGAAAATCCATATTTCGATTTGTAATATATTTGAGAATTAATCTGCTCCAAACTGCCTATAACTTGGGGTATCTTCGGGCTAGCAGAAACTTCTCCATAGTAAACAGACACATCATAATTAGATTCCGCTTCATTTGAAGCTACTCCATTGATGACAATGACATCCATTTCTGAATTGTATGATACGGTTATATCTTCAGAAGGGGGTGTCCAAAAAAGAGTATATAATATTGTTATTAGATAAAACACAGCATAGCTTTAATATTTAAAGCTACAAAGGTATGCCTCATTGTTATTTAGAAAAAGGACAACTAAGCGCAGAATTAGGACATTTATTTTATATCCTTTAAATCTACGGGAATAATACCTTCGTATTTTTTAAGTAGTGTTCTGAGTTGATTCGTACTTTTAAGACCGCACTTTTGAGCGACATACTCCATTGTATAGCCTTCGGCTATTAACTTAACGGATTGTTCTACCCTCAACTTTGCTAGGTAGTCCCCAATAGTAATCCCTGCCGTTTTTTTAAACTGACGGGTGAGATTTCTTGCACTCATACTAACGCTATGTGCAATATCTTCAATAGTAAAAGCATTTTCCAAATTACTTGCTATAAAATCTTGTGCGCTATGAACTCTAGTATCTAAGTGATTTCTATACTGTAGAAAGATACTCAATTGTGGATCAGACTCACCACGCCTAAAGTACATCACAACTTCTTTAGCCACCTCAATTGCAAATTTAATTCCGTATTCTTTCTCTACTAAATACAAACATAAATCTATACCAGAAAGCATTCCTGCACTGGTATAAATACGCTCGTTTTCAACAAATAATCTGTTCTTTAATAATTCTGTATCGGGAAATTTATGTTCAAATATGTCAAAAGCTTTCCAATGCGTCGTTGCTTTTTTTCCTTTGAGTAATCCTGCATCGGCAAGTAAAAAAGCCCCTGTACATACAGAAACCATGGTTGCACCATTTGTATATTGCGCATTTAGCCAAGCATAAAAATCTTTACTTTCTCTTTTAAATTTAGAATCTATTAATAACGGAAATTCTATACCTGGGATTACTACAAAATCATCTTCTGTGAGTTCAAATTCCTTATATGGTGTTAATTTAGAAAAACCGATACCTATGGCACTGTCTAATTCATTCTCTAAAGTACTGGATACAAAATGAAGATTGATATCTGCACCATTATCTTTAGCTTCATAAAATAATTGGGCAGGACCGAGACTATCCAATGGATGTGTTTGTGGTACAATTATGAAATAGATATTCTTCATAAATTAAAAATTTGCAGTATATTCATTCTCAAAAAAATGCCGCATAAAAGCTATTTATTTACTGTGTAAATATAATTGATTTGACACGGGTGTTTTATTTAGCATCGTTAATTATTACCTAAAAGTACATTGTAATATAATAGAGATTAAAACTATGAATGACAAACCAGAACTTTTTTTTGCACGTGACGTGGAATGGTACGAATGGTTATCACAAAACCATGACAACTCAGGTGGTATCTACTTAATTTTTTACAAGTTAGAACTAAATGTACCTACTATGCGTTGGGAAGAAGCCGTAAAAGTGGCACTATGTTTTGGCTGGATTGACTCCACAGTAAAAAGTTTGGGTGATGGCAAACGGCGTCAATATTTCTGTGCTCGTAATCCCAAAAGCGTTTGGAGTGCCTTAAATAAAAGGTATATAATTCAGTTATTAGAAGACAATTTAATGCAAGAAAGTGGCTTAGCAAAAATTGAAATAGCCAAACAAAATGGCATGTGGACTGCATTAGATGATGTTGAAAACGAAGTTATTTCCAAAGATTTACAAAAGGCTTTTAAGGCAAATCCCACTGCTCATAAAAATTATAAAGCGTTCGCTCCTAGTTATAGAAAATCATACCTGTATTGGTTGAACCAAGCAAAACGAGAAGCAACAAGGCAGAACCGAATAGAAAAAATTATTGAATTTTGTAGTGCAAATAAAAAAACTCGATAAATTAGTTAACAACGCTTTAAGAAATATTTCGCTTAAATTTCATATTTTGGGTGCCTAAACTAACCCATGGTAAATTGAATAATAAAGTAAAAAAATTAGCAAAAGATACGCGCCAATATAGAAAGCTGCATAAGTTTATTGCCGTCCCTATGGTTTTCTTTATGCTTTTATTAGGTGTTACCGGTCTCTTGCTAACCTGGAAAGCGGAGTTAAAACTGCAACCACCTTCTCAACAAACTGAGATTTCTACTCAATCTTTAATTTCGCTTGCCGTTATTGAGAAGAATGCCATTGATTATGTTGAGGCCATGCAATTATCTTCATCCATTAATAGAATTGACTATCGCCCTTCAAAAGGAATTGCAAAAGTGCGTTTTGAAGAACATTTTACAGAATTGCAAATTAATTGTTATACCGGTGAAATTATTGCCGCCGAACAACGTACCGACAACATCATCGAAATGATACATGATGGTTCTATTTTAGATTATCTATTCAAAAATAAATCAGATAGTGTTAAACTATTATATTCTTCAACGACTTCAATAGGGCTAATTTTATTGGCGTTTAGCGGTTTTTGGCTATGGTTAAAACCTAAGCAAATAAAAAGCTATAAAACTAAAAAGCATTAACATCTCATTAAGAAAAAAATAAGGGCTTTTCATTAACTTTAACCATTCGATTAACTAACTAAAAAATCAAATGAAAAAAGTTATCACTCTTGTAATGCTGTTTTGCATTACCTTGCTTTCTGCACAGGAATTCTCGATGGACTTAGTAAAAAACATGAAACCTCGTAGCATTGGACCTGGTGGCATGTCTGGTCGTGTCACAGCAATTGATGTTGTACTCGACAATCCAGATATTATGTATGTTGGGACTGCCTCTGGTGGATTATGGAAATCTACTTCTGGAGGTATTAAATGGAATCCAATTTTTGAAAAAGAAGTTACTGCTTCAATTGGAGCTGTTGCAATTCAGCAATCAAACCCAAGCGTTATTTGGGTGGGGACTGGTGAAGGAAACCCTAGAAATAGTTTAAATGGTGGTTATGGTGTTTTCAAATCTCTAGATGGCGGTAAAAACTGGACCTCTATGGGTCTGGAAAATACAAGACATATTCACCGTGTTATTATTGACCCAACCAACCCTGATATAGTTTATGTCGCGGCAATAGGATCACCTTGGGGTGAGCATCCCGAGCGTGGTGTTTATAAAACCGAAGATGGAGGGATAACCTGGCAACATATTTTAGCTGCTAATAACAAAACAGGAGCTGCCGACTTGGTAATGGATCCAAAAAACCCTAATAAGCTTATTGCTGCTATGTGGGAACATAAAAGAGACCCGTGGTTTTTTAATTCTGGTGGTGAAGGATCTGGAATGCACATTACCCATGATGGTGGGAAAACTTGGAAAAAATTATCGGACAAAGAAGGACTGCCTAAAGGAGATTTAGGGAGAATTGGCCTTGCCATTGCTCCTAATAAACCAAATATTATTTATGCCTTAATTGAATCTAAAAAGAATGCACTTTACAAAAGTGTTGATGGTGGATTTAAATGGCGTAAAATAAATGATAATTCTAGTGGTAGAGGTTCTGGCGGAATAGGAAACAGACCTTTTTATTATTCTGATATCCGTGTAGATCCGGATAATGAAAATCGTATATTCTCAGTATTCACTTATGTAAATGTGAGTGAAGATGGCGGAAAAAGTTTCTCTCAGTTAATGCCTGCCTATGGTGTTAGCAATGGTGTACACCCTGATCATCACGCTTGGTGGATTCATCCTAATAATGGTCAATTTATGATTGACGGTAACGATGGTGGAATGAACATTACAAAAGATGGTGGTAAAACATGGCGTTTTATTGGAAACTTACCAGTGGCACAATTTTATCATATAAATGTTGATAATGAATATCCATATAATGTTTATGGTGGGATGCAAGATAATGGATCATGGAGAGGTCCCGCATATGTTTGGAGAGCACAAGGTATTCGTAATTCATATTGGCAAGAGATTTCTTTTGGTGATGGCTTTGATGTTGTACCAGATAAAGACGATTCTCGCTATGGATGGACTATGAGTCAACAAGGGTCGGTGAGTAGATACGACTGGCAAACAGGTAATAATTATAGTGTAAGACCAACACACCCTGAACCAGATGTAAACCTGCGATTCAATTGGAATTCGGCTATAAATATTGATCCTTTTGATAATAACACCGTTTATTTTGGAAGTCAATTTGTTCATAAATCTACAGACAAAGGTTTAACATGGACACTTATATCAGCAGATTTAACAACCAATGATCCTGAAAAATTAAAACAACATGAAAGTGGTGGTTTATCAATGGATGCTACAGGTGCAGAAAATCATTGTACGGTATTAGTTATAGAACCTTCACCAGTTGAAAAGGATATGCTTTGGGCTGGTACAGATGATGGCCGTGTACATTTTACTCAAAATGGAGGTGCAACCTGGACAGATGTTTCGGCAAATATTAAAGGATTACCTGCTGGAAGTTGGATCCCGCAAATAAAAGCCTCTAACAAAAATAAAGGGGAAGCACTTTTAGTTGCTAATGATTATAGACGCTTTAACTATACACCTTATGTATATAGAACTAAAGATTATGGCAGCACATGGACGCGTATCGTTGATGGTAATGATGTAGAAAGTTATGCCTTATCTATTGTAGAAGATCTTGAAGAACCAAATTTAATGTTCTTAGGAACAGATGATGGTTTATATATCTCTGTAAATGCAGGGCAAAAATGGACTAAATGGACTGAAGGATTTCCAACGGTATCTGTAAAAGATTTAGTAATTCACCCACGTGAACATGATTTGGTAATTGGTACTTTTGGTCGTGCTGCTTGGGTATTGGATGATATCCGCCCTTTGCGAGCCATCGCAAAAAATACTGGCGTATTAAATCAGAAGTTAGAATTATTTAGCCCGCCTACAGCAATTCAAGCCTCTTACAAACAACCTACGGGAAGCCGTTTTGGAGGTGATGCGATTTTCAATGGACAAAATCGTGGTAGTGGTGCCAGATTAGCATATTATATTAAAGTTGCTGAGAAAAAGAAGGAAGAAGCTAAAACCGACGCTAAAAAGAAAAGCAAAAAAGATAAGAAAAGAGGCAAGAAAGAGCTTGATAAAAATGAGGATACAGCTAAAGAAGTTCAAGGTGACGATAAAAATGTGGTTAAATGGGATTCCATTACAATGAACATTTATGATGGAGAACGTTTAATTAGAACATTAAAACGTAAAGCTCCTAAAGAAAGTGGCGTTCATAAATGGACTTGGTATATGAGTGAAAAAGGTGGTGACAGACCTTCGAGAACAATTAGAAAACGTCGTGGTGAACCAGGAGGTACTGGTGTGAAGCCAGGGACTTACAAAGTAGTCATGAGTTTTGGTGATCAAACTTCGGAAGAAATGATTACTGTAAACACAGATCCACGAATTGAAGTTTCTACTAAGGCCATTAACGACACATACAATGCCTCTAAAGAAATTCAAGGAATTAGACAAACCGCTGCTGATGCTGTAAAACAACTGGTACAAAGCAAAACAATTGCATCAGATTACAGTAAGAATTTAGCTAAATTGGATAAGAAGCTATACAAAGATCAAATCAAATCTTCAAAAGACATCGTTAAAAAAATTGACGAAGTGCTAGCCCTATACTTAGGAAAAGAAGATAAAAGACAAGGTATTACAAGTGATCCTACGGTAAATATTAATCAGCGTATTGGAATAGCAGGCTATTATTCTGCCACACGACCAAACGGATTAACATCTACAGAACGTACTTTAATTAAACATGCTAAAGATGATTTAAGAAAGGCTCTTGTTAAAACCAACAGTTTCTTTAATGACGATTGGAAACCATATCAATCTTCAATGGAAACACTTGAAACGTCACCATTTAAAGATGTAAAATCCTTTACATTGGATTAAGGAAATAAATAAATTTCTTGAATCTAACGACCATTATTCAATGGCTTAGGTGATTATTTTCAATTAAAAGTGAAATAAATAAAAAAGCTCTGAAATTTCAGAGCTTTTTTTATGCCCAGAACTCAAAATTTAGAGCTTAAAAAAAAATTGTAACTTCATGCTCCTCAATTCACTAGTCTTCCTACATACAAAAAAACAAACACTAAATGAAAAGAATGGTTTTATTACTCATGATCGTACTGCTATGGTCATGTAAACAAGACAACAAAGAATCCAGTGATGTTGCCATTAATTTGAAGCAATACACTATTGAACAATTTATGGATAACGAAGCCGTTAGAGGTGGTAGTTTTTCACCGGATAAATCTAATTTATTGGTCTCCAGTAATCGTTCAGGAATTTACAACATGTATACCATCCCTGCTTCTGGAGGGGAATACACAACTATTACTGCTTCAGATTCGTCATCTATATTTGCTGTATCTTATTTTCCAAACGATGAACGAATGCTTTACCGAGCAGATGGTAATGGCGATGAAATTTATCATTTATATCTCAGAGATATAGACGGAACAATTACAGAACTAACCCCAAATGAAGGTGCAAGAGTTGGATTTTATGGTTGGACTCACGACGAGAAAGGCTTCTATTATGGGTCCAATAAAAGGAACCCTCAGTTTATGGATATTTATGAAATGGATATCTCTTCTTTTGAATCTAAACTTGTATACCAAAATGATGAAGGATTGGATGTTAATGCAATCTCTAATGATAAAAACACATTAGCCTTATCAAAAACAATTAATACTAACGATTCTGATTTGTTTCTTTATAGTATTTCCGATAAAAAAATGACTCAAGTTAATGAAACACAAAGCGGAAACTCAGCACAGGATTTTTCTACAGAAGGTAAAAATTTTTATTATACCACTGATGATGGCTCTGAATTTTCATACCTAATGAAATATAATATTGAGACAGGTACAAAAGAAAAAGTCTTAGAAAAATCATGGGATGTTAGTGGAAGTTCTTTCACTATTAATGGGAAATATATGGTCACCTATATTAATGAAGATGCAAAAAATGTCATTGAAGTAAAAGACATGTCTTCTGGTAAAAATATAGATCTTCCTAATTTTGAAGGTGGAAGCATAACAAATGTTGGTTTTTCAAGAGATGAAACGATGATGCGTATGTATGTTGGGGGCTCTAATAGTCCTTCCAATTTATATACATATAACCTAGATTCAAAAGCACAACGACAGCTCACTAGTGTGCTTAATGATGAAATTGATGTATCACATTTAGTAAATGCAAAGGTTATTAGATATAAATCTTTTGATGGGCTTGAAGTTCCTGCAATATATTATTTACCCCATCAAGCATCTGTAGATAATCAAGTACCAGCATTAGTATGGGTACACGGAGGACCAGGAGGACAATCCAGACAAAACTTTAGTTCCTTGGTACAATACATGGTAAATCATGGGTATGCGGTTTTAGCTGTTAATAATCGTGGTAGCAGTGGTTATGGGAAAACATTTTATCAGATGGATGATTTAAATCATGGTGAAAAAGATTTACAGGATTGTGTTGAAGGGAAAAACTGGTTAGCATCACAAGTTGAAATAGATGGTGAGAAAATTGGTATTTTGGGAGGATCATATGGTGGTTATATGACCATGGCTGCACTTACCTATACCCCTGAAGAATTTGCGGTAGGCGTAAATTTATTTGGAGTAACCAATTGGATGCGCACATTAAAAAGTATTCCACCATGGTGGGAATCGTTTAAAGATGCCCTTTATCAAGAACTTGGCGATCCTTATTCGGCTGATTCAACACGGCTTAAAAGAATATCACCTTTATTTCATACAGACAAGGTTACGAAACCGCTTATTGTACTTCAAGGGGCAAAAGACCCTCGTGTATTACAAGTAGAGTCGGACGAAATTGTAGCTGGAGTAAGAGCAAACGGGGTTCCTGTAGAATATGTTTTATTTGAAGATGAAGGTCACGGATTCGTAAAAAAGGAAAACCAAATTAAGGCCTATAGTAGCATTCTAAAATTTTTGGATGTTTATCTCAAAAAAGTAGAAGACCCAATTGACGGTGAAACGCAAAACACAGAAATAAAACCCGAAACGGAAACTAATTAACCAACCAACCAAAAAAGCTCTGAAATTTCAGAGCTTTTTTTATTCTATTCGTTTAAGACCTTCGAGGTCTTCTATTTTTATTTGTTT
>CAJXVU010000008.1 GCA_913062555.1 uncultured Bacteroidota bacterium
GAATTATATATCAACATTTAATTGAAATTATATAATAATATGGGAGCGGGAAATAAAAGGCACGCAATTACAGGATTAAATTTAGAAGACGCGATACGAAACCATGTAAATGATTTGTGGCAACATGCTGAAATTGATGCTTCTGATAGGTCTAAAGGAGCATTCAAAAGAGCTTTTTGGTATGGAACATCTGGATCCGGATTCACTGGACTTATCAAAGAAAAGACAGTTGGTGCCAAAGGCGTTAGAAAAATATTACGCAATGCACCAAAAGGCATTATCACTAAAGGACCTAAGATGGGTGTAACTGCAGCAGCAGCAGTAGTAGGACTGCCTTTTATTCCTATTACCATACCTGCAATTGTAGTGATAGAAAAAATTGCTGATAAGTATGAAGCAATTGTAGAAAAAATGATACCAATTGTTAAGGAAAAAGTGTACCGACCTATAAAAGGAAAATTCAAAAAAAAACCAGAAGGGTCAAATAATACATTCAGAAAATCGATTAAGAAAGATGTGAAAGAATTAAAAGAGGGCAAAACATTAATAAAAATAGACCGTAATTTAGTCAAGCTTAAAGATGCTCAAAAAGCTGTGGGACCCAAAATTAGAGATATGGAAACCGCATTTAAAAAAATGAAAATGGATGTTCAAAGAAATGTTCAACCAAATAAAAATGATTTTGATAAAGGCACAGACAAAAGTATTAAAGCACTTCGAGGTATTGCTGAGATAGACCATTATCTTGATAAAGAAATGACGCTGGTAAAATCACTCGTTGAAGCTTTTGAAAAGCTAAACGAAAATTTAGAGAGCTTAAAAAAGGGACACGTAAAACTTCGAGATGATACAATGGATTCTATCATAAATTTTCAAAAAGCTATTCTAACTTAATTTTAATAAAATCTCAAAATATTTATGATAAACAACATTACAATAGTATATAGCCTCTTTTTTATCCTAACCTTGGTATGCTTTGGCATCTATTTGGCAAAGGTAAATGGCGCAAGAAGCAAAAAATGGAAACTAGTGCTGTACCTGGTAGTAACCGCCATACTAATTGCCCTAATAAACATCCTTGGTAAATTTGAATACACCGATTTACCTATTTGGGTATTTATAGCGGCGCAGGCATGGCTATTGCTTCTCGGGATTCTCCATGTCTGGCTTTTTGAAAAATGGATTGATCTGGAAAACAACAACTTTAGTAGCATACTTTTTACATTTGCAGTTTGTTTTTTGGGCTATGGTCTGCTAACGCTATCCTTTAAGTGGATTTCTGACAGTTCTTTTCCAATCTATTATTTTTATCCAGCCTTCTTTTTCATAGCACCAACCTTTGTACGCATCGCCTTTGCATATTTTATGAGGATACCTATAAAACATTACAAAGCATGGACTTTGCCAGCACCTGGCACATTAACCGACCCAACTAACAAAGAAATGGCCAATCCTATTATCGTGAATTTTGAGATTAGTAGGGAGATTACCGATAGTAAAACCGTTTTTAAAGCCAAGGCACCACAAGGCATGAATCTTGGTAAATTATTTTACTTTTTTATTAGCGATTATAATTCTAAAAACCCGAATAGTCCTATTGTTATTATAAATGAGGATAACAAGACCGAACAATGGTCTTTTTACCAGACCAACAATTTGTTTAAGAGCAAAACACATTTGGATCCTGATATTACCATTTCAGAAAATAAAATAAAAGAGAATTCCTCAGTAATATGTAAAAGAATATCTATTTAATCTATAATTAAGAACCCATGAAAGCTTTAAATACCAAAGAAAGAAATTCATCTATTTTTAAATTCTCAATGTGGCTCCTCACGGGTGTCCTTATAATTTGTGTGCCTATAATATTCTCATCTTTTTTGTCAAAAGATCAAGGAATAGAAAAAGGTGATAAAAATGAAAGGATGGCTACTGCTGTGAAATTTGAAAGAGAATATATCGCTGTTAAAATTCAAGAAATTATTAATCTAATGGAAAGTAAGTCTGATGCTGAGTCTGATGCTGGAGTTACTAGTACATTTTTAGGAATCATTTATAATGAGATAAAGGATACCACGAAAACAGACACCACATGGCGGGGTAAGATGTACAGAAACATCGTAACGCTTTCTGGACAGATTGTTAGGGCCAATAATATTGAAAGTGATTCCGGGGGGGAAAAAGAAGGACTGGCAACAGACCTAAATGATATTATTGCTGAAATTCAGAAGCACTATGAAAAGTTTGATAATTTGAGTGATGGGAGTGGGTCGACTAAGAAAAAAATTCGGGATAAAGTAGGAGACATAAATGCGGATTTTAAAGCATCCATAACAAAACTTAATAACCTCAAAGGCAAAATTCAATAAACACTGCAAAGTCAATGAAAGATTTGGAACATATCGCTCAGGCAATTGAAAACTTTCCGTCTGATATTAGAGCGGAAGTTCTAATGGCAGATTTAATTCAGGACGGACTTTTACCATTCGATTTTCTAGTGCATTGTAAGAGTGTTTTTAAAAGGGGTTATAGTACGGATATATTAAAGGCCGAAAAAATAGTGATAAATGATGTACAGGAAATGTTGGCAATTCATCTTTCTAGAGATGGGTTGTACGACTTGCTTCCTGAAGGCTTATTTCACGCTTCGCCAAGTGAGGCGCTGACCACAGGGGAAGGCATGGCATCGAGTTCTAGAAAAGAAGATCAAATTGAAGACGAAACGAGAAAGTTTTTCCTTCCTTTTGAAAATGAATTTTTTTATCAACGCACCCTACTTGAATTACAGGAAAAATCAATGCTTCAGAAGCTAAATGATAATAGCTTAGATGATTTTTTTCTGCGTTTCTGGAAAATTGACAAGTCATTGCCACACAAATTTATCAGTAAATTAAGTGTTATGCTGCCCTTTGTTAAAGAAATAGTTGGAGATTTTAAAATGACGGCTAACTGCCTTGGGGCCATATTGGGAGAAGACGTAACTCATAAGATTTATTATATATCAGAAGCCACTACTGAAACAGGGAGTAATCAAATAGATTATGGGTTTTCTTTGGGTAAGGCGAGCTTAGGCGTGAACCTAATCACCAACGGTGACCTTATGGAAGGTTGCAAATTGATACGGTTTTCTATTGGGCCATTGAAAGAAACTACCATTGACTCGTATTTGGAAAATGGAAATATTACGAGTTTTATTAATTGTTTTTGTAGTTTTTTCATTCCAATGGAAATGGATTTTGAGTTTGATGTAACCATGCAGAAGGACCAGCAGTCATTTTCACTTGGGTCTGATATGGCACCATTTATTATGGGTTATAGTACAATTAATTAATGTTATGAGTGATATTCAATTTGGCTTTAAAATAAATTGAATAAAAAGATAGAGATCAATTACCTAAATTATAAAAATATGTCCGAAAAACATAGAAAGTATTTCGTCAATTGGATTGATGGAATGAAGATCAATAAAGATCATTTTATCAGCATGGAAAATGCAATGATCTATCAGCAGCATGTTATTGCTAAATCCCACATGGACCCTTATAATTTTGGCATACTTTCAGAGATAGATAGTGAATCTGCACTTCAAATTTCTTTTGAAGTTAACGCAAATAATCAAGTAAATGTCAAAGTAAATCGGTGTTTGGCTGTAACATCGGGTGGATTTATTATCGATTTGGATACTGATACACCCGAATTATCGGAATTTGAGGTTAGTATAAGCGATTTTGATTTGCTGACTAGTGAAAACAATTTTGGAGAATTTTACTTAGTGCTTAAAATACAGCCTTATGCCCGAGTGCCTGTAGGTAATGCCGATCCCAAAGAAAATCCGCCCCGTCATCCTTTTGTAATCCCAGAATACACGGTGTCAATCATTCCCGTTGAGCAAATGAACAAAGTGGGATTTGGCGATTATTACCAAGTGATTGGCAAGTTACTTATAAAAGATAATGTTCCAGTACTTGATAAGCAATATATACCACCTTGTTCAAGGGTTTCAAGTGATAAACGATTATTAAAAATTGAAAATGATCTACTCGCTTATTTTAGCAAATTAGAGTTGGATATAATGACCATCATCCGTAAAATACATATGAAGGAACAGAAGTCGCCTTTAGCCACTTCAGTCAAGTTATTTGCAGATGAAATCGCAACTTTTCAAGGGTTGCAAATAACAAATCAGCGGCTTTATCTTAAACATCTGCCGCCGGTATCACTTTTTGAAGCAATCTCGCAATTTGCCCGTTTAATGCGGAATACTTTGGAGACATTAACACCTGAGACAAAAGAGCAAATGATTAACTATTTTTCAGATTGGAGTAACCTGAAACAGGGTGAGCTGGAAAAATTAATACTTGATACTGTAAATTTTGATTACAATCACTATGAAATAGCGGCAATCATGTCAAAATTAATGACTTTCATGAAGACCATGTCAGTGCTTTTTGAAACGGTTAGCCATTTGGATTATGTAGGTAAACGACGTGATACAAATATTTATATTAAAGAAGACGAGAAGCCCAATAGGAGTTTTCTTGCAGATGATTGAAAAGGCATATTTATAAAAATAGAAAATCATGGCAAAAGAATTTTTGCAACTACCAATACAGCTTGGTCATATTACTAGTCAGCAACATTTAAAAAGGTGCTCTCTTAATGATTCGGTTACCAATATGATAAGATTAATTTGCACCACCCACTTTGGTGAAAATAAAGCGGATGATTCATTAGGGAATGAGCTTTGGGAAAACGATTTTGAAACAGTGAGTAACATTCAAGCGTTTAAGGAAAGATTGTCTGAGTCACTCCAAAATACACTTATTAGGCATGAAAAAAGATTGAGTGGGATAAAAGTGAGCGTTGGATTCGAACAGGTTATAACCACAGTTTACAAGAAAAGGGTTCGGCAAAGAATACAAATTGACATAGAGGGAACCGTTCGAAAAACTAATGAGACATTCAAACATAAAGAAGTGTTTTTTATGGGCCCATTATCGTACTACTAAACAAATACCACATGCAGGAAAGTAAAGATAAAATTAAGAATAGAATGATCAAAAATGCCGCAAAGGTATGGGGGTTTTCAGGACCCCAATCCGAAAACTCGTTTGATCCGCTTGTTAGTTTGCTTCTAGGGGCCTGTGCTTTTGAATTAGAGAAAATTTCTAGAGAAATTAATAATTCTGAATCTCGAATTATTGAAAGACTCATCAATATACTAACCCCACAACCAATAACAAGTCCATATCCTGCCTATTCAATCACCTATGCTAAACCAACCAAGAAGGGCGCCAAAGTTTTACCTAATTATCAGTTTTATGCAGAAATAAAGGTGAACGACCAGTCGGAGATAAAAACCAAAGAAAAACAAATATATTTTAGTCCGACAGGCACTTTTGGATTAACTGATGGAAGGCTGCGATATCTCGCCACTCATAAAAGGGTTTATGAATTTGTTGAAGACCAATATAAAGATATTGTTACCGAGAAGTTTAAAGCACCTCTTCCGCCAACTTCACTTTTTTTAGGCTTAGAATTAAATGAAAAACCAATGAGTATCACCTTGTTTTTTGATCTAATAAGCGATCATTTAAAAAAAGCGTTTTTTTATGAGTTGGAGGCATGCAATTGGAAAATTGGGGGTGTTTCTGTGAAAGCCGAAAAAGGAATTATAGATCTGAGTCAGCGAGATCATGATGTATATCAAATGATAGACCGAGATAGAAACCTGTCTTCAAAAATATCACATCATGTAAATCATTTCTTTAACCGTCAGTTTGTAAGCCTTGACCTGAAAAACATTGAAGAATTGGAAGAAGAAGAAAGACAGAAGTTGCCAGATGCCCTCGCAAATTCTATCGATGACAATGAACTTTCAAATATTAGTGATAAGACCACCTGGATAGAATTGCAGTTTACAACACCAATATCAGATGAATTGATAGAGAATTTAAGATGCTCGCTAAATTGTTTTCCTGTAATCAATAGGCAACAAAATGAATTTACTGGCAGTACCCGCGAATTGATCAATATTATTCCAATGCATACCGAAGATGTCTTTTTTGACCTGAAGTGTGTTACCAATACTAATGGGGAGGCTTATAAGATTAAGCATTTTGAGAGCCAGGCCAATATATCAAAAGGCTCTGCATTACTTCGTTTAGATGGAGTAGGTAGGTTCGATTCGCGTCGAGCCATGGAGTATTTGGAGTATTTGTTAGAGTTGATGAAAGAGGAAAGTGCCGCATTTAATGTAATTGGCTCTGATATGATCTCATCAAACCTTCGGGAACTTAATCAAACAATAGCTCGTCTAGAGAAGAAAGTTCAAGATGTACAATTAGAAAAAGGGGATACCGCATACCTAATGCTAAAACCACAAGATGGGGACAGGCAGGTATTTGTTGAGTATTGGTCTACGTCCTGTTCATTAGCTAATAACATTAGAGAGGGTACACCATTAAAAGTATACAAGGCAGATGATTTGGATTACAATGCAACGCGATTAATGACCACGACAACTGGTGGTAAAGAAAAACCAAATACCGAAGAACGAATCAATGCCTGTAGACGATCCTTGCAATCGGGAGATCGGGTCGTTACTAGAGAGGACATTAAAGCCTTATGTTATGAGCACTTCAGTGATACCGTAGCCGAGGTTAATATTAAAAAAGGGATAAAGCAAGGCACTAATAAATCAGAAGGGTTCATTCGTACCATCGATACTCATGTGCAATTGAAAGAGGGCCTTATAATGAGTCCCATTGAACAAAATCTATTTAGGCAGAAATTATTGGTATTACTTGAAACCCGTTCAGCCAATATATTTCCATATAGGGTGTTTTTTAAGAATTAAATATTATTGAAAAAGTAGTATTAACTCCTGTCTCAGAACTTACGAGTAGATTCCCGCCATGTTTTTTCAAAATATTTTTTGAAAGACTTAATCCAATGCCACTACCATTCTTTTTGGTGGTATAAAATGGAATGAAAATTTGATTCAAAATGTCTTCTTCAATACCATGGCCGTTATCGGTTACAAGAATTACCGTCTTGTTGGGTTCTACAATGCAACTTATTTTAATACAGGGTTGTTCTATCCCCTCTAAAGCATGGATACTATTATTGATGAGGTTAATTAAAACTTGTTCAATCAGTTTATTATCGGCATGAATAATAGTATTTGAAGGCATGGGTAATAAAATCAATTCAATATTTGCTTCCTTTAGAGCAGTTTTCATTAATAATTGTATGGTCAATAAAAATTGCTTGACATTAATTTTGCTAAGCTTGGGGATGGGTACATTTGAAATTGTTCTATAATCTTTTACAAAGTCTAATAATCCATCAGATCGTTTTTTAATTGTTGTAGCCGCCATATTGATATCAAGAATATCTTCATCTTCCATTTGGTCCAGTTTTAAAGCCTCTCCTTTTTCATTTTCGGTAAGCGTTTTCATAGTGGATGCGAGTGAGCTAACTGGTGTAAATGAGTTAAGCATTTCATGTGCTAAAACCCGAATAACATTGTGCCAAGCTTCAATTTCCTTTTGTTCTATTTCTGATCGAATATCCTGAAAAGAAATAATTAAATATGGGGTGTTAAGGAGTCGTATTTCTACAACTTCTAGAGATAATTGTTTGCGCTCCATTTCATCTCCAAGGTCGACTAAAATTTTACCGCCATCTGCAATTTTTTTAATTTCTTTGGTTAGCCAAGGCACATGATTTGCCATGCGATGCCAGTATTTATGCTGTGGTTGTTGTAAAATATCACTGGCAGCCTTATTTAAGAAAAATATTTCTTCATTCGATTGCTCATTAAAAAGATCTTCCTTTTTTATGGAAATAATCCCAAGATTCACGTGCTCTAAAATATGTTTGAAATATTTGTACTGTGCCTCTTTCTCAATTTTATTACGTTTAAAAATTTTAATAATTAAATTAAAATCATCGAAAACTTTAGCAAAAGAATCCCCTTTTTTAGAAGGCGAAAAATAAACAGAGTAGTCTTCGTTTTTCAGTGCTTCCAAAAACTTTACTAATGAATAGTTAGTATTGTTAACATAGTGAATTAAAGAAGCAACTTGTAAAATAATTACAATGCCAATACCCCCTGTGGAAAACCATAAGTTTTTCAATAAAAAATAAGAGAATAAAACGCAAAAAATCAAAATGATAATTATACGGATGCCTACTTGTAATGTGAATCTCTTTATCAAAATAATAAAATTATAGATTAAATTTTTCTAGTCTGCGATATAGTGCAGCTCGAGTAAGTCCTAGCTCTTTTGCTGCTTTGGAAATGTTTGAACCGTGTTTATTCATAGCTTTCTCAACTAAAAGCTTTTCAATTTCCTGAAGATTTAAATTATCGTATACAGCGTTTTTAGAATTTGTTTTATTTGGAATTACTGTGAGATTGAAATCGGAAATGGTAATGATATTATGGTCACACATAATGACGCCACGCTCAAGCGTATGCTGAATCTCTCGTATATTTCCTGGCCAGTGATGTGATTGTAATGCTTTTACAGCGTCATCCGTTATGGTTAAGTGAGATTTGTGATACTTCTCCTTGAAAATGTTTAAATAATGAGTCACAAACTCCGAAATGTCTTCTGGCCGATCTCTCAATGGTGGAATTTCAATTTCTACAGTGTTTATTCTAAAGAGAAGATCTTGTCTAAATTTCCCCTCATCAATCCATTGTTTAATGGGTGCATTGGTGGCAAATAATAAGCGCGCATTAAAAGGGCGTTCAATGCCTTCTCCTAATCTAGAGACCTTCTTGTCTTGTAGAACAGTCAATAATTTCGATTGTAGGTTATAAGGCAGGTTTCCAATTTCATCTAAAAATAAAGTACCGTTTTCGGCCATTTCAAAACGGCCAGGTTTATCTTCATGGGCATCTGTAAAGGCTCCTTTTTTATGACCAAAAAGTTCACTCTCAAATAGACTTTCAGACAAAGCCCCAAGGTCAACATGAATAAAAGGCCCTTTAGCATTGGCGGATCGATTATGAATCGCTCTAGCTAAATGTTGCTTTCCAGTGCCGTTTTCTCCCAATATTAGGATGCTAGCGTCGGTAGAGCTAACCTTATCAATAGTATTCATAACCGTTTGCATAAGTTTTGAATGCCCTATTATTGGTCCGAAATTCTGATTGGTGTTATTAATTAAAGCTTCATTGGTATGTTTTAAAATAGATATTTTATGATTTGTTCTACTCAGTTTTAATCCGGCTTGAATGGTTGCTAAAAATTTTTCGTTTGACCAGGGCTTGAGAATAAAATCAAAAGCGCCTAGCTTAATAGCCTTAACAGCTAACTCTACCTCTCCATAAGCAGTCATTAATATAACAACCATTTTAGGATTGATACTTAAAACATGCTCGAGCCAATACATCCCCTCCTTACCATCATTGAATCCTATTCTGTAATTCATATCTAATACAATGATATCAATGTGCTCTTCGGAAATTAATTGATTTAGGTCTTTCGGATTATTACGGATAATGACCTTCTCATATTGTTTTTTTAATAAGAGCTTTGCAGATAATAGAACGTCTTCATCATCATCAATGATCAATATTGTAGCCTGAGTTTTTGACATTATGCGAGTATAATTAATAATGAACACAATGTACAAAATGTTCAATAACGAACAACATTATGTTCGAAAATGAACACTACAAAATAAAATCAATATTTTTAAAAGACTGATAATCAGTCAATAAAGAATAATAAATTTTTTGGCATAAGCATTGAATAGAATCCTGTAAATATTACGAACAATCAAAATTAATCAAAAACGAACGCAAATTTTGCCATGAAACAATTGGGAATGGATAAAAGAATAGAGAAAAAGAAATGGAGCCAAAAAAAGAGCTTATATCTAGGAGGAATCATACTATTTATAGCACTTGCTTTTTTTGGGTTTAAAACATTAAACAGAAAAATTTATAAGTTAGAAGCCTCTCGGATTTCGGTAAAGAAAGTTACAGAAGGAGATTTTCAGGATGTGATTTTAATAGATGGAAATGTGGAACCTATAAATCTAGTATTGGTAAATACTCTTGAAGGAGGATCTGTAGAAGAGATCTTTATTGAAGATGGTGTTTTAGTGACTAAAGGAACGCCGCTATTACGATTAAGTAATCCTGCTGCTACGCTTGGATACATGAATCAGGAAACCGCAATTATTGAGCAAATAAATAATTTGAGAAGTTTAAAGCTTTCCTTGGAAAAGGATCAACGTAGTTTAATGGAGTCGTTAATGGATAGTGAGAATAGCTTGGCTGATGTGCAGCGCTCTTTTAAGGTTGATTCATTATTATTTGCTAAAGATATTATTGCGAAAAATGATTTTGTCAATTTAAAAGAATCTTATAAATACCTCCAAGACAAGCGCAATTTCATGAATAATAATGTAAAGAAAAGTGCTAGAGATAACAAAGTTCAAATACAACAAATTAATAAGTCTATTGGATTAATGCAACGCAATTTGGATATGATCCACGAAAACATTGAAAAGATGTTAGTACGTGCTCCTGTAACGGGTATGCTATCTTCATTTGATCCAGTTATTGGCGAATCTTATATGAAAAATCAAAATGTAGCTAAAATTGATATTCAATCTGGATTTAAAATAAGAGGGCGTGTTGACGAATATTTTTTAAGTACTGTAAAATCTGGTCAGTTAGCACGTTTTTCGTTCGATGGTCAGATTGTTAACTTAAAAGTAAAAAAGGTGTTATCAGAAGTTAATAATGGGCGATTTGAGATTGATTTAGTATTTGTTGAAGATATTCCTGAAGCCATTACTAATGGACAGTCATTGCAGGTGAAACTTGAACTTTCAAAAGCTAAAAAATCTTTATTGATCCCCCGTGGTAATTATTTCCAGGCTTCTGGTGGGCAATATGTATTTGTGCTAGATAATAATGGAGAAGCACATAAACGATATATCAGGCTTGGTAAAAATAACCCGAGCTATTATCAAGTATTAGAAGGACTTGTTATAGGAGAAGAATTTATTTCTTCTTCGTACGACGACTTTAAAAATTACGAATCAATCAAAATAAATAAATAAAAACTTTAGACATGATCAAATTAAACAATTTATCAAAAGTGTACAGAACAGACGAAGTAGAATCGACTGCGTTAAATGAAGTGTCATTTCAAATTAATAAGGGAGAGTTTGTCTCCATTATGGGGCCTTCAGGTTGTGGTAAGTCAACCCTATTAAATATTCTAGGAATGCTCGATAAGCCAGAAAGTGGAAGTTATGAATTTCTAGGCAACGAAGTGGGGCATCTTAATGAAAAAGGACGATCTGAGGTACGAAAAAAGAACATCGGATTTATATTTCAAAATTTTAACCTTATAGATGAGCTTACAGTTTTTGAAAATATTGAGTTACCATTAATTTATAATAATGTAGGGGCCGCTGAACGTAAAAAAAGAGTGAATGAGCTTATAGAGAAAATTGGTATTTCACATCGAACTTCACATTTTCCACAGCAACTTTCTGGAGGACAACAACAACGTGTTGCTGTAGCCAGAGCATTAATTACAAACCCACCATTAATACTAGCTGATGAACCAACAGGAAACTTGGACAGTTCTCATGGTAATGAAGTTATGGAGTTGATGTGTGCGTTACACGAAGCAGGTACCACTATTGTAATGGTAACCCATTCTTCTCATGATGCTAGTTATTCTGGAAGAATCATCAATTTATTAGATGGACAAGTAGTCTCTGAAAAGAAAAGTAAGCTAGCTCAAGCTGCCGTATAATTAAAACTAGAAATCATGTTTAAAAATTATTTAAAAGTGGCTTTTAGAAGTCTTAATAAGAATAGAACCTATGCTGTAATCAATATTCTTGGTTTAGCATTAGGCTTGACAATTACCATTTTGGTATTCATGTTTGTGAAAAGTGAAACAAGTTATGATACACAATGGGATGGGTATGAACGTATTTATCGACCAGGGATAGTAGCAAATATGATGGGTCAGACAATGGATAACCCAATGTCGGCAAGTCCAATGGCCTATGCCTTTAGAACGGAGTTTACCGATGTGGAAACTGCGACACGCATACGACCAAATACTCAAGAAGTTTTGATGCGTTATGAACAACAAAAAGTTTATATAGAACATGGTGTTTATGCGGATAGTGCTTTCTTTAAAGTATTTGATTATGAGTTCGTTCATGGCGATCCGAAGTCAGCGTTATTAGAGGATAATGCAATTGTACTCACAGAAGCAACTGCGCTTAAATTGTTTGGAAGAGCTGCAGCCATGGGAGAAATTGTTAATTATGATAATAGACGGGATTATGTGGTAAGAGGAATTGTAAAAGAACCAGAGACACCATCACACTTCCAGTTTGATATGTTTATGGCCAGAAATTCTAATGAAGATCAAATTTGGTTGAACATGAATTATCACACCTATGTAAAAGTTCGTGAAGGTGTAGAGTATACCGATTTTAAGGAAAAGATGAGTGCGAATTTTATGGATAAAATTTCACCTCAAGTTCAGCAAATGTTAAAGGTTACAATTGAAGAGTTCAAAGCACAGGGGAATAACTTTGAGTATCAATTACAAACCTTAAAAGAAATCCATCTTTACTCTAATAAAGATGGTGAAATTCAACAAAATGGAAACATCCTTTATATCTATGTATTTATTGGGATTGCATTATTAGTTATTTTGATTGCTGGAATTAACTTCATGAATCTTTCAACTGCACGTTCGGGAAAAAGAGCAAAGGAAGTTGGTGTTCGAAAAGTGATTGGGGCATCCAAAAAAATGCTGGTTACTCAATTTTTAATAGAATCGGTGATTCAAAGTTTTATCGCATTGTTTTTAGCCTTTATACTAGTAGAATTATTTTTACCAGGGTTTAACAATATCATGGAAACCAACCTTAATCTATTTAATTCTCATATAAATCAAACAATTTTATTCTCATTACTAGTTACCATTATCTATGGTTTGTTTGCAGGAAGCTATCCAGCATTCTTTTTATCAGCATTTCAACCTGTAGCTGTTTTAAAAGGAGATTTTACAAAAACAAAAGGTGGTGGTTTTTTAAGAAAAGCCTTAGTGGTGTTCCAATTCACAGCATCAACTATTTTAATTATTGGGATGATTATAATCTTTAATCAAATTTCTTATTTGCATAATAAAGACATTGGTTTTAATGGAGATCAAGTTGTTGTTGTACCCATTCAAACTGAACAAATGGTGGATAATTTTAGAAATTATAATGAGATTTTCCTCAAAAACTCTAATGTATTGAGTGTTTCGAGAGCGTCTTACTTTCCTGGGGGATCACCTAGTCAAAGCGTGTTTATCGTTGAAGGAAGTCAAGACCAAATACCATTGTGGAATTTGGAGGTGGATTACAATTTCTTTAAAACCCTAGATGTTAAGTTATTGGAGGGAAGATTGTTTGACCGTGAAAAGGAATCTGATTCCACAACTTATTATATTCTTAATGAAGCTGCTGTTAGAAATTATAATATAGAAAATGCCGTAGGAGGTCGAATAGGAACTTATATTAACCAACAAGGAGATGTTGCATATAGTAATGTGATAGGGATTGTTAAAGATTTCCATATTGAAGGATTCAATCAACCAATTAAACCAATGATTTTGTCTGTAAGTAATAGAGTGTGGGAAGCCTCTTTTAAAATTGCAGCAAATGATATCAATGAAACTATCAATTATATTGAAGAAGAATGGAATAAATTGGAACCATCACATCCTTTTAGATATGCATTTCTTGATCAAGAATTTGGAGCCTTATTGCGACAGCAAGAAAACTTTGGGACCATGTTTTTGTTCCTTACGATACTCGCAATTATTATTTCCGCTATGGGATTATATGGTTTATCATCATACACTGCCGAACAGCGAACTAAAGAAATAGGGGTGCGTAAAGTTTTGGGTGCTTCAGTGTCCCAAATCATGAAAATGCTTACTAAAGATTTTATGAAATTAGTAATTATTGCCAATATTTTTGCTTGGCCAATCACATACTTGATTGCAAAGGATTGGTTGTCGAATTTTTCATATCAAATAGATATGCCCATATTACCATATGTTTTTGCTACGATATTGGCTTTAGTAATTGCATTAATTACTGTGAGCTCTCAAGCATACCTGGCTGCAAATTCCGAACCAGTGAATGCCTTAAAATATGAGTGATTGTAATACTTTTATTTAGTATTCAATAAAAAACCTCTTGATACGTCAAGAGGTTTTTTTTATAATTTACTTTGTTAAAACGGTTAAGATTAAGAGTGTCTATGAAATATTATATGCCACGATAGTAATCTAATATTTTGATGCGAAGCAAATATTCAAATTTGGATTTATTTAAATTTAACCTTGAAGTATCCATGTTGTTTTTGCTGGTAATGTATTCTACTATGTTTGAAACGCCATTGTTAAACCGGACTTCATTAACACGAAATGATTCTTCATAGGCCTTAACTTGGTTGGTTAAAATATGGTATTGTTGGTAAGCGGCTTCCATATTCTTGTAGGCTTCTTCTATTGAATGTTTGAAATTGAGCTTGGTTTGTTCAAGTTCTATTATGGAGGTTTCCACTTGAATTTTCTCCAATGCTACTTCATTTTTTGCGCGAAATCCATTAAATAATGGAATCCTTACCGATACACCAGCAACCGAATTTAGGTTGTTATTTAATTGATCATTATAATTGATTTCATCACTTTTAAACACCGGATCATTTCTTAAAACACTGTGTTCCTGGTTAGCTATATTAATATAGTCACCGGTTTCTATAATTGCTGTTCCTGTTTGAGTGAACACTTGTGCATTACTCGAGTAATTGGTGTTTAATTGTCCAAAAAAAGTAACTTCAGGAAAGTAATTTGATTTGGCAACTTTTACACCCTTTTCAGCAGCATTAATTCTAAGCTGTTTGGATTTGAAAGTTGCTAAGTTTTGAAGCGCGTCATGGTATACTTCATTCGCCGACAACTGGTAATTAGTTGAACTCAGAAATTCATTTATACTTTCAAATGTATTGCTAAAATCGAGATCTATATTTAGAATTTTAAATAGGTTGAGCTTTGCAATTTTTAAATTGTTTTGTGCCATGATGATCCCGGCTTGATCTTTTGCATATTGCCCTTTCATATCCGTAAAGTCAGCAGGATTTCCAGCCCCATTTTTATAAAGAGATTCCACCCTGTCCAGTTGACTTTTAGATATTTCAAGCCTTGATTCTGAAAGATCGACTAAGGCGGTATTATTTAATATCTGTATATATAAAAGTGTGACATTTAAAATTAAATTTTGCTTCGCTTCTTCAATCTCAAATTCTGAAGCCTGCATATTAAACCGACTTCGTTTAATTTCATTCTTGATTTTAAAACCATTAAAAACGGTAAGATTAAGGTTTAAGCCTGCACTAGAAAAAGTGAGTTCTTGATTTATATAATTATTAGTGAAAGGGTCTATACTTCGACCACTGTTCATTCCTAAATTATAATCCATGTTTAAACTTGGTAGAATGCTAGCTCTACTTTTGTTAAAACCGAGTTCAGAAGTGTTTGCCTTAAGCTCTTGAATTTTAAGCTCCAAATTATTTTTAATGGCAATTTTAATACAGTCATCTAAGGAGTATATCGTCACTGGCGTGTTTTGTGAAATGCCCCAATTAATGGAGGCAACCCAAAAACAAATTAATACCGCTATGTGTTTGTTTGTAATCATTATTTGTATGATAATATGTTATTCATTTCTTAAACTTTTCACTGGGTTTGCTATTGCCGCTTTTATAGATTCATAGCTTATTGTAAATAAAGCGATACTAATTATTAAAGCACCAGTAAGACCAAATACCCACCATGGCATATCTATTCTATATTCATAATTGCTAAGCCAATTGTTCATAAAGTACCATGCCATTGGCGTACCAATTACAATCCCTGCCAGTATTAATTTTATAAAGTCCCGTGTAATAAGAGAGGTAATGGTGAAAACAGAAGCGCCTAATACTTTACGTATTCCAATTTCTTTAGTTTTTTGTTCTGCAGTAAATATGACCAAACCAAACAAGCCTAAACAGGAAATTAAAATGGCCAAAATCGAGAAGTATGTCGATAATTTATAAAAGGTGGATTCACTTTTATAAAGCTGATCATACTCACTATCAATAAAGCGATATTCAAATGGGAATGCCGGATTTAAATTTGAGTGCAAAGATTCTAAAGCAGTCAACGTTTGTTGAATGTTGCCTGTATCATATTTAATAAAGGCAATATTAAATTCAGAATAGCCTTCGCTTCTAATTATCAATGGAAATATGGATTCTTTTAAAGAACTAAAATGAAAATCCTTTACAACACCTACAATGGTTCCAGAATTCCCCCAAAACGATAAGGGTTGACCCAATGGTTGCTCCATTTTCATTTGTTTCATGGCTGTTTCATTTATTAAATATTCAATATTATCTGGGTTATTATGAATAAGGCCTCTTCCCATGAGTAATTCTACACCATAGGTTTCTGTGAAATCTAAACTGCCAACCATGCCTGTGAATAGTGAGCCATCATCATCGGCTTTTCCATTCCATATAACTTCCGGAGAGGTGCCATATTCACCCAATGGTATATGAGAGGTTTTTGTTACCGATTTAATTCCTGAAATTTGTAAAGCTCCACTTTTAAAGGCGGCATAATTTTGCTGTAAATCTTCAGATAATGTGATGGCTAATAAATTTTCACGGTCAAACCCAATATCTTTATTTTTTACATAATCTATTTGTTGTGAGATAATAATCATGCAACTTATAAAGACCACAGAAATAGTAAATTGAAAGACAACCAAGCCTTTTCTGATCCATTTAGTTCTCACACTAGTATCTATTTTTTTCTTAAATATATCAGTGACTTTGAAGGAAGAAAGTAAAAATGCAGGGTAACTTCCCGATAAGAGACCTGTCATTATAGTAATGACAAAAACCATAACCCATGTGGCTAAAGGCAGGTTTGCCAAGTCAATGTTTTTATCTGTTATTTGATTGAAAATTGGGAGTACTAAAGCAATGAATATTAATGCAAAAAATAAACTTGATAATGAAAGTAGAATGGCTTCTCCCAAAAACTGGGCAATTAAACTGTTTTTTCCCGCTCCAAGAACTTTTCTAACTCCAATTTCCTTGGCTCTTTTTATGGATCCGGCAGAAGCCAGATTCATGAAGTTTATACTTGCAATTAACATGATTAAAAAAGCGATTATCCCAAATAATCTTACATACTCAATTTTTCCGCCACCATTTTTAATATTGGCATATAAATACCGGTCACCATAAGGTTGGAATTTTATTTCTAAGCCTAAATTATAATCCAATAAAAATGATTTTAGCTTTTGTTCTACTAGATTTACATCTGCGCCTTTAGTGAATTGTACGAAAGTATATGTGCCTAAGTTTTTCCACTCATTCATCCAAGGGTTATCTGCAAAAAGAGAATTAAACGGTAAATAAAAAGCGCTTTTTTCTGAGCTGTTTGGACTGCTTAATTCATAAACAATAGATACTTTTAAAGCTTTTGAGTTTTCGTAAGTCAGTGATTGACCAATTGCACTTTTGGGGTCACCAAAAAATAACTCAGCCATTTCTTTTGAAATTGCAATAGCGTTTGGTGAGCTTAGCGCTTCAGCTTTGTTTCCTTCTAAAATATTGAATGAAAACATACTAAAAAAGTCTTTACTGACAAAGTTCCCTTCTTGTTTTAATACTTTTTCTCCATTGGAAAAAGTGCTGTTACTGCTATTATTTCGCATCGCAGTTACGGCTTCAATTTCGGGGACTTTTAATTTCAATTCTTTATAAAGAAGTGATGGGGTTCCATAGTCAAAAGGAGTCCCTTCTGAATTGGTAAGGTAAACAGAATAGAGTTGATTAATGTTTGTGTGATATTTATCAATACTATTTTCACTAGAGATCCATAAATAAATCAATAAAAAGCAGAATAGTCCAGAGGATAGTCCTAAAATATTAAGAAAGGATAACATTTTGTTGTCCTTAATATTTCGCCATGTTAACTTAAAGTAATTCCTTATCATAATATCTTTCTTAATAGTTAACTAATACATTTTCTGTAACCTTCTCACCATCCAACATGCGGATTATGCGATTACTATATTTAGCATCATGCTCACTATGTGTCACCATGATTATTGTTGAGCCTTGATTGTTTAGTTCAGTAAGTAGTTCCATAACTTCATTGCCCGTTTTACTATCTAAATTCCCGGTAGGCTCATCTGCAAGAATGAGTTTAGGATCGTTTACTAAGGCTCGAGCTACTGCAACACGCTGTTGTTGTCCCCCAGAAAGTTGTTGAGGAAAATGACTGCGGCGATGCATGATTTGCATGCGCTCCAAGACGTCATTGACTTTCTTTTTTCTATCATTTTTTTTAACCCCAGTGTAGATTAATGCGAGTTCAACATTTTCAAATACAGTAAGCTGATCAATTAAATTAAAGCTTTGAAAGACAAACCCAATATTGTGTTTACGCAATGTTGATCTTTTGCGTTCACTATAATTAATAACCTCTTTATCATTAAAAATAAAACTCCCACCATCGGCATCATCTAGTAACCCAAGAATGTTGAGTAGGGTGGATTTACCACTTCCTGAAGGCCCCATAATGGAGACAAACTCGCCTTTGTTTACTTCAAATGAAATTTTATTTAAGGCTATTGTTTTATACTCTTCAGATGTAAAATACTTTTCTAAATTTTTGATTTTTATCATGATGCTTAATTTTTATTTAATACTAATTCAGTTTTATCACCATAGTTTTCATAACTGGAAGTGATTATTTTATCTCCAGGATTCAATCCCTGTATTACCTCATAAAACTCGGTGTTTTGACTGCCAAGTTGGATGTCTACTCTGTAAGCGGTTTTTCCATCATCACTCAATTTAAAGATCCAAAGGCCTCCTGTCTTTTGAAAAAAGATTCCTTTAGGAATTAAAACAGCTTGCTTTTCATCGCTTAGTGCTAGACGGATATTTAGAGACTGACCTCTACGGATACCTTCAGGTACTTCTGATTCAAATTGCAAATCGACTTGAAACCTACCTTGGGTAACCTGTGTATATACTTTTTTGATTACTAATTTATAATTATTCCCATTAAATGAGAAACTGCCATTCTGACCTGAGAATATTCTTGAAATATAATGTTCCTCAATATCAGCACGTACTTTGAATCCACTTAGCACATCCAGTTGCCCCAAACGCTCTCCTTTGTTTTTTGATTGGCCAATTTCGGCGTCAAGAGATGTTAATTGTCCATTGACTGGTGCTCTAACTATTAAATCGCCAACTTTTTTTCGCATTAATTCCAAAGCACTTTGAGTACGAACATATGAGCTTCTAGATTGTGCTGCTTCTTGTTTTGAAGACAATGAGTCTTGTTTTAACACTTGTAAAGCTAAGGCCATACGTTGTTTTTGATAATTGTAATTATTTTCAGCTTCTTGAAATTCTTGACTTCCAATCGCTTTTTCTTCATATAGTTTTTTGTTAAGCTTATACTTTCGATCGGCTTCAATAAGTTCATTTTCAACATCAGTCTTCCGATTCAGTTTATTTATGGTGTTTTGACTTGCCGCATTTTGAGAAATCTGCATTTGTGTTAATAAATTATAAACCGAAGTTTCTTGATTTATTAAACTTAATTCCAAATCGGTATTTGAAAGACGAAGTATCGGTTGGTCTTGTTGCATAATTGCCCCGTCTTCTACAAATATTTCTTCAACTCGTCCACCTTCAAGCGCATCGAGGTAAATGGTTGTAATTGGTAATACGGTTCCATTTACTGGAATATTTTCTTGAAAAGCACCATTCTTTACAGTATTTACCATAATACGATCTGTACTTATGTTAAGTGCCGAGCTACTTCCTAATCCGGTTGATAGGTAAACTATAAAAGCGAGTAGGAGCATGAGTCCTATTACGACTATAATTTTTGAATTGGTAATTTTTTTCTTTTTAAGTGGGATATCCATATCTCTTAATTTCTAGTATTAAAATCCAGCTAGGGTTATGATTTCTTCAGGAGAGAGTTTGCTGAGTTCTAGGATTGATTTTCCTGAATTGCTCAAAGCCTCATGAATAATATAATTACCTACTCTATAGCCAATAGCAGTTCTTCCATCGGGATGCTCCCCTGATACCCACTTATAATAGCTTGCGTTTTTTGGGAGTTTAAGTATTTCTTCAACCCATGTGTTTACCTCTTCCGGGTAGCTATTTCCTTCCTCTATGACTCCCGTGTATAATTCTGAAAACACCACTGCTAATCCTTCATTTACGGCTGCAATTGAAATTCCTGGGCCATACTTATTATTCTTAATAGTCCACCCTCTAGACAAATGATGAAACTCATGATATAAAGTTGCTCTGAGTGCTCTCTTTGATGCTGCAACAATACCTCCTGGGAATACATTCGATATTTCTATGATTATTTCTCCTGCTGGATTATGAGTGTCGGCTCTTCCTGTAACGCCACCTACGATATTAATTTCTCTATCTATTATGGTCACAATTAATCTTATATCTTCAGGAATTGACGGTAGTAGTTTGCGCAGTTCTTTTTCAGACTGTACAATGATATCGGTAATAAGTTGCTTGTTATCTTTTTTAAAGCTGTACTTGCCATCTTCAAATAAAATGTCAATCCCGGGGTTTGCAGGCCTTCTATTCAGTCTTACAATTTCACCTTGATAATAACCCTCATTACCCGCAGCTTGATTTATCGATACTTGTATCGCCTGTTCGTTATACGTAATGGCCTTTTCAATGTTATTTTGCTGCTCATATAACCTAGAGATGATATTAAGGACACTGTCATTGTTTGGGTGTACAAGAGCACTTTTTTGAAATACTATAATTGCATTATCCAGATCATCATTTTGGTATAACGCAATTCCTAATTCATGATAAGTTTCGACCTTGATTTTGACTTCCTGCCCATGTGCTCTATTAAATGCTTCTTCCTCTTTTAAAAATTGTGCATTGCTGAAATTTGATATCAAATCTTTCGAAAATTTCACACCTGTTTGTGATGCTTCTTGTGCAATAATGTTAGACTCATGGCCTAGAATGAATAGCGTTATAATAAAAACGTTGATTATTTTTGATTTCATTTTTTGTTATATTCGTTTTTAAATTGATGATCTAAATAGTATAGACCAGTTTTTCTTATATTATTTTAATTATTTAATGTGATAACTGTGCCAAAGACATAAAAAGTTGATATTAAGTCACTTATGAATTCAATCATTTTATAAAGTGTTCGTTTTTGATACAGTAGCTGTACGATTTAAGGACACTTTTTAGGATTATAAAAATTCAATGCAATTAGTTCTTATGAGAATTAATATATCGTAGATTTGTAACTATGTTATTGAAAAACACTTCTATACTGGTTATTGATGATGATGTGGATGTACTTGTCGCTATGAGGATGTTATTAAAATCTCAAGCCAAGGAAGTTGTGACCGAGAAAAATCCAAACAACCTGATTTCTTTATTGGAAAAAAAGAAATTTGATCTTGTCATTCTGGATATGAATTATAATAGTGTTGTAAATACTGGGAATGAAGGTATTTATTGGTTAAACAAGATTAAAGAAATTAATAAAGATGTTGCTGTTATTTTAATTACAGCTTATGCCGACTTAGACTTGGCTATTCGTGCACTAAAAAAAGGTGCTTCAGATTTTGTGGTGAAACCTTGGAAGAATCAAAAATTAATAGATTCTATCAATGAGATTTTAGCAAATAAGAAAACAGGAAAAGCTAAGAAATGGAACCCACAATCAGGAGGGGTTAAACTACTGGGAGAAAGTAAAGTGATGAATGATGTTTTCTTTAAAGTGAATAAAATTGCCCCTACAGATGCAAATATTTTAATTCTTGGAGAAAACGGAACAGGGAAAGATCTCATCGCAAAAGCGATCCATGACAATTCATTACGGAAGGATAAACCATTTATAAAAGTGGATGTTGGAGCTTTAACTGCCAGTCTTTTTGAGAGTGAGCTTTTTGGTTATAAAAAAGGAGCTTTTACCGATGCCAGAGAAGATAGAGTAGGTCGATTTGAATCTGCTCATGGTGGAACTTTGTTTTTGGATGAAATAGGTAATATTAGTTTGCAACAGCAAGCAAAATTGTTAACGGTCCTTCAGAATAGACATATTACACCACTAGGATCTAATACACCAATTCCTGTTGATATTCGATTAATCTGTGCGACCAATTCGAGTCTGGAATCATTAGCCAATGAAGATAATTTTAGAAAAGATTTAATTTACCGCATCAATACCGTTGAAATTATTATCCCACCACTAAGACATCGAGAAAAGGATATTGACTTGTTAGCACGTCATTTTATTGATGTATATGTTGAAAAGTATCATAAATCTGATATTTCTGTTGATGAGGAATTTATAAAAAAACTACAGGGATATCATTTCCCTGGAAATGTTAGAGAACTTCAATATGCAATAGAAAGAGCGATAATTATGCTGGATACTGAGGTGTTAACGGATGTTGATATTGTGTTTTCACCCATAGAAAATCATCATAAAATTGATGAACCTAAGGACTTTAAATTAGATACCGTCGAGAAGAACACCATTCTTGAAGTTATAGACAAGAATCGTGGAAATATTTCTAAATCGGCTAAAGAATTAGGAATTACAAGAACAGCACTTTATAGAAGACTCAATAAATATGACTTATAAAAGTTATAGCGTAGTATTAGGGACTCGGATAGCTTGCCTGTTTCTATCCTTATTAGGACTTGCATTTGCAATACCCAACTTAGATTTTGAAACTAATCTTATCATTTCCAGTATTACCATCGCGCCTTTAGTATTGCTTGTTATAATATTAATCCGGAATCTTTATAAATTCAGTATGAGGAGATATGCGGCAATGAATAATTTCTTTGAATCTGTGAAATATAGAGATTTTTCACAATGGTTTAATGAAACTTCAGGCCCTGAAGATATCAAAATTCTTCATCGGGGTTTTAATACGGTTAATGAAACCATTAAAAAAATAAATAAAGATAAAGAAGCACAGTATTTGTACCTCCAAAAGATTTTAGAAATAGTAGATACAGGCATAGTTGCATACAATACTAATACAAGAGACGTATTATGGATTAATGACAAGTTTAAGGAAACACTGAATATTCCAACCTTGAAAAACATTCATTTTGTAGCGAAAAGAAATCCTAAAATGTTTACTGATGTTTTTGAAACAGATCACTTAAAAGGCAATACAATAAGTTTAGATGCTGAGCAAGGTAAAATTAAAGTGTTGATTTCAAGTTCTTTTTTTAAAATTGATGCGGATGAGTTTAAATTAATTGTGTTACAAAACATTGAACATACCTTAAATCAAAACCAATCAGAAGCCTGGCACAAATTGCTTAGTGTTATGACTCATGAAATCATGAATTCAATAGCTCCTATTTCCTCTTTAGCCGAAACACTACAATCTAAAATAAAAATGACCCAAGCAGATGCTGATATTAATAGCATGGAAATGGTTGATATTTATACCGGTATAGAGAGCATTCGAAAACGAAGCGAAGGCTTAATGAAGTTTGCGAAAACGTATAGAGGATTGAATAAAATAACAACGTTAAATGCTAGTGATGTTTTTATAAGCGAATTGTTTGAAAACATTTCTAACCTATTACAGCCCTCTTTAAAAAAGAAAAAAATTGAATTGCAATTTGTTTTAGAGAACCCTAAGCTCCAAATAAATATTGATAATGCGCTTATAGAACAAGTTTTAATTAATTTAATTCTCAATGCCATAGAGGCCAGTAAACATGTAAATAATCCAACAATAAAAATTTCTGCTAAACAAAGCATTGAAGGCTTAACAATTATAAAAATTTTTGATAATGGTAAAGGAATCTCAAATGAAATTATAGACCAGGTGTTTATACCATTTTTTAGCACTAAGAAAAATGGAAGTGGTATTGGTTTGCCGTTTTGTCAACAAATAATGTTTCTTCATAAAGGCGAAATTAAAATTAAATCCGTTGAAAATAAGGGGACAACAATTCAATTGTTATTTTCAAATAAAACGAAATTTGAGGGCAATCAGTAGTAATACAGTAATAAGTGACTTTATAGTTTTGGCTCCAACCACAAATAGCCCATACTAATAATAAAAATCAAGTAGAACCAAATTGGATTAACAGGTTTCATTGATTTGGATAAATTATGATTTTTTAAACTACGATTGTTAAACTGCCTTTGGTTTACAGCAATAGTGTTGTTGGCAATTAAAGATCTCCAATGTGGAGCAGCAGTGACATAATATTCAAAAACAGTAGTTGTGTCCTGTTGTAGAACCTGTTTTTTCCAACCAATATTTCTTGGGTATGTGGTTCCTTTCCAGAGCGAGGCGATATCTATATCCTGACGCAATGGGATGTTATAGCCTTCATCGCTACTAACACTAGGCTTAGTTTCAGTGGTTCTTAATTGAAAATTAAAAGGCTCGTTTTTAAATGCGAATAGCATATTTGTGTCCCATTCTACAAACGGATTTTCGATTTTACTTAACTTTTCAATTGTTTTAGCCCAAAGCTTTTGATAAGCTTCTGAATGGCCATTTAACAATAATTGATACGTATTTTGAAACACTGAAGTGCCTACTTTGCCTATTCCTGCACGTTTATAAACAGAAAGAGTTTTTACGTCATTTTTAAAAATAGCTTGTTGCGAAAAATCAGATATAAAATAATACTCGTGAGTTGTTACCTTGGTATTTGGCCATTCTTCTAATGTGGTTATATTATTTTTGTCTCGAATAAAATCGAATGAAAACAGACTGTTAGGTGACGTGTAATAACCAAGATCTGGTTGGATGAAAATACCAAGACCATTTTCACGTATAGCCTTTTCTAAGGATCGCCGTTTTCTACCGGATAATTTCCGCAATGAAATAGCGTCAATAATGATGAGATCAAAAACGGCCAGATTTTCTTGTGAGAAATCAACCATTGGCTTATTTGCCATATTAAAATATTCAAATTTAAAACGCTCCTTGGTAATCTGACTTCTAACTAAGACTTGATGTCCTTTTTCAGCCAAATAGTTTTTTAAATACTTAGTCTCAAAGGTTGGAAAATCATTGATGATAATAATTTTAAGTTCGCTTTGCTTAATAACATTTAGGGGTAATGGATCAATAGATATGGTGTTTCCTAACGAATCTTTTTCGACGAGCTCGTAGAGAAACTTTCCTTCTACTTTAAGAGCTGTGGCTAGCTGAAATTCCTGAGCCTCTTTTGATAATAGCTTAATAGAATCAAGAGGTTCGCCGCCAGGTGCTGTTAATATGAGTTGATGTCCAGATGTTGCATTGAGATAGCGTCCATTAAATTGGGCTTTAGCACCTACAGCATTATTAGTTTTATATTTTAAATCACTAATGCCATTTAATACTTCTCCGCCAAGATATTTGACTTCAATTGCATCCAATTGCCACAGATCGAATATCCTCAAGCCACGACCAAGAATGAATATTGAATCTGGAGCATCTCCAGTTTTTAGTATAGGAAGATTTTCATCGTAATTATAGACCTTTAATTTTTTATGTATTTTGTTTAGGCTATCCAATTGCATTGTTCTATATCCCGTTGTAAGTAATGCAATGTTCTCTTGCTTTTTAGAATTTGAGGATAGTGGTTTTAATAAAATTAAAGTCAATGATATCATCGCAATCAATGAGATAATTAGATTGACAAAAAATTTCGGCTTACCAAGTCTAGGCCATTCTTTCCAAATAAATACCGCCCAGATAATAAAAGCTGAAATTCCAATATGCCAAACCCATTGACTGTTTATTACAATTAAATTAGCGATCATGAATATCCAATTCTTTTAGTAATAATTGATTGATGTCATCAGTAAACAATTTTGATTTAATAGGATTTATTTTAGAATTAGGGATAGCTCTAAGTAAACCTTGTTGAACCTCAATAAACCCTTGTTTGGAATTCTCTTTTCCTTCCGTAATCCATCTTAATTGTTGTAATGTTTTTAAATGTTTTCCTGGAAATTCAATAGCTTTTACGGCCAATTCATTTCCTGCATGCTCAAAAAGTTTAATGTCTTTATCTGAAATATTTGATTCTGATATGATGAGTTCTTCCAGACGTAAAATAGTTTGTCGCATAAAAGGAAAGAGGTCCTTTTGCTCGATATCTTCACTTTTACTAAAATTGGATATTTCATCAAGTTTACCCGTTAATCGTTTGTCTTTTTTAATTGGTGGTGGATCAAATCCTATCCGATGTACATAGATTCGTGCGCTATTTTTAATGTCCTGAATAAGTTTCAATGCTTTATATTGATAAGGCAATGATTTCTCAGGTTCATATAAACGTAAATATAATTCGGCATCCCACATTTCATTCAAGGCCTTTAGCAACTTCGTTTTTATAGACTCCGCGAATAAAGAAGCTTTTTCTGGATCTTCATGATCATGAACAAACTCTTGAAGCGGATTTTTAGAATCATTATCTTTATCCGGAGCATTTTTATCTACCAAATTATGGTCGTTATCTCCGTCGTGATCGTGTGTGTATTCGGCTAAAGGATCAGCACTTTCTGATGCAGTTATTTCTTGATTGTCAATCCCAATTTCCGATTCTTCACCCATAAATTCACCATATTTATTGCGAAGTGCTTTTTGGTCAAAACCGAGTTCATTGCTCTTAAAGTTAAATTCTTTTTTAGTTAGATGAGGTCTGTTACTTATCAGTTTTTCTGTGTCAATAATTAATTGGCGCTGGCTTCTGAAATAATCTGGCATACGATCTACACCTAGTGTACCTTCAACACCAAATACGTATGAGACCGTGTCTTTAATAGCTGCAAAATAAGTATCACTTCTTGACCGGTTTGGTTTTGGGGATTTATAATCGGATGTTTCTACATAAAAATACAGCTCATCTCCAGGCTCCAAATTCATCTCGTCTAAGTCTATTCTTTTTGTGAGTGTCAAAGATTTGGAACCACTTGTGTCTTGATTTTCAAAATATAATTTTTCTTCACGGAATTTAACTGATTCACCAGCCCCTTTACTCACAGTTGCAATAATATGGGTGTTTGCAATGCCATAATCATCAGAAATATGACTTGTAAATTGAACAATTTTGGAGTCGTCATAGTCAAATGAGGTAAACTGTTTTAAGCCTTTAATTTCTATAACAGGATTAGCATCCTTAACAACTTCTATCGAAAATAAATCCGAAGAATGTGACGATCCCTGGAGATCTTCAAATTTGAAGTTATAGAATCCAGAATTGCTTAATACCTTCTGTTTTGTGTAAAAAGATTTTTTGAGAGCCATAGGGTAATTACTTTCCATACTTTGCATGGTGGCCAGTTTTATTTCAGAATCAAATTGAATCTCCCAAAATATTTTGGAGCCTTCGACAGCTTTGATGTCCATTTTTGAACTTCTTCGAGATGATAGATTAGTGTATTTGGGATAATTTATAGTAATCCATTGCTCAATTATTTTTGGCGGCTCATTATTTAGACTTGTCGAATCGTCAGAATGAAAGCTGATTGGAAGCTGTTCGATGTCATTACTCGGTGGAGGAACGTTAGCGTCTAATACATTAAATAGATTTAAAAAATAGCCAATAATAATGAAGGAGGTGGCTATGATACTACTTCGCAAAAGATGGTTCGGAGGGGTGATTTTTTTTATGGTCGGCCCTAGTTGTTTAGTTATTTTAATTTGCTGAAGTTTAGCAAGTGTTGAAAGACTTTCCCATGGTAAAAGCAAAAGACCTGTACTATATTCTACAACTTCAAGTTGAGCATCGATATAACTACTTGTCGCTTTTAAATTCGGTTTCCACGGTTTGATAAATAGTGAAGTGACAACAGTCATTAAAATAAATGAAAACAAAGACAAGAGAAGGGAATGACTTAAAAAGTAAACTAAAATTGAAGCACCTATAGCATAGCACAAGATTTCAAAACTTAGCAAGATTCGCCAGCGTTTCAAAAATTTAATTAATATGTGCTTTCCTTCGGTTTTCATTGTTTTCTAATATTGGAAATCACGCGTTCAGATATAAGTAATAAGGCTAATAAGATCCAAAGCCAAGTTGAAATATATAAAATTCTAGAATATGATTTATCAGTTTTAACATTTTGAATTATAGGGTTTAATTCTTGTTGGTCAAGTACTCTTTTGTCATTTTGGGTTAGTAACGCTCTCATGTCTGGATGAAGATCCAGTAACATCATGAGTTGCTCAGGCAAATGTTCGTCTATAATATTTTCAGTGTGCAATGCTTTCGTTAAGTAAAACACGTCATTAGAAGTCCCCTTTATTATCATTGAATTTGCAAGTTTATCTGGCCGGTAATAAAGCGTCTTTACTTCAGTTTTAAAGTCGGATTTAGTACTGAGCCATACAATACAGGCATAGGAGGATAGATCTAAATTAGTTGTGCTTTGTATTTTATCAATAGTTATTGGCTGAGCGACATGTTTAGAGATTGCATTAAAGGCAGCTTCAATATAAGTGGCTTCATTGGTGAAATTGTCATCATAAAATAATAGAATCTTTATGGGATGCTTTATTTGTAAAGCAAGCCAGTCTTTAGGCTCAGCGCCATTTAATTTTAAACTGTCTTTAGAGGTGTTCAGGTTAATCTTTTCACTGTTAAAAGGAAGCACTTCTTTTTTAAATGATAAATGATCAGAATTACTATATAGGGATAGCAATTCTACATTTTCCGCTTGTTGGGTCGCTTCAATAAGTAGTTCATTTGAGTCTCCTGGGTCCAATATTATCCATGATATGGATTTATTAACTTGGGGACGTTTCCCTTTTAATCCTGACGAAAAAGCACTTGTAATAACAATAATGCTATCTGAAGAAATCATCTCCATGTCTTTTGCCAATTGCCAATAATTTGGCACATAAAATTTGGAAGGATCTGAAACATCAGAAGATAATTCTGGAAATCCTTTTTGTAGCAATCGTACAGGGGCGTCGGAATTGATAGCGTCAATTATTTTAATGACATTCTCATTATTTGCAAGAGATGGCTCTACCAAATAAGTTATAGGGTTGTTGAGCGGTTTTAATTTTATTTGAGGCTCAGCTAGAATAAAGACAAGAAGACTAATGATTAATAGTCTTATTAGCAGCAATAATAATTCATTTAGCTTAAAACTACTACTCTGTCTGGAGTCTGCTTCACTGAGTAACTTAATGCTTCCAATTTTAATGGTTTTGCCTTCTTTTTTACTCCACAAATGGATGGCTATTGGAATAGTAAGTCCAAGAAGTGCCCATAAATATGAAGGATTTAGAAAGAACATATTATAATAAATTACTTCGTTTCTTTAAAAATAGTTGCAGGGCTTCTCCCATATGTTCATCCAATCGAAACAAATGATAACTAATACCATTTGCTAAAAGAATATCTTTTGTAGATTTCATCATGTCATTTAAAGACTTGAGGTAGAGCTTCTTGGTTTCAGCCGCGTTAACCTTAAGTTTTTGTCCAGTTTCTAAATCTTCAAAAGTGAGATTGCCTTTATAATTAAACTCTATTTCATCTTTCCCCATAATTTGTAACACAACAACTTCATTTCTAAGTGTTTTTAAACGTTTTATAAACGTTGTTAATTCTTCGTTGTGCTCGTACATATCGGTAATAAAAAAAATTAATTCTTTATGTGTACGGTCATGAAGTTTTCTAGAATCATTAGGATTCTCTGGCCATTTTCCTTTGTTTTCGATATTAATTAATTCTAAAAGAAGGCGATTAAAATGTTGCTTTTGAACTTTGGGATAAATACTATGAAGTTCATAGTTGTTAAGAGCGAAAAGTCCAACAGCATCACCTTGATTTTGTGATAAATACGCTAAGGAAGCCACAAGTACTCTAACATAATCCATCTTAGATAACCCATTTTCCTGATGGCCCATGGATTGACTTGAATCTAATATAAATTTTACAGAAATATTGGTTTCTATTTCACTCTGTTTTATGTAATATCTTCCAGATCTTGCTAACATTTTCCAATCTAACAGCCTTAGATCATCCCCTGGTTGATAACTTCGAAACTGACTAAATTCCATTCCAGGTCCAACGCGCCTACTATGATTCAAGCCTGATAAATAACCATCAACAATTACCCTTGCAATTAAGGATAATCCAGAGATGCTTTTTACAAGTTCTGGCTTTAATAAATCATGATAATCTTGTCTCACGTCCTTTTAATTAGATGGTAATATTGCTTTTAGTAGTTCTTGAGTCACTTTATCTGAAGTGATTCCTTCTGCTTCTGCTCTAAAGTTTATAATAATTCTATGACGTAATACTGGAATTGCAACTTGTTTTAAATCATTTAAGGTAACCGCCAATCGGCCTTGTAATAAGGCGCGTGCTTTTGCGGTTAGTATCATGGCCTGTCCTGCTCTTGGACCAGCCCCCCAGTTGACCCATTCCTTTACATATGTACTAGTGCTTGTCTCTGGTCTTGTCGCCCGAATTACTTCACTCACATATTGTATCAAATCGTCACTAATTGGAACTTCACGAACCAAGTGTTGTAATCTTAAAATATCTTCTCCATTAATAACCTCGTTAATAGTTTCTTTTTTTACTCCAGTGGTGCTCTTTAAAATATTGACTTCATCAATATCGTTAGGATAGCCAATTTTTATATAGAAAAGAAAACGATCCTGCTGGGCTTCAGGAAGAGGGAATGTTCCAGATTGTTCAATTGGGTTTTGGGTTGCCAATATAAAAAATGGGCGATCTAGCTTATAGGTGTTCCCTGAATAGGTCACTTCAAACTCTTGCATGGCTTCCAGAAGAGCCGCTTGAGTTTTTGGTGGCGTTCTATTGATTTCATCAGCTAATACAATATTTGCAAAAATTGGACCTTTGTTAAACTTAAAGAATTTCTTACCAGTGCTATGATCTTCCTCAAGAATTTCTGTACCAATAATATCAGATGGCATGAGGTCAGGGGTGAACTGAATTCGTTTAAATTTTAAATCAATTGCCTGGGCTAATGTTCTTATCATTAGTGTTTTTGCTAGACCTGGCACACCTTCTAATAGGGCGTGACCTCCCGCAAGGAATGTAATTAACAATTGATCTACGGTTTCCTCTTGACCAATAATTATTTTGCCAATTTCTTTTTTTAAGCCTTTAAGTTTATTCGTTAATTCAATAACTTCCTTTTCAATATTTGCTAATTCCGTATTCATTATTCTGTTTTAAGATGTTAGAGCGTACATAACTATATTCACTCCAAAACGTGTGTTATCTATTTTATACCAACGTTTATTTCTGAAATCGTAATCCCATTCACAACCATAGTCTTTATTACTATATAAAACGCCAATTCTACCGTTAATTTCAATTGCTTTCAAGTATTCATGTACAATATCATCTCCCCATCCGTTGAGTTCTTGAGAGGTGGTAGGAGGCCCGTTTTCAAATTCAAAGAAAGTGGTATACAGTTCATGATTATTTGGAATTTTATTTAAAGCCTCAATTCCAAAAATGGACTCCATTTGGCGTTCAAATGATTTGGCAAATAAACCATCAATGTCGTGGTTACAATCATCAACAAATACAAAGCCACCATTTGTAACATATTTTTTGAAATTTTCTTTTTCTTTTTTTGTAAACTGAACCAATTTATGGCCTGAGAGATAACAAAACGGACATTTAAATATCTCGTCGCTACTTAAGGGAATAATATTTTCTTGAGTATCCACCTCCAGAGTTGTGTATTCAACTAATGAGTTTAATAAGTTCGACGGCATGCGTTGATCCACATCCCAATCTCCAGATTCATATTGTAATCTTGTAAAAAAAAATGAGTTATTCACTTTTATAAACTGCCTTTTATTTAATTCGTAATTCGATGGTCTTTATAAGGGTTTCAATAGTTTCTATTGAAATAAAAAAACTGGTTGTCGTGAAATTAAAACACAGCAACCAGTTTTTTAAATATACTAATAGTTATACGGCATCAGATAAACTCGTAAATGTAAAATCTCTAACCTTCATATAAGGAATTAAATTACCATTTATTCTTACTTGCTGGCCTAATGTTTCCAAATTATTAAGCATAATAATTGGACTTTCATTAAATCTGAAGTTTTTAACTGGATGTTTTATTTTTCCATTCTCAATATAAAAAGTCCCATCTCTTGTTAATCCCGTATACAGTAATGTTTGAGGATCTACATTTCTAATATACCACAATCTGGTAACCAGAATACCTTTTCGAGTACTTTTTATAAGGTCTTCAAGTGAAGCATCTCCTCCGTCCATAATTGCATTGGAAGGAAAAGGCACTGGATCGACACCTTTTTCTTTAGCCCAAAATCGGCCATAAGCTAGGTTTTTCACGACTCCATTTTCTACCCAGTTCATTTTTTTAAGTGCTTGTCCTTGACCATTCCAGGTAGATGCTGGCACTTCTGGGTGCAGCGGATCTGACCAAATATTAATACGTTCATCTACAATTTTTTCACCAAGCTTGGTGCCACCACCTTCTTTAGACATAAAACTACGTCCTTCATCGGCAGTTCGGGCATTAAATGATCCAAACATATTTTGTAAAAGCCCAATGGAAGCTGCAGGCTCAAGAATCACGGTATATTTACCAGGTTCAATAGCTTGTGCTTTTCGAGACATTATTGCCTTATCGATAGCTACATTTGAAGCCTCTACAGCATCAAATTTTGAGATGTCATTATAATCTCTAGTAACCCATCCAGATCCAGTACCATCATTACTCCTCATGGTTACAGTGAAATTTGAACTTGTTGATTTGTTATAAGCAAAAAGGCCATTGCTATTAAGCATTGCCGCAAACCCTGAATTGTCATTAAAAAATCCAGCGGCGGTAACATCTTTGCTAACTGCTGGGTTTATACTACTAGCGGCTACATCAGCCCTATAATCGGGTGTTATCTTTGATGTTGCTTCGCTATACGTTAATGAATCATCATAAGTTTGAGGACCTAGAGGGCCCATGAATTCTGGATTTTCTGGTGAAAGTTTAGCCAGTTCTTCGGATCTTTCAACCACTTTCTTTAATGAAGCGTCATCAAATTCATCAATAGTAGCGGTTCCTGATCTTTTGCCAAAATTAGATTGAACTACTAGAGTCTGATTTGATCGATGGCCAGAGGTAGAAACCGTATTTCTTGCATAACGGATATTACCACTTTCGTTTCCATTCAAATTAACTTCGCAAGCATCGGCAGTGGAAAAACTAAGTGCTTTTTCCATGATTTGCCTTGCTTCTTCTTTTGTATATATTGCCATAATATTTTTATTAAATCTAGAAATACTTTTTATTAAATAGTTCGACCTGTGTTAATTACATTAACATCATTAAACCTAGTAGTAGAACTACCATGTGATACTGCACTAATTTGTGGGGGTTGACCTTTACCGTCAAAGAAGGATCCGAAAATTCGATAATCATCCTTGTCACAAATCTTTACACAAGAATTCCAAAATTCTTTCGTGTTTGATTGATATGCTACATCATCCAGCATACCTACAATTTCACCGTTTTTTATTTCATAAAATACAGTACCTCCAAATTGGAAGTTGTAGCGTTGTTGGTCAATAGAATAGGAGCCACGACCAGCGATATAAATACCTTTTTCTACATCCTTGATCATGTCGTTAATGGAATACTTTTCCTTACCAGCTTCTAATGAAACATTAGGCATACGTTGAAATTGAACATCATTCCAACTTTGTGCATAACAGCAACCATGAGATTCATTTTGATCAATCATATGAACCTGATCACGAATAGCTTGATAATTTGTTAAGACACCATTACGTACCAGATCCCATTTTTTTGTTTTAACACCTTCGTCATCATAACCCACGGCACCAAGAGATCCTACTTCCGTTTTATCTGCAACTAAGTTTACAATATCACTACCGTATTTAAAGTTTTTAGTTCTCCATTTATCAATAGTAGCAAAACTAGTACCTGCATAATTTGCTTCGTAACCAAGTACACGATCCAATTCCAGTGGGTGACCCACAGATTCATGAATTGTAAGTCCTAAATGGTTAGGTTCTAAAACGAGATCATACTTTCCTGCATCTACAGATTTTGCAGTAAGTTTTTCTTTAGCTTGTTTAGCTGCTAATGTTGCATCTTCAATAATATCATAGCTATTTCTATATAATTTAATGCCAGCAGGACCATCAATTTTTTCTGAATCTAGCCCATCCATATATTCGTAACCCATTCCCATTGGAGCACTCATTGCTTGACGAGATTTAAATTTACCAGCAGAACGATCAATAGCTGTAACGCCAAATGTTGGCCAGATTCTATGAACATCCTGATCGATATATGACCCTTCCGTTGATGCGAAGTATTTTTGTTCATTGACCATAAAGAGGGCAGAATTAACAAAATTTGCACCATTCTCCATTGCGGCGGCATTAGCAGTTAATAATAAGTCTACTTTCTCTGAAACAGGTACAGTTTTGAAATCCTTTTTAATAGGTGTTTTCCAAGAGACTTCCCCATAAGAAGGGACAGGAGCCAATTTCACTGGCTCTTTCTGAATTTTAGAATTGGCCTTAGCAATTGCTACTGCTTGCATCGTGGCTTTTTTAATGCCATCTTCAGTTACTTTGTTTGTAGAGGCAAATCCCCAAGTTCCATTAGCAATAACACGAATACCAATCCCGAAAGATTCTGTGTTAACTACATTTTGAACTTTGTCTTCTCGTGTAAATACATATTGGTTTAAATAGCGTCCAATTCGTGCATCTGCATAAGTGGCTCCAGCAGATCTAGCCGTATTGAGCGCTACATCTGCTAATAGTTTTTTCGTTATTACATCCATACCAGGATTGAGTAGGGCCTCAACGGGAATGTTATTTCCCATCAGTAAGGATGGCATCATTATAGCGCCTGTGCCTAATCCTGCATATTGAATAAAATCTCTTCGTTTCATAAAGTTCCTTTTATAATTGATTAGTTTAAAAAAAATAAAGATGAGTCTTTAAGAAGAAATAATAGTCTCTAAAAACAGATCTAATCTCAATGTTTAATAAGTAAATGGGGTAAGATAATAGAGCATTCTAAGTTAGTGATTTTCTATCACTATACAATTATTTAACATTCCTTTAAGGATGTGCTTTTAGCTTTGATATCTTTTCTAATGTCGAATTTGTAAATATACCAAGCGGACCTATTTTGACTAATACATAAGGTGACTATGCTTTAAAATCATGACAGAATTTTAATTGAAGTATAGCAATATCGGATAATTTGTTGCTCATCTGATTTTTACGTAGATAAGCAGTATAGTCGTACATAATATTGTAATTTTTTACATATTTGCGGGATCGATTAAAAGCACATTTGGAATTTTATAAATTCATTTAATTGTAAACGTGTTTTTATCTAGGGGTTAATAGCAAGCCCAAATACACCTATTATAGTAACCTGTTTCATGTTTGGTTTTAAATAACAAATTCAACCAAAATGATAAAAAACTACCTTTATTTAAGTAATTGCACACAGCTGTTGGCAATTATTGTCTTATTCTTGTTTCAAACGAATAGTTTAGAGGCACAAACCATGACGTTTACTAATTCTGTTTCTGAACCAGGTTTTTCATTTAGTGGTTTAACACATGATAGTGCTGGTATCGCATACCCATCTGCGCCTAATGTTAATGGGGTGATTACAATAAGTAAGAATGCATTTTGCTGGGATATCACAAGTTTAGAGGCCTCTTGTTGGGGGGGTAATTCTAGTGTACCCGGTGGTACTTGTGCGAATCCTTCTAATGCAGTATGGAAAGTTTGGTCCAATAATGATGATGAAGAAACATTTACAATTGGTAGTAATGCGAATCAAATAATAACTTTAGGATGGACAAATATACAATGGATTAAGATTCAATTAGTTGAAGATAGCACAACGGGAACCAATAATACATTTAATTTAGATAATATTGTATATACCATCCCGGTAAAAACAGCAGCTTCGACACCGGTTCTTACTGTAAGTCCTAACCCATCTTGTCCAGGAAGTAACACCACATTAACCATTATTGGTAGTTTAAACGACGCTACAAAATGGGTTGTATATTCTACTGCTTGCGGCACTGGATTAGTTGGTTCAACGACAGGCACATCGCTTATTGTAAGCCCAAATAGTGATACCTATTATTATGTGAGGGGTGAAGATGAATTTGGTTGCGTAGTGGATGGCAGTTGTGGTTCAATTGCCGTTACCGTAAAAACACTTTCTACAGCATTAACCTCGGCGAGTTCAGATAAAGACAATGTATGTTCAGAGACTATAGCATTATCGGCTAGTGGTGGAACAAATGGTACTGGTGCCCAAATAAAATGGTACGATGGGCCAAATGGTTCTGGAAATGCCCTAGGCACTGGTTCACCAATTAACGTAAATCCGTCTAGTACAACCACCTATTATGCAAGACGTGAAGGTGATTGTAATAATACCTCGGACGCATCAGTTATTGTAACTATTAAAACGGTATCGACTGCCTTTACTAGTGTTACGGCTGATGCCAATCCTATTTGCGATGGAGAAACTGCAAATTTAACAGCTAACGGAGGTACAGATGGTTCTGGAGCGGTTACAAAATGGTATAGTGGTGCAAATGGTACAGGAACTTTTTTAGGAACAGGTTCCGGTTTAGCGGTTACTCCCGCATCAAGTACAACCTATTACGTACGCCGTGAAGGAGATTGCAATCTCACAACAGATGTTCAAATATTTATCGAAGTAAAATTATATACGTTCTATGCCGATCAAGATGGAGACGGTTTTGGTGACCCTAATAATACGGTTCAGGCCTGTACAGTCCCTTCTGGTTTTGTGGCTGATAATACCGATTGTAATGATTTAAACGGCGCTATTTATCCAGGGGCTATAGAGATTTGTGATGGTGTTGATAATGATTGTGATGGTCTCGTTGATGAAAGTCCTGATCTAGATGGTGATGGGTTTACATTATGCGATGGCGATTGTGATGATGCAGATGCCACAATATATCCTGGAGCGCCAGAGCTTTGTGATGGTGTTGACAACGACTGTGATGGTGAAGTTCCAGATAGTGAAGTAGATGACGATGGCGATGGGTTCTCTGAATGCCAAGGCGATTGTGATGATACAGATTCAAGTATTTACCCAGGAGCACCTGAAATTTGTGATGGTATTGATAATGATTGTGATGGCCTCGTTGATACTGATGACCCAAGTTGGACAGATGCCGAAAGCCCAACAGCATTGTGCCAGAATGTAACAGTACAGTTGGATGCTAATGGCGAAGGAAGTACTACAGCGCAATTGGTAGATAATGGTTCTTACGATAATTGTGGGGTAGCAAGTCTATCTCTTAGTAAAACAGATTTTGACTGTAGTAATATTGGTGAAAACACGGTAACCTTAACAGTAACTGATATTAGCGGAATTCAGAGCACTTGTACAGCAACAGTGACAGTTCAAGATAATATACCACCAGAGATAATCTGTCAAGATGTGACTATTTATTTAGATGCAAACGGAGTAGTACAGTTCAACCCACTTGTTGATGGAGCAGTAGTTTCACGAAGCGATAATTGTGCAACAAAGGGTCATGTAGGTTTTACGGGTCCTAAGTTTTACTATTGCAATCAGTTAGGGACTCATAGTATTAGAATCTTTCAACAGGATGTCAACGGCAATCAGTCGTTTTGTGATATGACATTGACTGTAAAGGATAATATACCTCCAACGGCCTTGTGTAAAACTGGAGTTGTGGCCTATTTAGATGCTAATGGTAATGCTAGTATAACGGCTGCCGAAATTGACAATGGTTCTTCAGATAATTGTGGGATTGCCAGTTTAAGTGTTTCACCAAGTACATTTAGTTGTAACCAAGAAGGACAGGATGTATCGGTAACTTTAACAGTAATAGATTTGGATGGCAATGTGTCAACCTGTACAACAACTGTTGAAGTGGATGACAAAATATTACCAGATGCCGTAGGTAAAAACATTATCGTGCAGTTGGATGCTAATGGTAATGCAAGTATTATACCTAGTGATGTAGATGGTGGTTCTAGTGATAATTGCGGATGGACGAACCCCTTGAGTGTGACGCCAAATACGTTCGATTGTAGCAATGTAGGCGCTAATACGGTAACTCTGAAAGTTGGTGATGGTAATGGAAATCAAAACACTACTACAGCAACGGTAACAGTTCAAGATAATATACCACCAGAAGCCTTATGTAAGGATATAACAGTACAATTGGATGAGACAGGAAAAGTGTCAATCTCTGCGTCACAGATAAGTTTGAATGGTAATAATAATGAGGTATTCAACTATACTGGTGGCGTGCAATTATTTGAGGTTCCAGAAGGGGTGACAAGTATTAATACAATAGTATCTGGTGCGCAAGGCGGGGCTAATTCAGCCATTAATAATAATTTTGGAGGTACAGCAACAGCAGATATAACAGTTACTCCTGGACAGATATTGTCTATTTATGTAGGACAGCAACCAAATGGTGTGACTGGTGGATTTAATGGAGGGGGAAATGGTGAAAATGCTGGACAAGGCGGAGGCGGTGCTTCTGATATTAGAATAGGTGGTGTTACACTCAATGATCGTGTGATTGTTGGCGGTGGCGGTGGCGGCGCTGGGTTTTGGGGAGGAACTCACGTTGTTGGCGGCGTTGGTGCCGGATTGACTGGTGGCGATGGCTATAGAGGTGTCGCTTCAACTCCAGGAGGAGAAGGAGGTACACAAAGTGGCAGTGGAAATGGAACTTGTTCTACCTTAAATAACCCTGTAGTTTCTGGTGGCTTTGGCTATGGCGGAAATGTCAATGGATGCGGCTGTGAGGGCTACGGCGGTGGCGGTGGATGGTATGGTGGTGCTGGCTCTGGAAACTGTCGTGGTGGCGGCGGTGGAAGTGGCTATTTAGATGCGACACTGTCCAATGGATCTTTTACTTCAGGAAATAGAACTGGTCATGGAATAGTTATGATTTCATGGAGTTCAAGTAATGATAATTGCGGTGTGATATCAGAATCTATATCTCAAACGGATTTTACTTGTAACGATATTGGAGAAAATATTGTAACCCTAACCGTTACCGATGTTAATGGAAATTCTAGTTCTTGTACGGCAACGGTAACTGTTGAAGATAACGTATTACCAACGGCCCTTTGTAAAACTGGAGTTGTAGCTTATTTAGATGCTAATGGTAATGCTAGTATAACGGCTGCCGAAATTGACAATGGTTCTACAGATAATTGTGGGATTGCCAGTTTAAGTGTTTCACCAAGTACATTTAGTTGTAACCAGGAAGGACAGAATGTAACAGTAACCTTAACAGTAATAGATATGGATGGTAACGTATCTACCTGTGATACAACTGTTGAAGTGGATGACAAGATATTACCAGATGCCGTAGGTAAAAACATTATCGTGCAGTTGGATGCCAATGGTAATGCCAGTATTATACCTAGTGATGTAGATGGTGGTTCTAGTGATAATTGTGGATGGACGAGAGCTTTGAGTGTGACGCCAAATACCTTTGACTGTTCCAATTTAGGAGCGAATACGGTAACTTTGAAAGTTGGCGATGGTAATGGTAATCAAAACACTGCTACAGCAACGGTAACAGTTCAAGATAATATACCACCAACAGCGAATACTCAAGATGTAATTGTAGAATTAGATGCAAATGGCAATGGAAGCACCACAGCGGAAGCGGTAAATAATGGTTCCAGTGATAATTGTGGTATCGCGAATCTAGAGCTTAGTAGAACAGACTTTGATTGTAATGCTATAGGAAATCACACTGTGACTTTAACCGTAACGGATGTTGGGGGTAACATATCTCAGGAAACAGCTAATGTAGAGGTTCAAGATAATTTACCACCAATTGTGCTAACAAATGATATAATTGTAGAGCTAGATGCTAATGGCAACGGAAGCACAACAGTGGCGGCTGTAAATAGTGGAGTCTCTGATAACTGCGGTATTGCAAGTGTGGTACTCAGTAAAACAGACTTTGATTGTGATGATGTTGGTATCAATATAGTAACCTTAATCGTAACGGACGTAAATGGCAACGTTACTAATGAACCTGCCAATGTGGATGTCCAAGATAATATTGTGCCGGAATTAACTCAGCCTCATCATGTCACTGGATTTGTCAATTCAAATTGTGAATTTATTGTTCCAGATTACACCGGTTTAGCCCTTGCAACAGATAATTGTAATGTAACGGTAACTCAATCTCCAATAGCAGGCACTGTTATAACTGATTTCACCTCACCTATTTCTGTTTTACTTACCGCTGATGATGGTAATGGTAATACAGCGACGGTAACCGTAACAGGATCATATGCATTGAATGCTGCTGGAGCAACGCTTTGGTATATTGATGCAGATGGTGATAGTTATGGGGATGCTTCTTATTCTATTTGGGGCTGTACACAACCGGATGGTTATTCTTCGAATGATAGAGATTGTGATGATACCAATGCGAATATTAATCCAAGTGTAGCAGAGATATTAAATAATTTAATTGATGAAAATTGTGATGGTTATATCGCTCATTCTCCATTGAGTAATTCGACGTTCATTTTTGACAGTTTAAGAATAACTCCTAATCCATTTAATAGCATTCTAAATATAGAATTGTCTACAGGGATCACTGGAGAATTTAAAATTTCATTATTTGATCTTAACGGAAGAGTTGTCTATTCTAAAAACACATCAAGTGTTAATGGTAGAATTACAGTGAATGGTTTAGAAAAATTAGCCTCAGCTGTTTACTTCTTTAAAATAGTTGATAACACGACTAACGAATACACCGTAAAAAGACTCATTAAGGAATAAAAATAGTATAAATAAAAGAAGAAAAGGGTGATGCAATGAGCATCACCCTTTTTTATGTTTAAGGAGTTTCGCTTTTAAACTTTTTCAATTTCAAACCCCGCTTGAGTAACAGCATCAATCACAGTTTTTATATTATCATCATCCAAGCTTACTTCCAGAATCTTATCAGGGTTATCAATATCTACTTTCCACAGGTCGATATTATCAACATCGTTTAAAAAGGGGCTTACAGATTTAATGCATCCTGAACAGTTTATATTTGTTTTAAATTGTATTGTTTTCATATTTTTTTGATATTAATTAATGGACTGATTTTTTAATCGTAAACTATTTGCGAGTACAGAAATGGAACTCATGGACATGGCTGCACCTGCAATCATTGGATTTAATAGAAATCCGAATGCTGGATATAATAGCCCTGCTGCAATTGGGATGGCTACTAAGTTATAAATGAAAGCCCAAAATAAATTTTGCTTGATGGTACGCATCGTCGCTTTAGAAAGTTTGATGGCTTTCGAAATTTGTTTCAAATCGGAATGCATCAATGTAATTGCAGCACTCTCCATAGCAATATCAGTACCACTTCCCATAGCAATACCAACATCCGATTGTGCTAAGGCATGTGAATCATTAATGCCATCTCCAGCCATTGCAACAATTTTTCCTTCTGCTTGTAATTGCTTGACAAAATAGCCCTTGTCAGCGGGCATCACATTTGCTTTAAAATTTGTAATTCCTACAGTATTAGCAACCACAGCTGCGGTTTCTGCATTGTCGCCAGTAAGCATATGTATGCTAATACCCATTTGCTGAATCTGAGCGATTGCGGCCGCGGCATTTTCTTTAATACGGTCGGCAACCGCAATAATGGCTTTAACTTGGGTCTCTGAGCTCAAATATACAACAGTCTTTGCTTCAGCTTTTAACGCCGCCGCTTTTATAGATAAATGGTCTGGAATGTTAATGTTATTACGCGTCATTAATTTTTCATTTCCAGTATAATAAGTCATATCAGAAACGATTGCCTTAGCACCCATACCTGTAATGCTCTCAAATCCTTCTATATTTGAACGCTCTTGATTTTCTTTTTTAAGCTCCTCTACAATGGCTTCTGCTATGGGGTGTTCCGATTGTGATTCTATCGCGAAAATTATTTTCTTGAGTTGATTCGTATTTGCATCATTTGTCCAAATAAAATCGGTTACCTTAGGTTTTCCTTCAGTAATAGTCCCCGTTTTGTCTAATATTAAAGTGTCAACCTTATAAGCTGTTTCCAAAGCTTGAGCATCTTTTATTAAAATCCCTTGTTGTGCCCCTTTCCCAATACCAACCATTAAAGCCGTTGGCGTTGCCAAACCTAAAGCACATGGGCAGGCGATAATAAGTACGGTAATAAGTGAAAGTAAGGCATAAGTTGAAGAAGGTTCTGGGCCAAAATTATACCAAATAATAAAAGTGAGTATTGAAATGCCAATCACAATAGGAACAAAGATACCAGCGACTTTGTCTGCTAACTTTTGAATGGCTGGTTTACTGGATTGTGCCTGTTCAACCAACTGAATAATTTGAGAAAGCAGGGTCTCTTTACCAACTTTATTTGCGATGATTCTTAGGCTTCCTTTTTGATTGATTGTTCCTGAAAAAACAAAGGCTCCTTTCGTTTTAGAGACTGGGATTGGTTCTCCAGAAATCATGCTTTCATCTATATAAGAGCTGCCTTTTTTTACTTTGCCATCAACAGGTACTCTATCACCCGGTTTAAGAATGATGAGGTCACCTTTTACAATGTCATTAAAGGCAATAATGCGTTCCTCGCCGTTCCTAATTACAGTTGCCTTTTTAGGTTTTAAGCCCATTAATTTTTTTATGGCAGATGAGGTTTTGCTCTTGGAACGTTCTTCGAAATAACGACCTAAAAGTATAAGTGTAATAATAATTACGGCAGACTCATAATACACATGAGGGGTTACACCTTGACTTAAAAAGTACTCTGGATATACCGTATTAAATAGACTAAATATAAAAGCGATTCCCGTACTTAAAGCAACAAGGGTATCCATGTTGGAGGAAAAGTGTTGTAGTTTTTTCCATGCAATTACAAAAAATCCTGAGCCACTCCAAAACAAAACAGGAATTGAAAGGGTCAACATAATCCAGTTTTCATAGGGAAGTTTGCCTGAAAAAAACATGGCAATACTAAAAACAGGAATTGAGAAAATAACGGAAAACAGCAATTTTGATTTGAGTTTACTTAGCCTTTTTTCTTCTATTTCTTCAAAAGCTTTTTTCGAGACTTCACTGTCCCCCGTTAATATGGTATAACTTATTTCTTTCGCTGCTTGATGAATTTTTTCAATTGAAATTGTGACACTATCATATTCTAATGCTATTGATTGATTCGGGTAATTTACAACAACATTTAAAACACCTTCGATTGGTTTGATATAGGATTCGAGACTTACAGCACAAGCGGCACAAGTCATTCCTGAGACTTTATAATTGTCTTTTATGATGTTGGTGTTTTGATTTGGAACTTTACTTTGTGACATGACTAAATTGGTCTTATAAGTACAAAGTTAAGTGTGAATGACACTATTTAAATTATATAATTCAGATATTCATTTATATGTTTTTGCCAGGAAAACAAAAAAATTGGAGTCTGCTAAATTGAATCTATGGCTTGGTGACTCGGGTTTCTGGTTTTTTTAAAGGCAGATGGTGTCATTCCTGTTTCTTTTTTGAATTGAGAAGAAAGATGTGCCGTGCTACTATAATTCATTCTAATAGCTATTTCAGATAAATTTATTTCATTGTAAAATAGTAATTCTTTAACCTTCTCTATTTTTTGTTTTAAAATAAAACGCTCTATAGTTAGTCCTTCAACCGAAGAAAATAGTTTGCTTAACGAGGTGTATTCATGGTTCAGTTTTTCTGAAAGGAATGTAGAGAAGTTAATTTTTAAACTGGTAGATTGATGATGAATATGGTCTATAATTAATGACTTTATTTGGCTTATTATTTTTGAATTATGATCTTCTAATAGCTCAAAACCGTCTTCTGAAAGTTTATCTTTAAGCCTGAGTTTTAATCCGCTACTTATCTTATTAGCAGTGATGACTTCTCCTAATTGAATTGATTTAATATCAATATCAAGCCCATCAAATATCATTTGAACCGTACTGATACAGCGTGGGCAAACCATGTTTTTTATATGTAATGTAATATCGTTTTTCATAAATTTTTGATGCTGCTAAATTTACGATTTTCTAATCATTAATTATGTATATTTGAGTACCAACCAACAAACACACTCCACATGAAAAGAATACTTTCATTTTGTACACTATGCTTTATTTTAGTTTCAATGTCAGCTCAGGAAGCAGAGACCTATTTCAAACCATTAAAATATAGAAATATAGGACCCTTTCGTGGTGGCCGATCAGTAACGGCAAGTGGTGTATTAAATAACCCATTAACCTATTATATGGGTATTACGGGTGGTGGATTATGGAAAACAGAAGATGCCGGTCAGCGATGGAATAATATCTCTGATGGATTTTTTAAAACAGGTTCGGTGGGAGCCGTTGCGGTTTCAGAATCTAATCCAAATATTGTTTATTGTGGGATGGGTGAACATGCCATTAGAGGAGTGATGACCTCGTATGGAGATGGTGTTTATAAATCAACTGATGCTGGTAAAACTTGGACTAAAATTGGATTGGATAATACACAGCAAATTTCCAGAATAGTAATTCATCCTACAAATCCAGATATTGTTTTTGTTGCTGCACAAGGAGCTTATAGTGGTCCTACTAAAGAACGGGGTATATATAAATCAACTGATGGCGGGAAATCTTGGAAGAATGTGTTATATACAAATGATGTCACCGGGGCCGTTGAATTGTCTATGGATATGAATTATCCTGAAATTATGTATGCGGCAATGTGGCATCACCAACGAACGCCATGGAAAATGATTAGTGGTGGTGAAGGAAGTGGTTTATACAAATCGACCGATGGGGGAGAAACCTGGAATACGATCCATAAGGGGCTTCCAGTGGAAAAGGGTAAAATGGCAATTTCTGTTTGTCGTTCAAACTCTAATAAAGTTTATGCCTTAATTGAAAGTGATAGTGATAAAGATTTAGGCGGCTTATTTGTGTCTAATAATGCTGGTGAAAGCTGGAATAGAGTTAGTGATGATAATAGGTTGACACAGCGTGCTTGGTATTATACAGAAGTGTTTACAGATCCAAATAATGATAATGTTGTTTATGTGTTAAGTGCACCAGCTTTGCGATCTATTGATGGTGGAAAAACTTGGGAACGGCTAGGAGGAACACATGGCGATTATCATGATTTATGGATTAATCCAAATAATTCTAACAATATGGTTATTGCCAATGATGGCGGTGCTGCCATTTCATTTAATTATGCTAAAACTTGGTCTACCCAAGATATTATGCCAACAGCGCAGTTTTATAGAATAAATGCGGATAATTTATTTCCATATAATATTTATGGTGGTCAACAAGATAATAGTTCTGTTAAAATAGCCAGCCTTTCTACTGGACGTCGAGGAATTACTCAGCAAGATTGGACCTATTCTGCAGGAGGGGAAAGTGCTTTTCTAGCTTTTGATCCTGATAATCCGAAGTATATTTTGGGAGGGAGTTATTTAGGAACAATTGAAGCCTTGAATATGGACGCCAAAGCAAGTACACAAATTATGGCGGCTCCCATTCAATATTTAGGAAGAGCAGCTAGAGATATGAAGTATCTTTATAATTGGAATGCCCCTATTATATGGTCAAAACATGATCCAGGAACATTTTACCATGCCGCTCAAATGGTTTTAAAAACCAAAGATATGGGTGTGACCTGGGATGAATTTTCCCCAGATTTAACACGTAACTTAGATGATAAACAAGGTAATGGAGGTGGCCCTTATACCAATGAAGCAGTGGGTGCTGAAAATTATGGAACCATTGCTTATATGGTTGAATCTCCACATGAAAAGGGTGTGTTCTGGACAGGGAGTGATGATGGGTTTGTACAAATTACAAGAGATGATGGGCAAAGCTGGCAAAATGTAACCCCAAAAAATTTAGAGGCATGTTTAATTAACGCCATAGAAGTTTCACCTCATGATCCAGCAACAGCTTATATTGCTACAACACGATATAAATTTAATGATTATACTCCAGCGATATACAAAACAACTAATTATGGTAAAACATGGAAAAATATTAGTTCTGGTATACCATACGGCGCTTATACAAGAGTAGTACGTGAAGATGCTACGCGAAAAAACCTGTTGTATGCAGGTACAGAAACAGGTATTTATATCTCTTGGAATGGAGGGAAGGCATGGGAACCTTTCCAATTGAATCTTCCAGTGACCCCAATAACAGATTTAAAAGTACATCAAGGCGATTTAATAGTTGCAACATCAGGCCGTTCGTTTTGGATTCTAGATGATTTGGCTCTGTTATCACAATATGAATCCAATAAAAAAGCATTAAAATTATATGCACCAGAACATGCTTTAAATGGCTTTTGGGGCAGCCCCTTAAGTGGTAATACTGATAACTTTGATGGAACAAATACTTTCAATGGGGTGAACCCGGCCAATGGCGTTGTGATTTATTATCAATTGCCTCATTTAGAAGAAGGCGATCTGGTCACTTTAGAAATTAGAAATAGGAATCAGGATATTATTAATACCATAAGTTCTAAAAGTGATTCGGAATATAGAAGATGGGATGGAGGACCGCCTCGCGCTGCTGTACTGCCTAAAAATGAAGGATTGAACAGGTTTGTTTGGGATATGCGTTATCCAATTATGTCTGGAATACCAGACACTTATATTGAAGCTAGTTTCAGAGGGCATAGAGTGTCTCCTGGTAGCTATACTTTAACCTTAAAAGTTAATCAAAAAGAAGTCGAAACCATCGCTTATGTCGACGAAAACCCACAATATGAAACTGTCTCTAGTCAGTACATTGTTTATGATAAATTAATGACTAATATGGAGCAAACATTAACCGAGATGCATGATGAGGTTAATTTGCTTTATGCAGCTAAGAATCAATTGAAAACAGCCTTGGCTTCTTTAGAAAAGAAAAATGGAGATGTAACTCTAATTGATACCGGGAAAGCACTTATAAAAAAATTAAATCAATGGGATGAAGATATGATTCAACGAAAATCTAAAGCTTATGATGATGTCGAGAATTTTCCTAATAAATTTACCGCAGAATATATGTTTCTGATCAACCAAACCGAAAGTACTATTCCAAGGGTTAACCGATCTTCTATAGATCGAAAAACAGAACTTGATGCACAATGGAAAGCCTTGAACAATAGAGCAAACACGCTGTTAAACATAGATATACCAGCATTTAATAAACTACTTTGGAATGCCGGTATTGGTGCTCTTAAAATGGATTAGAAAAATATGAGTTGAATTGGTAGTAATTTTATGTGATTCAGAAGGAAAAACATAGGAAATTAGTGTGTTCTCTTACGTAAGATTTAAAGGGGGACTAAATTTGACTTTGTAGAAAAGAACTTATATCATCATAAAAATGAACTCTTAATTTAGTTCCAATAATAAATTGGTGTCCACTACAAATCGCGTCCAATCTTTTTCCAAAACCTGAAGTGACTTTTGCTTTTGTTGCGAACTTAGTGAGGCATAATTTATGGAATTAAAAACTAGTTTTTTAACGGCATTCAGATCTAATTCCCAAGCCAAAAAGACAAGCCAGAAATCATAACTAACCCCGTCATATCCAAATACACTTGGGTCGTCACTACTAATAGCACATTGCACACCATTTTTTAAAAGTAATCTACCAGGATGGGTTCTTAAATCAGGAATATAGCCTAAAGTTTGATTACTTATTGGACTTATTTCAATAAGGATGTCTTTTTTAATTACGGTTTCAATTAATTCAGGATAAAAAACGAGATTTAAACCGTGGCCAATACGTTTAGAATCTAGTGATACAGCATCGTATAGGTTTTTATTTTTTATAGAATTGCTTTCACCAGCGTGTAAATACAGTGGTAAATCTATCTGATAATCGGCTTTTAAAGTGTCTAACTTTTTCCAGCTTTTTTCATAATAGGAGATGGCGTTGCCACGGTCTTCTTCTGCAACGAGATCAAAACCTGTGATTAGATTTGGATATTTCTTCTTTAATCGGAAGGCTTCAGAGAGATGACTATTGATCTCTTTTATACTTAAAAATTTAAAACTTGTATAGATGAGATTTAATGTAAAGTTGGGTTCAATTTTCTGAATTTCTTTTAGAACATTATTTAAATCATTAATAATCGTATCATTAGAATATTCATCTTTTTCAAAATCATATAAACCGCCAAAAATATATCTAATTTCCAAATGCTTAACATTGTCATTTAAGAGATCTAAAAATGCTTTTTTATAGTATGCTTTAAAAAATGGACGATAGGAAATTAACGCATTTATTCTCATAAAGCGCTTTTCAAATTCTTGCCAATAGTCTAAGTCTGGCGTTAGCGACTCTTTTTTTAAGACGAATAAATCGTACAGGAGGGCTTCAAACTCGGGATCGGTATCAATTTTCTCTTTTAAAGAGGAAAACCCTAAAGGCGCTGTATTTTTTTTAAAGACACCCAACTGTCCAAAAATATAGCGATCACTGTCATGTTTGGTGTATACATAACATTCGGGCATTTCCTTTGCCTTATCAATAAGCCAATTAATATTAGTAATGCCGCCACTATGAGTGTGAAGTAGCCCTCCCTTTGGCATTGATTTGAATATTTTGAAAAGCAAGGAAGAGTCAATAATATGTTTTACATCATGGAAAGGTTTATTGTAAAACGGTAAGTTATTACGTTGGATTATTTTTTCATAGTTGCCTCTCAAATCAAAAAGACTTTGTTCTAATTTATACTCGGCATCGCTTAGTGAAATTTCAGCGTCAAACGAACGATTATTATCAATTGTGATTAACGCTTTTCGGGTTTCAGAAGCTGATAAATCATTTTTTAAAGTACTGGGGCTAGGCAGTTTTGAGTTTTGACAACTACAAAAAACAAAAACAAATAAGAGTATAAAATTATGATTGAAAAGAACATGTAAATTTAGGTACCGAGTATGTTTATTAAATGATGCTAAAAAAATGTTGTTTCTAACCATAAAAAATTACACTAATTCTTGATTATACTTTCCTTTACTTTTTCTAATTCTTACGGCCACTACTTTGTATTCGGGACACATTGCTTCTGAGTCATGAACATCTCCAGTAATAATATTAATCATTATTTCTGGGAAGTGGAATGTGGTACTCAATATTCCTGATTTTACTTCATCGGTAATTCGAGCTTTCACATCAACTTTTCCTCTTGGAGATTCTAAGCAAACATAGTCACCTTCGTTAATGAAGTGCTTTTGTGCGTCTTCAGGGTTAATCATTAAATAATCATCTTGAAGAATTTGCTCATTCGCTGTACGGCGGGTCATAGCACCACAATTGTAATGCTCTAATTCTCGATTAGTTGTTAAAATATATGGGTAGTCTTTCGCGTGTTCAGTTAGCTCAGTAGTTTCTTCCCATGCATTGAATTCAAACTTTCCTTTACCACGTTTAAAATCTTCTTTATGCAAAATTTGAGTATCTGTACCATCTTTTGCTACAGGCCATTGTAGCCCATTCTTACCAAGTCTTTCCCATGATATTCCTGCAAAGAAAGGGACGATTTGTGATATTTCATCTAACATCCCATCCGGTGTATAATCAGGTTGAGCATACCCCATTTTGTTCATGATGTCTACGATGATTTGTCCGTCAGGCTTTGATCCTATCACGGGTTCTACAACTTGCCTCACAGCTTGTACACGGCGTTCTCCATTGGTAAAGGTTCCGCTTTTTTCTAAAAATGATGCGCCAGGCAAAATAACATCCGCATATTTAGCAGTTTCTGTCATGAATAACTCTTGAACTATAACTAAATCTGTAGACTCTAATGCCTTAATTACTTTTTGGGTATTTGGATCGGTTTGTACCACATCTTCCCCAATAATCCAAATTGCTTTTAAGTTGCCGTCTAATGCAGCATCAAACATTTCTGGAATTTTGTAGCCAATATTCATTGGAACATCAACTCCATAAAATTCATTATACTTTTTATTCACATCATCTTTTGTGATGTCTAAATACCCAGCGCCTTGATGTGGTTGCACACCCATATCGGCAGAGCCTTGCACATTGTTTTGGCCACGTAACGGATTCACACCAACACCACGACGACCAATATTACCAGTCATTAAAGCTAAGTCAGCAATTTGCATTACCGTAAATGTTCCTTGTGAATGTTCTGTAACGCCCAAGCCGTGAAACGACATAGCGTTAGGTGCAGCTGCATAAGCGATCGCTGCTGCTCTAACTTCTTGTCTAGTGACACCTGAAACGTTCTCTATAGCAGTTAAATCTATATTTAAAAGTTCTTGTTTAAATTCTTCAAAGCCTTCAGTTCTATTTTCAATAAACGATGTGTCTACTAAAGTTTCTGAAACGATATAATACATCATCATATTAAGCACGGCAACGTTTGTTCCCGGTCTTAATGCGATGTGATGAGTTGCATATCGTGCTAACTCTGTCCGCCTTGGATCAATAACAATTGATACATTACCCGATTTCATTGCAAACTGTTTTAGTTTGGCTCCTGTTACTGGATGCGCATCAGTAGGATTTGCACCAATAACCATTATACAGTTAGTGTCTTTTAAATCGTCAATAGAATTTGTTGCTGCTCCAGTGCCATAAGTACGTTGCATCCCTAAGGCGGTAGGCGAATGACACACACGTGCACAACCATCAATATTATTAGTACTTAATACTGCTCTAAAGAATTTTTGCATTAAGTAGTTTTCTTCGTTTGTACAACGTGAAGAGGAAATTCCAGCCATAGAATCAGGCCCAAATTCGTTTTTATATCCTGTTAATTTATTAGCAATATACTCGTAAACTTCATCCCAAGACACTTTCTCAAATTCCCCGTTGCGCTTAATCATTGGCGAATTTAAACGCTCTGGATGGTCATAAAATTTAAAAGCATATCGGCCTTTTATACAGGTATGTCCTTGATTCACTTCGGCATCATAAGGCGCCGTAATACTTAAAATTTCGCCATTACTACTTGCAACTTCAAGATTACATCCAACACCGCAATAGGTGCAAATTGTTCTAGTGCTATCCGTGGATTTGATTGCTTTGGATTGAAATACATCTGAAATTGCTGAGGTTGGACAGGCTTGAGAACAAGCACCACAACTTATACAATCAGAATCCATAAACGAATCATCTAAGCCTTTTATAATTTTAGAATCGAAACCACGACCAGACATGCTCAATACAAATTCGCCTTGTACTTCGTCACAAGCGCGAACACAGCGGTAACAATTGATGCATTTTGATAAATCTGAAGTCATATATGGATGACTCAAATCTTTCATTCTATATAAATGAGTGTCACCTTCTGGATAACGAACTTCACGAATCCCCACTTGTGCTGCAACGGTTTGCAATTCACAATTACCATTTACTTCACAGGTTAAACAATCTAAGGGGTGGTCAGTTAATACTAACTCAACAATATTTTTACGTAAAGCTTTTACAGTCTCTGTACTGGTATAAATATATTGTCCCTTTCCAACAGGGGTATGACAAGACGCCAATGTTTTCACCGGGCCATTTTTGTCTAAGGCAACTTCAACACTACAGACACGACAAGATCCAAAGGGGTCTAAATTTGGTGCATCACATAATGTAGGTACAAGTCCTTTGTCTTTATAGCGTTTTATAAAAGCTAAGATGGTTTCTCCTTCAGCTATTTCAAAAGCCTGATTATCTATATATGCAGTGTTCATTTTTTTCTAATTTAATTGAAGTATTGTTTTAATTCAGCTTCAAAATATTGCATTGCGTTACGCACGGGTAATGGTATCCCACCACCATGTGCACATAACGAGCCCTGCTCTAAGGTTGTCAATAGATCTGTAAATAATTTTCTATCAATTTTATAATCCGATGTTAATGCTTTTGTTGAAAGCTCTTGACCTCTCTTTGTTCCTAATCGACAAGGGAAACATTTGCCACAGCTTTCATAGGATGCAAAATCAAAGAGATGTTCGATAAGCTTCATGATGGGAAAATCACTAGGAACACAAACTATGGATGCATGCCCTAATAAAAACCCTTCATTTGAGAACGATTCAAAATCAATGGTTAAATCATCAATTTTTGAAACAGGAACTAATCCACCGAGAGGCCCACCAATTTGAAGCGCTTTTACCGAAGATTTAAATCCGCCACCTAAGTCATTTACAACGGATGAAAGTGGGGTTCCCATTTCAACCTCGTACATGCCAGGGTTATTAAAAAAGCTATCTAGACAGACTAATTTTGTGCCTGAGGAACGATCTGTGCCAATATTTTTCCATGCTTCTCCACCATTTTCAATAATGTAATGCAGGGCCGCCAAAGTCTCAACATTATTTACAGTTGTTGGTTTGTTAAATAGTCCTTTTTGAGCAGGAAATGGAGGGCGTACCCGTACCTCTGGACGTTGACCTTCAATCGAGTTTATTAAAGCGGTTTCTTCACCACAGATATAAGAACCTTGAGCCTGGATGATTTTAAACTGAAAGTTAAATCCGCTGCCATCAATGTTTTCACCTATCAATCCTGCTAGCTGAAGCTCATCAATTGCATTTTGAATGATGACTGCTGCTTCAGGATATTCAGCTCTAATATATAAAATACCATAACTAGCATGAGTGACATAGCCAGAAATAAGCATCCCAAATAAAACAGAATGAGGCTGTTTTTCTAATAAATATCTATCTGAATAAGCTCCAGGATCCCCTTCATCAGCATTACAGATAATGAACTTGGTGTCATTCTTTACATTGCGGCAAAACTCTAATTTTAATCCCATAGGGAATCCAGCACCGCCACGGCCTCGAACATTTGATGTTTTTATAGTTTCTAAAACTTCTGAGGAGTCTTGTTTTAGAGCCTCAAGAAAGGGTTTATAGTATTCTGAAACTGTTGAGAATGCTGTTGTTAAAATAGTCTTTTTATTAGCTTTAACAGTATAAGTATCTTCGTTTAAATTAGTATCTGTATTGAGAATATCATTTAACTTTTCAAGTGATTTTCCCGAATAATTTTTTCCATCATAATGAAAGGCACTATTCTCATGGCATCGTCCTAAACAGGTCATGTGGCCAATCTCATTAGTGTCAAAATGATTTTCAAGAGATGAAACAACTGCGTCTTGAGTACCGGCACAAACACAGGCAGTACCATTACAGACATAGGCTTTTTTACCTTTATTTTCTGGTTTTAAAAAATCGTAAAAACTAGCGGTGCCAAAAGTATTTGCTTTACCAATTAGGAATTCATCAGCTAATTTAGCTAGTTCATCCGCATTAGGTGCGCCTTCAGGTTTTGCAATTTGCCCTAATTTATCGAAGAGGTTATCTTTTATTCCTTTTCGCCCTAGTAATTCACTTAAATTATCTGACATATATTTTTAACTCGCTTTAGGATTTGTTTTATTTATTTTGGTACGTTGTGGATGTGAATAACAAGTTGCTCTTTTATCTCTGCAAAAAGCAAACAAAGTAATTCCGAGTTCTTTGGCATAATCTACAGCCAAAGAAGATGGGGCAGAAACGGCTGCTAAAAAAGGAATTTTTGCTTTAAAGCATTTAATGACAATTTCATAAGAAATACGTCCACTAACGGTCATAATTTTTGCGTTTTGCAATTGATTTGAAGTGATCAATTTTCCAACAATTTTATCTACGGCATTATGTCGTCCAAGGTCTTCCATTGAACAAAGTAGCTGCCCTTCGATTGTAAAAGCTGCTGCTGCATGTGTGCCACCTGTTTTTTTAAAATCATGCTGCAACAAACTCATTTTATTAAATAATTGATGAATTAAGTTAATCTCAATTTTTTTAGTATCATCAATAGTTTTTCCTATAAAAGATAAATCGCCGAGTTCTGTTTTGCCACAGATGCCACAGGATGAAACCGAAAGTAAGCTTCTACTATTTGAATAACCTTCTCCCAATTCACTTTCTGGAATATCAACATTAACAATAGTAACAATACCATTTTCATTTTCTTTTTTAATAGATACTTCTGGGGAGAAATTGGTATTATTTAAAACCCCTTCACAATGCAACATTCCTCGAACTAAAGAAACATCATTTCCTGGTGTACGCATTGATACCGTAAATGCTTTATTGTTTATATTTATTTGCAAAGCTTCTTCGACAGTTAGTGCATCAGTAATTTGATGTGCGTCTTGCGCATCAAATTTTTTGCCTTCATAGTGTCGAGTTGCCATAAAAATATACTGTTAATTAATTTTTAGCCGATATTATTTTTGTCCAATTTACACAAAGTTATAGGATTTGAACTGTTTTTTCAAGTAGAATAGTGGTTTTATGATTTCGCTATGTGATAAAGCGACTAATGCCAATGTATATCTACCGATAGATAAAAAAAAAGCCTAGATATATCTAGACTTTTTTTTGGATTAAAATTGATGTTTTGTAATGTAGAATTAACTATTTGATTGCTAAAACATGTTTTACGAGTTTATCATGATTAGTTAAAAATGCTTTGCTATAAAGATCACCCTTATAAGTTGTTCTTAAATAATAATCGTCAGCGGAGGTAGGGATATTTATTTCAACGTTATTATGGGAGAAATCGTTTATAGTTTTAACTCCAGAAAAATCTAGCATAGGCTCTATTCTAAAAATCAATTCTGAATGTTTCATTTTAAAGAATAGGGGTTCTGTTTGTAGTCCACCAACCAGGTTGGTAGTTGTTCCTACCGAAATTAATTTATCGCTATTCAAGCAGAAATTAGAAAAATTTCCTGCTGATGAATAAATGTATTTGTCTTGTAAAACAAATATTTCGGCAGAGTGCTTAATGGACTTTCTGCTTGGCTTTAATGTGAATACTTCGTCAGATTCTGTCCAATATTCAGAATGATTTAATAATTGAATGGCTTCATGTTTTGTGTTCTTTTTGCCTTTATTATAGAATTCTACAACAGGTTTTTTGTATTTGTATTTAAGATCGATTGAGAAGCTTATATTGCTTGGGATTAGATGACTTAATACATTTCTCCAGCACATGTCATTTCCGCCTGGATTTCCTCTTATGTCTATTATGATTTTATCAAAATCACCATATTTTGAGTGTAGGCTGTCTACTTTTGAGATTATGTTTTTTCCTTGTTCAACATCCATAAATGGCATACCGATGTATAAGGCATTTTGATCTTTTAAATAAAGTGCCTGCTCTTTGGATTGTGAGTAATAAAATACTTGTCGTTCAGGTTTCTGTGCCAATTTAATCGAGTCCTTTAGATTAAAGTTTATTGTTTTAGATTGCCCGTCATTAAAAGTTAATGAAAATTGGTCTTTCCCAACACCATAAAATTTGCGATTATAGGGTCTTTTGTTGTTTGCATCCCATAATATAGGCCATACTTTATCATAGTTGTTTGTAATAAATGATTTGATATTTTTATCATTATAAAGTGTCACCTTAGTACCACGCTTAATATTCTGTTTTTTATAACTAAAATCGGCATAGACTACGTATTCTCCATTCTCATAAAGTAATGGTAATATAAGATTGATAGCCTTGGCTTCACAATGTTCTTCAAAATATTTGATACGTTCATAGCTTTGGTTCTTTTTGAAATTAAACTTCTTTTGATATTGGCCATAGGCTTCAAAATAGTCAAATGACATAAAACTACAGTGCATGTCTTGTACCAGTTGAATGGCTTTTTCTAAGGTGTCTTTAAATTCACAAATACTTGTATTTTCAGTGATAGTATTACGCAAGATTGTGTATTGTTTAGTATAGTCAATCCCAAGCCTTACAGCATTTAGATCTTTATGAACAGCAAATGTGTTTATATATGAAATGGTTTCGTTAAAGTCTTCAAGCATTTGTGATTTACTAAGCTTAAGTTCTTGGCTTTGAATGCTTAGCAAAGGGCATAGAAGCATGGTGATAAATAATAGTTTAATTTTTCTCATGATTTTAAATGTTATGATGTTCGTTTTTTGTTGATTTATTTAAAAATTAAGCATAGGAATCCCCGTCACTTAAATAAAGTGGATTATTGTACTTAATATGATGTTTTGAAAAATATTAGCCTCTGCTAATTTTTGATGGGTAAAATGGTAATGTTTCCATAGGTAGCTAAAGATATTTGGATGCCGCTCCCCCCGTTAAGCTTATAATCCATTTCATCTCTAGAGCTCAATTTTTTCAATCCTTTTTTTTGTTGATTACGTTCAATATCTAGTTGGTCATCTACTAATATATCTCCAAAAAGAGAGCTGAGTTTAAGATCTGCTTGTATAGAAGGATTTAGTTTTAAGTCTATATTCCCATTGGTAGAAGCTAACAATCCACCGCCATTATGGTCAATTGTTATATCCCCCATATTATTAGCCTTAAACTCTATGTTGATATTTTTAGGGACTGTGAGTTTTATATGAGTACCAACCCGAAGGACTTTGTCATTGAAAGCGCCCTTTGGTTTGTAATCTGAGCCACTGTTTTTTAATACATAATGTGCTGTTAGGTTTTTAACCTTAGCAATAAAATTATGGGTCCCTCCAGAGTTATTAATTACAAGGTCAAAATTCTTGTTCTCACTATTTCCTTTACTATCTAACAAATCAACCATAACAACTACTTTTATGGAGTCTGATTCCCAGTAATTTATCTGGACTTGATCGGCATAATCAATTTCAAAATATAGATCCTGATTCGGGATATGTTTTATAACATGCTCTACTTTCTTAATATTGTTTTGACTATATCCCTGTTTTTGGAAGCCAATAACAATGAGTGCTGTAACAATTAAGTATTTATTTAATTTTATAATATTCATTTTTAAATGTTTTTAGTTTCGACAATGTCTTTATAAAGAGCCTTCATCTCAGGGCTTGTATTTTCACTGTCGTAAATTCTGTATATTTCTTTTAGTGCCGCTTCTCTATCAATTTCAATTAAAGCATCAATTAAAGTGGCTTTTACAAGGAGTTCTTTTTCTAATCTAACTGCTTTTAAAATGGCAGATTTAACTTGAGGATTATTTTTAAATAATGTCAGTGATTTACCAGCTGCCATTCTCACGTGCATATTGTCATCATAAAGAAGTTTACTTATCAAACTTTTAATAATATTTTCTTCTTTTAAGGTTGAAGTCTTTAAATTATTTACGGCCTGGATCCTATCGGATGCAGAAGCGCTTTTCAGTTGCAAACTCGCAACTTCTTGATTTAATTTTTCAACTCTTTGATTGAGTACAATTTCATCTTGGTTTAATGTATTAGAACTCAACTGAAACCCAATGTAACCACTTACAATTGCAACCACCATTAACATTGCCATTTGTCCAGTATATTTATATTGCACGATTTTGGATAGAAATGCATCAATCGATTGAAAAATTGTTTTCTTTTTTGACTTTTCTTCTAAAGTGTGCATTGACAACATATTATAGAATCCCTCTCTAAGTGAATCATCTGGAGTTTCTAGCTGTTCACTTTTTGTCAATTCCCAAATCGTTTTTATTTCATTGAAATGTTGTTGCTTTGAATCATTATTTGCAATTAGGATTTCAAAATTATTTACTTCCTCTGAAGAAAGTTCTCCTTTCAAATATTCTAAAACCAGTTGTTCAAAAATGTCATTGTTCATAGCTTTGAAATTTTATTATAAATTGATTTTAAATCGGTTAAAGCCCGGTGAAATCTAACCCTTGTGTTATTTTCACTTATTTCTAAGACTTTTGCGATTTCTGAGGTCGACATTTCTAAGTAAAAACTCATAATAATGAGCTCGCGTTTTTCATGATTCATTAGTGATAAGGCTTTTTTTATCACATCGGATGATTCTCTTTCTTCGATTTCAGATACGTCATCGACTTTGAAGTTCTTGATACTTTCAATGTCTTCGCTGTGATAACTTATTTTATTCTTTTTAAAGGCATCGATTCTTGTATTTCTCGCAATCATATACATCCAAGTTCTAAATTTTTTATGCGATTTATAAGAATTCTTGTATTTAAGGATTCTGTAAAATACATTTTGAGTTAGATCAGAACTCAAATCTTTATCTCTTGAAAATTTCAAGAAGAAATTATATAACTCCAAATGATACCGTTCAAAGAGAAGTGCAAGTCTTTCAACCTCGCCTTCTTTGACTTTTTGCATCATAAATTCATCCGATAAATTCATTAACTAGTTTATGCCTTTAATACTGTATACTGCCTTTTTTTAATTTCATTACAGAAATAATGAAGAAAAATAAAACATTTGAATTAAAAGGTAAGCAACTATTTCGATATTGTTGCGGAAGTTGTAATATTTGGGGCTTTTAGATCGCCAAATTTATAAACGAAATTAAAAAATGATTATAGTTTGAATAATTTGAAATTGGACTTGTGGGATATAAAGAGTATCCATATAGAAAAATCTACTAGAAATAGGCGTTGGTATAGGCCTCTGTATTCCGAATAGATACCTGTTTTGCCCATGATATAAAATAGGATAAAAGCGAGTATCCCTAAAGATAAACTTACATAAAGCAAGGGAGAATATGTCTTTTTAAATAGTAAAATAAGCCCAATGAGAAGCATCGTTAATGCAGCAAGTATAAAAGCTGAAAACGCGGTGTAGTTATGTCTTAGAGCTTCGGTTGACATATCTGTGAAACTACAGCCTTGATCGCAATGGAAGATACTGGCAAATAGAAAAAGAAGGCCACATAAAAACAATATCATCCAACAAACTTTTCCAATTAAACCTAAGTTGAGATTTCTCCAAAGGTAAATTGCTAAAATCATAATGGAGGCGCCAAAAGGTAAGATTCCAAAATAATTCATCAGGAAGGCATAAGCTGCATCTTTTGCTCCAAGCTCACTTATGTATTGAGATATGTGGGAATACTCAGGATGAAGTATCCCATTCGTCAAAACGAAAAACCAAAAGGCAAAAACTCCTACGGTTGCAATTGTTCTTAATTGTTTATTCATGACTATAATCTTAGGAGTTGTTGAGTTTTTATTAAAATATCAAAGGTATAATTCACATCTGTCAAGCATAGCACCAAAGTTGGAGTCCTCTAATAAATTTATATAATTTTCTTAATGTGCTTTTTACTTTGGACATCTGCTTTTTGAGCGAAGTAAGGGCTAATAAAGGTGTTTTGCGCGTTGCCCTATAGGGCGGCACCAATTTCATTCAAATAATAAGGTTAAAAAAATTATCCTTGTCTTCTAAATGCACTTGGAGTTGTTCCAGTAAATTTCTTAAAGGCTTTATTAAATGATGATTTTGAGCTAAAACCAGCATCGTAGGCAATTCCTAAAATAGTATATTGATCAAACTGAGAATCTTTTAAATGTTCCTTCACCGCAATGACTCTGTATTGATTCACAAAATCAAAAAAGTTTAGTTGGAGACCTTCATTAATAACTTGCGATAATTGATAGGTAGGAAGGTTTAAAAGTTTTGCTAACTGAGGCAAAGTTAAATTCTCGTTCAAGAATGGTTTTTTAGTGTCCATTAAAAGGGTTAATTCATCAACGAATTGTTGAATCTGGGAAGGCTGTAATCCTGAATTTGCATATTTAGTCGTACGATCTAATAAAGAGGTGTTTTCTCTTGAAATGGATTCTTCAATAACTTTATAATAGTTATGACTAATAAAAGCGGTTGTTTGTTGCAATCCAAATTGAGCGATTATTAGAAGTTGAGTTAGCATAGCTATTGATGTGATAATAAAAGCGAGGGTGTTGCTAATTTTTCCAAGATCGGAATAGACAATAGCAAATGAAATAAGAACGGCGCTAATTATAAACGAAACGACCCAATATTGCACCCATTTTAAGGTTATTTTATTCTCAAAGGAGAAGTTTGATTTAAGCCATCGTTGTTGAACCTGTAATATTTTTACTAATGCGAAGATGTATAAAATATTTAACACAATCATTAGTGGTGCTAAGGCAATCACCCAAAAAGGAGTTTCGGGTTTTATGAATTTAATAAAGCCTTCTGCTTTAAAATGACCCGTTTCAAATAGATAGAAATATCCCAATAAATATAGGACAATAGGAGATAAGTAAAAAAGAATAAGTTTCAAGCTCACGCTTCCTTTAGCTAAAGACCTTACATATAAATAAATTAGAGGCGCATGAAATACGGGTAAGCTGCTTCCTATGGTTTGAAGCATGATTTCATCATCGAAAAATCTGTGAAAATTAATATAGAAGTAGGTGAAATGAAGAGCCATTATTAGCAGCCAACTTATTAAAAACCGGTCTGCTTGGATTTTTTCTTTTTTTTGTAACACTAAAATAGCGAGAAATAATGCCAATGCAATACCTGAAAGCGCTACAATGTCAGCAATATTTAACATTTTTAAAAACGAAAATTGACGTGAATACTAAAACTTTAAAGCTACAAATAAATTGATGAATATTTTATTTACGGGATTATTCATCTAATAATTGAAGTGTCACTAAGTAAGCACAATGATCGGATGCAATTGTATCTTGAATAATTTCGGTTTTAAGAACTTTCCAGCGGTGTTTTGGATAAAACATCACATAGTCAATTTTTTTAGAAGGACCATTTGATGGAAAAGTGGGTTGAGGATTTTCCTTGTTATATGACGGGGTCCATAAACGCTCTAAAATTTGCATGGTCTCACTTTTTGGTTCTGCATTTAAATCGCCGGTCAATATGCTTGGATATTGATTTTTCGAAAACACTTTGTTAATGTGATTTGCCTGCATAATTCTATTGGTTTCGAGTTTCAAATGATCTAGATGTGTACCAATAAAAGAGATGGTATCCATAGAAGGTAAAACAGTAGTGATTTCTACAGCTGCTCGTGGTTCATCACCAGGAATATATGGGAGTGCAATATTTCTTGTTTGTAAAAAAGTATGTTTAGATAATATACCCTCGCCATATTCACCACCGTCATAATGCATCGCTCTGGCATATAATGGTGCCATTTTTGTTCGCCATCCTAATTCAGTAACAAGGTCATATTTTTTTGCCCTATTGGTTTTATAATCTACCTCTTGGAGTGCCACAAAATCGGGATTAGCATCTGTAATTACTTTTGCAATAAGGTCTAAATTAAAATCGCCTTTTGTTGTTGCGCCATGTAATATGTTAAAAGAAAGGACTTTTATAATTTTGCTACTGTCAATTTTAGTTTGTGACCAGGTTTGTAATGTTATAAATAATAAAATTAGAATAAGTGGAGTTTTCATTTTCCTAGGGCTTTTTGTGAAACTAAGTTAAAGATTGTAATCATAACGCACTGAGAGGCTTAAGGGGCTTTTTATTTTTATTAAGTAAAACTAGATAATCTTGAATGAAAAAAGGGTATCCTTACATAGAAAAGTTGTTAAGGGGCATGTTTTTTTTCTCAGGTAATTGGAATAATCGTAAATTCGAAAAAAAAAGTTTGCTATGAGATCTATCTTATTATTTGTTGTGAGTATTTTGTGCACTGTTGTTTCAGCACAAAATTCGACGAATAACTTTGCGTCAGCATTGAATTCTATTTCAACAATTAACGCTAATAATTTTGGTGCCTTCACTTTTGGCTCAAAAAAGGCAAAGGTAATTGAAGGTTCGGTACATAAGTTTCAGACATGGGATAATACAACAGTCATTCATACTGTTGATGGAAAAAAATTCACCATTGAGAATATTAATTTAAACTTACTGCGTAACACTTTCGAATCTAAAATATCTGAAGACTCCCTTTTTACTTTTAATTTTAATGGAATCGATAAGTTTGTTGTTAATGATAAAGTATTTAAAAATTTCTATTACAATGATGACAATCGGGTATACGAGATGGTATACGAATCAGAAGAAATGACTATAATGAAGGGTTATGATATTCAAATATTGGCAGGTTCACCAAATCCAATGTTGAATAGAAAAAATGACAAGTATATTAGAAGGCAGTCTTATTTCATTAAAGAGGATGATAATATTCGCCCATTTAAGTTAAACAATAGGGCCTTAATGAAATTGTTTAATGATGATGTTGAAAAAGTTACTGAAATTGAAAATTATATTGAAACGGATAGATTGGCTTCTAAGCAGGAGGCCATTAATTTGGGATCGACGATAAATCAGGAATTTGATACTGGTAATAAAACATCCGCACAAGCTGTTTCAACAGGGTTGTCAAATATGAGCTCACACGGGGCTTCATTTTATTTCAGAAATCCGAAACGAATCGTCGATGGTTCTTTTTATTTATATGAAAACTGGAAAAATAGTGCAACGATTTTTATATCAGACAATCAAAACTTTACACTTACAAATATTAACTTAAATCTCAAACGAAATACTTTTGAAACTAAAGTTGCTTCAGACTCATTATTTACCTTTAGTTTTAACAATATTGATCGGTTTGTTGTTAATAATAAAATCTATAAGAACTATTATTTTAACGATGATAACAGGGTGTGTGAAGTTATTTTTGAATCCGATGATTTTTCTGTATTAAAAGGATTTAAAGTAGAATTGATTGAAGGATCAGCTAATCCAATGGTAAATAGATTAAGAGATAAATATGTGCGCAAACATGATTACTTTCTTAAGAGTGAAAATACAATTAAGCCGTTTAAATTAAAGAAAAGCAGAATAATGAAATTGGTTGATGCATCTAAAACTGATCAAATATTGGAATACGTCAGGCAAAATAAGCTTTCCTTTAAAAATGAAGCCGATGTTAGGACGATATTAGAATTCTATTTAGAGATCCGGTAAATGGTTTAAGAGTCGTTATTTTTTCGTTTACAATAAGTTTTTTATCTAAGTTGAGGTCTATACAATCCAAGGTTGTAACTTTGCGGTCTATTAAATGATTATTATATGACTCATAAAGCGGGATTTGTAAATATAATTGGTAATCCTAACGTTGGAAAATCAACATTAATGAATGCTTTTGTTGGCGAGAAATTGTCAATTATAACTTCAAAAGCACAAACCACACGACATCGGATATTGGGAATTGTGAATGGCGAAGATTTTCAAGTGGTATTATCCGATACACCAGGAATTATCAAACCTGCATACGAATTACAAGCTTCCATGATGGATTTCGTGAAATCGGCATTTGAAGATGCAGATGTTTTAATCTATATGGTAGAAATAGGAGAAAAGGAATTAAAAGATGAAGCCTTTTTTAAAAAAATCACCAATTCAAAAATCCCAGTACTTTTATTATTGAATAAAATCGATAATTCTAATCAAGAACAATTAGAAGAACAAGCTGCACTTTGGCAAAGTAAAGTTCCAAATGCTGAGTTTTTCCCAATTTCTGCATTAGAAGGTTTTAACGTAAAAGAAGTGTTCAACCGTATTTTAGAATTACTTCCTGAATCGCCAGCGTTTTATCCTAAAGATCAACTTACAGATAAACCTGAGCGCTTTTTTGTCAATGAAAACATTCGGGAAAAAATATTAATCCATTATAAAAAGGAAATTCCGTATGCTGTAGAGGTTGATACTGAGGAGTTTTTTGAAGAAGAAAATATAATAAGAATTCGGTCGGTAATTATGGTGGAACGTGAAACTCAAAAAGGTATAATTATTGGACATAAAGGGAGTGCCTTAAAACGAGTTGGTGTTGAAGCTAGAAAGGATTTGGAAAAATTCTTTGGCAAACAAATTCACTTGGAACTTTATGTAAAAGTTAATAAAAACTGGAGAAGTAATCAAAACCAGTTAAAACGCTTTGGTTACAATAATCGTTAGAGTTTTAAAGTGTCATTCATAAAATCATGCAATGCATGCATTTCTTTAGACCCGCTATCTTTACCAACACGGCCCCCAAAATAGAGTGCAAACCATACAACAACCATTAGTAAAGTTAAAAATAACTGAATAGAATAAGGCTTACCCAATGATTGATTCGTATATGACCATATTCCGAAGGCAATAAATAACCCTGCAACGATAAAATGAAAAAACATAAACATGGTCCAAACAGTTGGGTTGGGGCCAAAAAGACCAAAAATAGTGCAATTGTTTTGGTTTTTTTTTATAATTTCTAAATGCAATTGAGGAGACCAAAAATGTTGTTTTTCCTTTGGGATTTTTATATAAACATGATCATCTACTCGTGTGATAATAAAATTTGATTGTGTACTTTTTACCTCTTCAAATGAGCTTAAGGCACTGCTATTGCTTTGGTTAAGTTCAATTTTAAAACGAGGACGTAAAACAATCTCTTTAGTATTGGGCATTTTAGTGTTTTTAGAGATTTCAATGTACAGTTTTTTATTCAAATGTGAAACGGTATTAATCTTTGATAAAAAAAGAGAAACCGTCAGGGATATTCCCTATTTTTGCAAAAAATTTCTGAAGAAGGAAAAAGGAAATATAGCTTTTCGAAATTTTTTTAGTTAATTTAAAGTGTATGAGTAATATAGTAGCTATAGTAGGTCGTCCTAATGTTGGGAAATCAACTTTTTTTAATCGTTTAATTCAACGTAGGGAAGCCATTGTTGATGCCGTTAGTGGTGTGACCAGAGATCGTCATTATGGTAAAAGTGATTGGAATGGAAAGGAATTTTCATTAATCGATACAGGAGGATATGTCCTTGGTAGTGATGATGTTTTTGAATCTGAGATTGATAAACAAGTAGAATTGGCTATAGATGAAGCCGATGCTATTATATTCATGGTGGATGTAGAATCTGGTGTGACCGGCATGGATGAAGATGTAGCAACATTACTTCGCAAGGTGAATAAACCCGTGTTTTTAGTAGTTAATAAAGTTGATAATGGTAAGCGAGAAGAAAATGCAGTGGAGTTCTATTCACTTGGTTTAGGTGAGTATTATACCATTGCAAGTATTAATGGAAGTGGTACGGGAGATTTATTAGACGCTTTAGTGGAAGCATTACCAGAAAAAGAAGAAGTTGTAGAAGAGGAGTTGCCAAGGTTTGCTGTTGTTGGACGTCCAAATGCAGGAAAGTCATCATTCATTAATACCTTAATTGGGGAGGATAGATATATCGTTACAGATATCGCCGGGACAACCCGTGATTCTATAGATACGAAATACAATAGATTTGGATTTGAGTTTAATTTAGTAGATACTGCTGGAATTAGACGAAAAGCAAAAGTTAAGGAAGATTTAGAATTCTATTCTGTAATGCGAAGTGTTCGTGCCATAGAACATAGTGATGTGTGTTTATTAGTATGTGATGCAACCCGAGGTTTTGACGGTCAAGTACAAAATATATTTTGGTTGGCACAACGCAATCGCAAAGGGGTTGTTATTTTAGTTAATAAATGGGATTTGGTAGAAAAGGATACTAAAACCACGAAAGAATTTGAGAAATATATCAGACAACAAATGGAGCCTTTTACAGATGTGCCCATTGTGTTTATTTCAACATTGACTAAACAACGTATTTTTAAAGCCATTGAAACGGCTGTTGAAGTCTATAAAAATAGAACTAAACGTATTAAAACAAGTGTGCTTAATGATGTGCTATTGCCTATTATTGAGAACAACCCGCCACCTGCAAATAAAGGAAAATTTGTTAAGATTAAATACATTATGCAGTTGCCTACACCGCAGCCGCAATTTGCGTTTTTCTGTAACCTACCACAATATGTAAAAGCACCATATATGCGCTTTCTAGAAAACAAACTACGTGAACATTTTGATTTTCATGGCGTGCCGGTAAGTGTGTATATGCGTAAGAAATAGTAAAATTTAAAAAATATTGTATGCCAGATGTGACTAACATCTGGCATTTTTTTTGAGACAAATTGTTAAATATGCAGTCATAACAGTATGGATCGAGAAACTTTATGTTTTTTTTAAGAAAATTCATACGTTAACTATTTTACCTTCGGTTCCATTAATACTATTAACCACCAATCAGTAACATGAAATACTATCTACTATTTATCGCACTTTGTTGTGCTTCAATTTCTTTCGCACAAAATAAATCATTTAAAATTTCTGGAACGGTTGTAGTCGAAGCTGAGAAGTTGCCATTAGAATCGGCGACAGTGTACTTAGAACGAATTAAAGATAGCTCTTTGGTGTCTTACACAATTTCGGATAAACATGGAAAGTTTTCTTTAGAAGACAAGACAACCGATAAGCGTTTGAATTTATACATATCATATGTAGGTTATCAAACCTATGTTCAAACTATTGACTTGGATAAAGATGAAATTGATTTGAGTACAATTAATTTGCAAACAGACACAAATTCACTGGCAGAAATAGTAATTAAATCCCGAGCCCCAATAACCATTAAAAAAGACACCTTGGAGTTTAATGTGAAATCATTTAAAACAAAAAAGGACGCCAATGTTGAAGATTTATTAAAAAAATTACCAGGAGTAGAGGTGGATGAAGAAGGGCAAATTACGGTAAATGGAAAAGAAGTTAATAAGATCTTGGTGAATGGGAAGCCATTCTTTGGTAATGATCCAACAATTACGACTAGGAATTTAACAAAAGAACTTATTGAAAAAGTTCAAATAACCGATACAAAAACTAAAGCTCAAGCCTTTGCAGGAGAAGAAGGCGATAAAGAGAACAAGACGATTAACCTTACCATAAAAGAAGAAAACAATAAAGGCGTGTTTGGGCGTTTGGCAGCTGGGGGAGGTACCGATGACCGCTATGAGTTTGCCGGCATGTTGAATGTTTTTGATAACGACCAACGTATTAGTGTGCTCGCTGGTGGAAACAATATAAATTCTTCAGGTTTTAGTTTTGGAGAAATTACCAAAATGTTTGGTAGAGGAAACAATATATCTTTCAGTAGTGGTGGGTCTTTTAGTATTGATGGACGTTCATTTGGAGGCGGACAAGGGATTACAAAATCACAGAATTATGGTGCAAATTATGCCGATAAAATTGGAGAAAAGTTAGATATCTCTGCGGATTATTTTTATGATAGTAGCCGCTCTAATGATAAAAACTCAACACAGCGAGAAAATATTCTTCCTGATTCTAGATATTTTACCGATTCTAATTCTAGAACTTATGAAGAAGGAGATAATCATAGAGTAAATTTAGGATTTGATATTGAAGTGGATTCCACCTTTTTAATTAATATCAATCCATCTTTTGCAGCCACCAATAATAGCACAGATTTTTCGAGAGATGAAGTTTCTCGTAATGAAGATAATGATATTACAAATCAATCTAATTCGGCGTCATTCGTAGAAACTATAGGAAAGAATTTTAGTAATGATCTAGATCTAACTAAACGTTTTGGAAATAATGGGGCGTACATTAAATTTAGTATCTCTAATGATTATAATACAACAGAAACTGATGATTATTTGACTTCTGAAACTAATATTTTTGGGACTGTTCCTGAAGAGATTATTAGGGATCAATTCACGGATGCTGAACGAAAATTTAAGGGGTTTAATACAAGTATAGCGTATAGGCTTCCATTGAAAGCTAAGGAATTGTTTTTAGATTTTAAGTATAGTTATAGAAATGATAAGCGAGAAAGCATAAGAAGCACCTTTGATTTTGATGATGGGACACAAGACTATACAGAATTTAATACAGCTTTAAGTACAGATTTTGAATACACAAATAAGAGCAATAGACCAGCGGTTAAATTAACGTATAGAAAGGACAAAATATCTACGAGTTTTGAAACAGGTTATGTATTTAGAACTTTGGAAAATGAAGATTTTTTAAGACCTGGGTTGAGTTTAGCTAGGAATTTTGAAGCCTTGGAATTAAGGTCGAATTTTCGCTATAGATTTAGTCCGAAGACGTCAATTAATTTTGGTTATAATTTAAGTAATAATCCTCCGAATTTGTCACAATTACAACCATTTGAAGATGTGTCTAATCCTTTAAATACTGTTACAGGAAATCCTAACCTTGAGCCTTCAAATAATCATAGAGTTAATTTTGGTTATCATAGTTTCGACTTTCAAAAAGGGACGGGAATATTTGGTTTTGTATGGGCTAATTTTAGAAACAATCAAGTAGTAGCAAATACTACAATTGATGAAAACTTTGTGCGTAACACCACCTTTGCAAATGTAGATGGAGCATATGATATAAATGCAAGTGCTAGTTATAGTAAAACCATTAAAATTGACACTTTGCGAACGTTTAAATACAGAGTGGGTCTTCGAACCGGGGTTAATAGAAATATAAACTTTAATAATGGTGAGCAATATGCTTCAAATAATACATCGATTACACCTAATGCAAGGTTGACATTTACATGGAAGAAAGTGATGGAGTTTATGCCTAACTATAGTTTGTCATTTAACAGAACTAATTTTGATTTGGCTAATTTTAAAGATCAAGAGTTTCTTAGACATTCTGTTGGGATACGTACCACGACTTATGTCCCTAAAAAGTTTGAATGGCGAAACGATATAAATTTTAACTATAATCCTAATATTGCTCCTGGTTTTCAGAAAAGTGCTTGGTCCTGGAATTCTACTTTAGCCTATTCTATTTTGAAAGACCAAGGAACTTTAACGTTAAAGGCCTATGATTTATTAAACCAAAATACTAATGCTAGACGGATCGCAACAGCTAACTATATTCAAGATTCTCAAAGTACAGTGTTGCAACGCTATTTTATGTTGAGCTTTAGTTGGAAATTTAATACCTTAGGGTCCAAAGGTGAATCTAAGGGTGGACGTATGATGATGATGCATTAATTATTGACTTTATTAAATCAAATTTCTTTTATTGAAACATAATTTTAAAGTTGATTTTGAAACCTCAAGAGACTCTTGCTGTAATTTACTATTTGATTAAAGCTGGTTTTTAATTTTAACAAGTTGACTTTTAATGTCTTCTAACTTACTAACGATTTCAAAATTAGCCAATGTTTTTTTCTTTTCTTCTTTGAGATGAGTTTTGGCACCGTCTAAAGTGAATCCTCGCTCCTTAACTAGGTGATAAATAAACTTGAGGTTATTGATATCATCAGGCGTGAATTTTCGGTTGCCTTTTGCGTTCTTTTTAGGTTTTATAATATCAAACTCTTTTTCCCAAAACCGAATTAAAGAGGTGTTTACGCCAAAGGCACTGGCTACTTCGCCAATTCCGTAATATCGTTTTTCGGGTAATTCAATATGCATTAGTCTAAAGATTGATTTTCTAAGGATGCTTTGGCGAGTAATTCACTAAACTCTTTCGCCGATAGGTTGCCGTAATAGAAATTAATAGGATTAATTCGCTTCTTGTCTTTAAATACCTCATAATGCAAGTGAGGCGCTTGTGAACGTCCTGTACTCCCAACAAAGCCTATGATATCACCACGCTTAACTTTCTGGTTTTTCCTTACATTATATTTATATAAATGGGCATATAAACTTACATAGCCATAACCATGATCTATTCTAATATGACGACCATAGCCTGTAGACCCCGCATCAGCACGCTTGACTACTCCATCACCAGTTGCGTAAACAGGAGTCCCTCTTTGAGCCGTGAAATCCATCCCGTAATGAAACTTTCTAACTTTAGTAAATGGATCTGTACGGTAACCGTAACCAGAAGCCATTCGTGTAAGATCTTCGTTATTTATTGGCTGTATTGCTGGAATTGTAGCAAGAAATTTTTCTTTATTTTCAGCTAAAACTGTTATTTCGTCTAAGGATTTTGACTGTACTACAATTTGTTTTTGAATAATATCAATACGCAGATTTGTCGCTGCTATTAATTTGGAATTATCAAATCCTTCAAATTGTTTGTACCTATTTATCCCACCAAAACCTGCACGTCGTTGTTCTTCGGGGATTGGGTTTGCTTCAAAATATAATCTATATATGGAATTATCACGCTCTTCAATATTTGAGAGTACAATCTCAGCTTCATCCATTTTTTTATTTAAAAACTCATATTGCAATTCCATGTTTTGTAATTCTCGGACAAGTGCTTTCTCTTTTGGGGATTCAAAATATTGACTAGCAATAAATACAAACAAAAAACCAAAGAGTGCAGCGCCTAATAAAAAAACAAACGCATACTTTGCAGTCGTTCTTTTTTTGCGAACGATCTTACGGTAAGAAAGCGTTTCAGAATCGTAATAATATTTTACCTTAGACATAAGTTAAAAAGTTCTATTTTTGCGCTTATATTCTACTGAAATAAGGCGGGATTAATTGAACAACGAACAAATATAAAAATTGTTTCCCATTAATTATAATTTAATGGTAACAGCTACGCATATAAAAGAATGAAGTCTCAGGATATACGAACCAAATTTTTAGAGTTTTTTGAATCAAAAAAACACAGCATTGTGCCTTCTGCGCCAATGGTACTGAAGGATGATCCAACATTAATGTTTGTAAATTCGGGGATGGCTCCTTTTAAAGAATATTTTCTTGGGAATGCACAACCAAAAAATAATAGACTTGCAGATAGCCAAAAATGTTTGCGTGTTTCAGGAAAACATAATGATTTGGAAGAAGTAGGATATGATACCTACCACCATACATTGTTTGAAATGCTTGGAAATTGGAGTTTTGGTGATTATTTTAAAAAAGAAGCAATTGCCTGGGCTTGGGAGTTGCTTACAGAGGTTTATAAAATAGATAAAGACATTTTATATATTACCGTTTTTGAAGGTGATGAAAAAGATGGGCTTCCAATGGATCAAGATGCATATGATTTTTGGAAAGCTATAATTCCAGAGGATCGCATCCTTATGGGAAATAAAAAAGATAATTTTTGGGAAATGGGAGAGCAAGGACCATGTGGACCTTGTAGTGAAATTCATGTTGATATTCGTTCAGATGAAGAGAAAGCAAAAGTGCCTGGAAAAGATTTAGTAAATGAAGACCATCCTCATGTTGTTGAGATTTGGAACTTGGTTTTTATGCAATACAATAGAAAAGCAGATAGTTCTCTTGAAAGTTTGCCTAACAAACATATAGATACAGGTATGGGTTTTGAGCGGCTGTGTATGGTGATGCAGGGTGTGCAATCTAACTATGATACAGATGTATTCACACCTTTAATTCGAGAGATAGAAACCATTACTGAAAAAGAATATGGTAAAAATGAAAAAGCTGATGTTGCTATTCGAGTGATTTCAGATCATGTGCGTGCCGTAGCATTTTCTATAGCCGATGGGCAGTTACCGAGTAATACGGGCGCAGGTTATGTTATACGACGTATTTTACGACGTGCCGTGAGATATGGTTTCACGTTTTTAGATAAAAACGAACCTTTTATTTATAGACTGGTAGATGTGCTGAGTGAAAAAATGGGCGCTCAATTTCCAGAATTGAAGACACAAAAACAACTCATAGAAAATGTAATAAAAGAAGAAGAACAATCGTTTTTAAGAGCTTTGGATCAAGGGCTTCTATTACTTGATAAAATAATAGAGACCACTGAAGGAAATGTGATATCGGGAGAAAAAGCATTTGAATTATATGATACTTATGGTTTTCCTATTGATTTAACTGCTTTAATTTTAGGAGAGAAAGGATTGCACCTTGATGAAGAAGGATTTAAAACAGAATTAGAAAAACAAAAAAACAGATCGCGAGCAGCAGGTGAAATGACTACAGATGATTGGGTAATTCTCGTTGAAAACTCGGATGAATCGTTTGTGGGATATGATGCCCTTGAAGCGAATATACAAATCACAAAATATCGAAAGGTTGTCTCTAAAAAAGATGGCGAAATGTTTCAATTGGTTTTTAATAATACGCCTTTCTATGCTGAAGGTGGTGGACAAGTTGGAGACAAAGGTTATATTGAAGCCACTAATGGTGATGTCGTATATGTCTTAGACACCAAAAAAGAGAATAATGTAATTATTCATTTCACTAAAAATTTACCAAAAAACATTGAAGCCTCGTTTAAAGCAGTTGTTGACAGTAAACAACGCTCTAGAACAGAGTGTAATCATACCGCAACTCATTTGTTACATCAAGCATTAAGAGAAATATTGGGAGAACATGTAGAACAAAAAGGATCGGCAGTCCATTCCAAATATTTACGATTCGATTTTTCGCATTTTTCAAAAGTAACAACCGAACAGCTTCGAGATATAGAAAATTTTGTCAATGCCAGAATAGAAGGGAAGTTACCCCTTCAGGAGCATCGAAACATTCCAATGCAGCAGGCCATAGATGAAGGTGCAATGGCATTGTTTGGAGAGAAATATGGAGATGAAGTTAGAGCCATTCGTTTTGGACAATCTATTGAGCTTTGTGGTGGAACTCATGTGAAAAACACATCAGATATATGGCATTTTAAAATCACCTCTGAAGGTGCGGTAGCTGCAGGAATTCGTAGAATTGAAGCAATCACAAACGATGCTGTTAAGGATTTTTATCTTGAAAATAATAATGCGTTTTTTGAAATGAAAGATTTGCTTAATAATAGCAAAGAACCTGTAAAAGCTTTAAAATCTTTACAAGAGGAAAATACAAGTCTTAAAAAACAGATTGAAAATTTATTAAAGGATAAAGCTAAAAACATTAAAGGAGAACTTAAAAACGAACTGTCTGAAATTAATGGGGTTCAATTTTTAGCAAAGAAAATTGACCTTGATGCCGCTGGTATTAAAGATGTGTCTTTTGAACTTGGAGCGCAATTCAAAAATCTGTTCTTATTATTTGGTGCGGAACAAAATGGGAAAGCATTATTGTCCTGTTATATTTCTAAAGAATTAGTTGCTGAAAAAGGTCTCAATGCAGGTCAAGTTGTACGAGAATTAGGGAAGCTAATCCAAGGTGGGGGTGGCGGACAACCATTTTTTGCTACTGCTGGAGGGAAAAATCCTGATGGTATTGAAGAAGCGCTTACAGCTGCAAAGAATTATTTAAAATAGTAGTGAAGTTTCAAACCAAAATACCATTAGAAAAACAGATTCATAATCAGATTGATTATAATTCTAAACTATTTTTATTGGGATCCTGTTTTGCCGAAAACATTGGTGAAAAACTAGAATATTTTAAATTTCAAAGCAGGGTTAATCCTTTCGGTATTTTATTTCATCCCAAAGCAATTGAAACATGCGTAACAAATGCGATAAACAAAAAAACGTTTTATAAAGAAGATGTTTTTATGCGCAATGAACAATGGCATTGTTTTGAAGCACATTCTAAATTGAGTCATCCTGATAAAGAAATTTTAATAAAAGAGTTAAACTATAATGTCGAGCAAACCAGACAACAATTAAAGTCTGCAACTCACATTATAATAACACTAGGCACCTCTTGGGTGTATCGTTTTATTGAGGGCGATAAAATAGTGGCCAACTGCCATAAGGTGCCTCAGAAAGGGTTTTTAAAAGAACTGCTTACGGTCGATGAGGTTGTGAGTAATTTGGAGGCTATTATTGCTTTGGTTAAGTTAGAGAACCCTCAGGTGTCGATTATATTTACGGTATCACCAATACGTCATATAAGAGATGGATTTGTAGAAAACAACTTGAGTAAATCTCATCTTATTTCTGGAGTCCATCAAGTTGTTGATCCAAGACAAAATGTATCTTATTTTCCATCCTATGAAATTGTGATGGATGAGCTTCGCGATTATCGATTTTATACTGAAGATATGCTTCATCCTAATCAAATAGCAATCAATTATATTTGGGAATGTTTTAAAACGGTTTGGATGTCTCAGGATGCAGTTGCTACTATGGAAAAAGTAGAGGAAATTCAAAAAGGCTTAAATCATAAGGCTTTTAACCCCAGTTCAGAACAGCATAAAAAGTTTATGGCCAGCTTGAGACAAAAACAAGAAGAACTCAATCAAAGGTTTTCTCATATTGTATTTTAGAATCTACAATAGGGTGTAAATTATTTAGAGTTTTTAGATAGACTTGTGGTGGGTGTCCTGTGATTTTTTTAAAAGCAATAAAGAAGGGATTGTATGATGCAAACCCTGTCTTATAAGCGAGTGATTCAAGAGTGTTTAATTTTAAATAGTCGCTTTGAATTAATTTTATGGCATCTTGAACCCTGATATTCATTCTATATTCTGAAAATGGCATTTTTGAGTGATATTTAAATAAATAAACAATATGGCTTGTGGGTACTCCCATTTTATGAGCCAACTCCACGTGAGAACATTTTGAATCACGAAATATGGTTTCAATAAGGCATAATCTTTCCACCTCTCTAATATAGCTACGTATATCAGATTTTATTTTTTCTTGTAATCGTGTATCCTTATCATTTTTTTTAATTGTTTGATTTAAAGTCCAATGTTTATTGATCTTTGTAGTGGTGGGGTCTTTTTTATTGCTAGTCTGGCTAAATTGAAGTAACTTTTTGTTAAGTATAGGAAGTCCATACAGTATTTCCGGAGAAATTAAAATCTTGAAATAAATGAATAACCAAAAAGCCAAAGACAATAACGCCATTGATTTTCCAGATATATTAATACCAGTGGTGAATTCTGAATAAACAGCAACTAGTAAACTAATACCCCCTAGAGTGTTGAGTGTAAATAAATAGATAGTCCAACTTTTAATTAAATTAAAATGTGTGTCATGAATTGGAATATCTGTTCTTTGCCATATCGTTTTCCTTAATAAATTGAAGGTAATAACTAAATAAAAACTAATAAATGCACCTAATAGTAGAAAGTTAGTTGCAAATCCATAATAAAACAAGACACCGTCCTTTAAAGAAGGAATACTGTTTATAAGATAAAGAAAAACTATAAATATTAAGTGTTTGAAATTTTTGAGACTAAAGGGTGCCTTCGGAAACACTAGACTTTTGTGGTATAGATAAAAACAGGGAACTATAATTAAGTATAATATAGAACTTAAGCCTTTATCCGGATTTAATAATGACTGTATGGCTAATTCATAACTTCCATGAATAAGAAAACGAATAGAGGTGATAACGACGATCAACATTAAAAACATATTGATAAATCGATTGGATCTATATGAAGTTATCATGATAGCAATCGTAATTATACCAAGAATTCCGGTAAATAGAAATAGGATTGGTTCTAACATTCAGAATGGGGGGTTTATTTCTGCAATAATAATAATTTTTTGTGGGTTTTGTCTCATGTAATTTGTGCGTCAATCAAAAAATATTTAATTGTTTTTACCATTTTTTGTTTCTCATCTCATAAATTACCATGTTGAATTTCTTTAATAGCTAATTGTAAGTAGGACTTTTCTGTGATTTTATGGGGTAACTCTCTTATTGAAGTCCTGAAATTGTTATTGAATCGCCTAAATATCGGATGAAACGCATGATTTTAACGATAATACGCATATTTATAAGTAGGTTTGTGAAAACTAATAGGAGTCTGTTTTTTGAACTTTAATTTTAAGATCAATGATCAGAATTACTAAAAGTAAATCTAAAATTACCCAAATTATCATTCTTATATTATGAAATTATTTTTATCACTATGTATGTGTTGTATTTTTTTGCAACACCTGAAAGCACAAACAGATTCCAATCCAAATGTAGTAAGAACTACTACTGGTGTTTCTGGAGCTTCAATAAAGTTAGATCATAAAGGCAAGACTTATATTGTGCAACAAAGTATAGGACAATCAAGTGTCATTGGAGTCGGTAGCGATGGGGATTATATATTACGTCAGGGATTTATTCAGCCTAATATCATATCAAAAATTAAAGATAAGGATGTACCGTTAAGCTTGCAGCTCGATATATATCCTAACCCTTTCGAGAAACAGATTTCTTTGTCATTTAGAGAAGATGTTAAAGATCATATTAACGTAACTGTTTATGACTTACTTGGGCGTCAGGTGTTTTCGAAACGTTACACTCCTGGTCAACTTATAAATGTAGTACTAGATGAGCTGTCTTCCGGTGAATACATATTAAAAGCGGGGACGAACAATAAGCAGTTTATTACCAAAATTCTTAAAAAATAGAACGGTCAATCTTAATGATTGATATCATCCAATAATCCAATCCAAATTAAAATGAATTATAAAGTTTTCACCCAATTATTAGTGTTACTAACACTATCTACTACAGCAACAGCGCAACAATTATATTTAGAAACAGGAAAAACGTCCTCAACATTCGATTATAGTAACTCTCAAGGCACTAGCCTTGATAATTTGCAATCCACTGCGCATAGTTTTTTGGCTGCTGGTTACAGAGGTCAAGTATTTGCAAAGGATCTTTTTGGGTCATTGGGAGTAAGTTATGCAGGTTATGGGGCCATTGGGAGTGATGATGCTACAGGGGTTTTTATGGAATGGAATATGGATTATTTAGAGTTTAATGCAGGGCTGGAGTATGAGCTGTTAACATTTGATAAAATTAAATTTTTTATCAAAGGGACTGCTTCTGCAGGCTTTATGTTAGAAGGAACTCAAACACTTAACAATAAAGTTATAGACTTAAAAAACAATGAAGATTTTGACAAAACACGATTTGACTTTAGAGGAGGTGTAGGCCTTTCTTATTCTGTTTCAGATAAACTTGCTATTTATATGCAATACATGTATGGAAAGAGTTTGGAGTTAAAAGATGAAGGAGATAATGAATCTTTAAAAATCGAAAGTAGAAATATAAGCTTTGGCTTACTGATTTCGCTTCCTGAATAGTCAAAAAAAACAAAATATAGCAATTTCAATTAACGAATTAGAAATCAGTCTTAACAAACAATTACTTAAACCCTTTATCTTATGAAAAGAGTAATACTTCTAACCTTATTACTAATATGTGTATTCCAAGGTTTCGCTCAAACGGCGGGAATTAGTTATCAGGCGGTAATATTAAACCCTAATATACAAGAGCTTCCTGGTGAAGATGCCGATCAAAATATTTTGGCTAACACTAGGGTGGTCATAAAATTTTCTATTATAAATGAAGTTGAGAATACTGAATTTACGGAATACCATGAAACAATGACCGATGAATACGGAATGATAAATTTAGTTATCGGAACCGGAACAGCAACACGTAATAGTTTTGATTATGTGCAATGGGATGGTGAGCAAAAAAAATTAAGAGTTGAGATTGATTTCTCAGGAAGAGGAGCTCTTTATTCAACATTAAGTGAACAGGATCTTATGTTTATGCCACAACCTGTAACAGGGAGATCAGCTCAGGCTATAATTGATAATACTTCAACAATTGAAGCTGAAACAATTAGAGCACTTGCCGCAGAAGCCACAATTCAGACTAATATGGATCAAAATATAGTTGATACCGATATTGCTATTGCATCGAATACGACAGCAATAACAGCTGAGTCAACAAGGGCACAAGCAAAAGAGGCTAACATGACATCGGCAATTATATCAGCGAATACAAATATTTCCAACAATGCAACTAATATCTCAGAAAATGATTCAAATATTGCTGATAACAAAGTCGCTATTACAGTAAATGCATCTGGAATTAATGCCAACACATCAGCTATCGGAAATAATACGACTAATGTTGCTCTTAAAGCAAACATAGCGAGTCCAACCTTTACAGGTACACCTGCAGCACCTACAGCTACAGCTGGAACAAATACAACACAATTAGCAACTACAGCTTTTGTGAAATTAGCAGTTACAAATGCGACATCTGGTGATTTTGTAGACTTAACTACAAACCAGACAATTGCCGGGACAAAAATCTTTAGTGCCGACATGGTGGTAAATGGAGTTAAAATAGGAAGAGGTACTGGTGATGACGGTCAGAATACTGCTATTGGAACAGATGCATTGGGATCCGGAACAGGGACTAGGAATACAGGTATTGGTTTTGGTGCTCTGTTAAATTATTCAGGGACAAGTTTTGATAATAATACAGGAGTAGGATATCAAAATATGGTAGGTTTAACTACCGGTTATGGAAATACTTCAGTGGGAGCAGAAACGATGTTTAATGTGGCAGGAAATGATCATAACACGGCTATTGGTAATCAAACATTAATGAATGCTGCTGGATCTGAGAATACTGCTTTGGGTGCTAATTCAGGAACCTGGGTGACTACTGGTTCTAAAAATACTTTTTTAGGTAGAAGCGCTAATATTTCTGACGGGACTTATTCAAATGCCACAGCAATTGGATACAATGCTGTTGTAACTGCTAGCAATACCATTCAATTAGGAAATGGAAGTGTTACTGATGTAATAACAAATGGAAGGATTACAACAGGGGCTATTACTCTACCTAATACGGATGGTACAGCCAATCAAGTATTGAAAACAGACGGAAGTGGTAGCTTAACTTGGAGCACGCCTTCTACAGCTGCTCCTGTAAGAGAAGTAGCCGATGAGTTTAGTGCAACAGCTGCGCAAACTAGTTTTACCTTAACACAATCGCCTTCTTCCGATAGTAAAGTGAAAATGTATATAAATGGCATAAGAATTAGTACCACAGCATATGGTGTGAGTGGAACTACAATTACTTATGTGCCTGCAAATAATGGTGGGTATGCGTTATCAACTAGTGATAGAATACAGTTTGATTTTTATTATTAATACGTTATAGTGTACAAATCTAAATTATTAACAATTGTAAAATTCATGTTCAAAAAAAAACTTATAATCGTATTTGTGCTTTTTTCAGCTGTAAATCTTTATTCTCAGATAGACACAGGGTTAGCGCATAAAAGTTTCGCTTATGTTTCAGCCCAAAAAGGAGGGAACATCCAAATTATTGATAATATTTCAAAAACATTTATTGGTTCAATAGGAATAATATCTACGAGTTCAAATTGGAGAAATTCACAAAGAACATTAGGAATTAGTAAAGACGGACAATTTTTATTTCAAGATTCATATGGTCTTGCCACGACCACTCAAATTATTGATGTAGCGACTAATACCATTGTTTCCGGAATTAATTTTTCCGATAAAAGTGGTATGGTCTCTTCTCCAGATGGGAACACGATTTATACCGGGAGGGCTTACTCTATCAATAAGTATGATATATTGAATAATACAGTTACATCCTTGGCCAGTAGAAATACAGGGACCTGTAATACAACAAATCCAAATGAAGCGTATTCCAGTGTTCGATTGGCCATCTCAAGTAATGGGAATTCTTTATACGTTGCCAATTTGGATCCAAGAAAAAAGGGGATTTCTGTGTATAATACCTCTGATGGAAGTGAAGTCAAGATTAACTCTGGAATTTCTGGAGCTACAAAGTTGAATATAAGTCCAGATGATGCCTACGTATACGTATGTAATACCAGCTGGGGCTATTCAGGTTGTTCTGGGGACCCAAGTTTAATGACTGATATTTATGGAAATAATGTAAGTCATTCTTCAGATGTTGCTATAATAGAGACTTCAACAAATACCGTAGTTGATTATTTAAATACGGGAAGTGCAACCGATGTGGTCGTTAATAAGGATGGTTCAAAAATATTTATAGGATCAGGTGCTGGGGTAACAGTAATTGAAAGAAACTTGAGCTCAAATGTTCATACCATAGGTTCTGATTTGTACGCAACTGGAGCAGTAACTCACATGGAAATAGATCCAAGTGGGGATTTTCTATATGTAGTTTCAGCAGATGTACTGAAATTAGTAAAACTTTCAGATGGCACAATAACAACCCTTACAACAACATCGGAGAGTAATAAGTCATTAGGGAATATTGTTTTTAGTTCTTATTATACTGCTCCTATCGGGCTTTCGGTATCAACGGATCCAGCAAATAATAATTCTATTTTAAACTGGACTTCGGTTGACTCTCCAACACTTGTTAATTATAAAATTTATGGCGGAACAACTCCTTCAAACTTACAATTAATAGGAACTGTAAACTCAGGTATTGAAACTTTTACACATTCAAATTTATTGGGAGAGACCACTTATTATTACAAAATTTCGGCTGAAGATGACCAAAATAATGAAAGTAATAAATCTTTAGAAGTATCAACAACAACTGCAGTTCTTCCTGCCATAATTTCTGGTCCAAATGGAATAACTGGGAATACAAGTAGCATATCAATATCAGAAAACAAGACTGATGTATTTGGGTTTTCTGCAAATGTTCCTGTTACTTGGAGCTTGGGAACTTCTAATGATGAAGATTTATTTTCGTTAGACACTTCAGGTAATCTTGTTTTTAATTTGGCGCCCGATTTTGAGACGCCATTAAGTAGTATAAATAGCAATACATATTTAGTAGACATTATTGCCGCTGATGCTTCAAGTAGAATTTCAAATCAAATGGTAACCATTACTATAATGGATGTTGATCCTGCTGCGATGGATGAATTTAATTCAGTTACAAAAACTTATTTTGACAGATCCTACATCATAATACCTCCCACGAGTAGTAACACTAAGCCTGTTACATTTTCAAGTAGTGATCCATCTGTTGCAACAATTAGTGGAACAACAGTCACGATTATTGGAATTGGTACAACAACACTCACAGCGTCACAAGAATTTGATTCCAATTATGACAGTAATTCGATAACTTCAACGCTTACAATTAATAATATAAGTGTTCTTACAAAAAACGGAGATATAAGTGAAACAGCTTTAAATTATGTAAATAAAAATGGTAAAATAGGTAGTGGTAGCGCAATTAACAAAAATGGAGCATCAAATTACACTAAAAACTTGGTGGTGATTGGTGATAATTATAATGGTGGTATTGTTGGTTATATATTACAACCTGGAGACCAAGGATACGATTCGGATATTCAACATGGTTTAATCATTGCGACTACAGATCAAAGTAGTGGTGCAAATAATGGAACTTATGGACAGGAAATCCAATATGTTACTCCTGTAGATATAGGATCAGGCCAAATTAACACAGCCTTAGTCGCTGTAAATGTCACCAATGGAGGTGTATTTATATGTGCTAATTTAGATCTGAATGGATACAGAGATTGGTTTTTGCCCAGTAGAGATGAGCTGTTAAGAATTTATGAAAACAGAGCCATTATAGGAGGGTTTAATACCTCTGGAAATGAACGCTATTGGACATCTAGTTTCGATCCAACCAATGCTAATAAGGTGTATTCCGTAAATTTCACTACAGGAATCGCAGATCTTGTATATAAATCTAATAATACAGATCCTTCTGTTCGAGCCATCAGGTACTTTTAATTTTATTTGGTTCACTGATTGCTTTACACCAAGTGAGGTTTCCTCGCTACAAATGTGATAAAGTTGTCTTTTATAGGATTAGTATCTTTATAATATACATGTTCCCCTTTTTGTGTGGCATTAGAATTATTATTTACAAGGATAACTCTTATTCAAAGAATGCAGTGGAATAATAAGGAGACAATATAATTAAACGGTTTTGTTGCGAATAACTCGAATAAAACACATCTTATTTTCCATCCTATGAAGTTGTGATGGATGAACTTCACGATTATCGATTTTATACTGAAGATATACTTCATCCTAATCAAATAGCAATCAATTATATTTGGGAATGTTTTAAAACGGTTTGGATGTCTCAGGATGCAGTTGCTATTATGGAAAAAGTAGAGGAAATTCAAAAAGGCTTAAATCATAAGGCTTTTAATGAAAAATCTGAGCTTCATAATCGGTTTTTGAAAACGCTGAAAGAAAAACAAAATTTACTTAAAAAAGATTATCCACATATTTTGTTTTAAGTTTTGTAAAGCTTAAACACTTTAGTGTATTCAATGTCAATTTTTAGTGCTTATCTGCGTATTTTTACAATAAAATGTTCAGCTTTAGATTTTTACTCTAAAATTTGTGTGATAAATCGTTGTTTGCTACGTGTTTACTGGCTTAATTGAATAAAATACAGGTGAAAAATGGAGTATAAAAAGCTATTTGTTTAATTTTGAGACTCTTCAAAAATATTGTCCAAGACGCTTCATCTTTTTTAATTGCTTCTTATCGAAAAAAAAATAGTTAGAGCTCAATAAGTTATATCTTCGATATGCTATTAATCAATTTTTTTTAAAAAGGCGTCAGGTTAATTATTCTGTTTTTCAGGTAGTTACTGATGCTTTTTTTTATTTCTATCCGTTTTTATTTTCAAATTTTCAAAAATACAAGTTGCAATAAGCTGTTATACAGATGTTTAATATTGTAGTGGGTTCAATATGGACTGAGTTTAAAATATTGGATTATGAGTATTTTATTAAAGCCATGTGAGTTTTAACTGGTAAGAGGTGTTTTTTTTAAGTTTATTAATTTATTGTATAGCTCTAAAATCTATTTGATTTTACATGCTAAACTTTGCCATCCACCACCATTAATAGCGTCAATGTTTTTTGAATTAAGGAGTTTTGTTGCCCTACCAGATCGGATGCCACTAGCGCAGCATACTATAAATGATTTATTTGATTTTTTCAACGCCAATAATTGATTTGGTAAATCTTGTAAAGCAATATGTCTTGATCCCTTAATGGCTCCAGTATTATATTCTTGTCGTGTTCTTACATCCAAAATAATAGCCCCTTTAGATTTGTATTCCAAGATATTTTGATCACTTTTATTTCCAAATAGATTGAATATTCCCATGTCTTATTTTTTTACAAAGAACAAGCATTTAAATAATTTTCAAAGTAACAAGAGTTACATATTTTTGTATCTTCAACTTTCATATGAAACTAGAAACACGAAAAGAACAAATTATTAAAATATCTACAATCCTTTTTAAAGAAAAAGGATTTAGTGCGGTTACCATGCGAGATATTGCTAAAGCAATGGGGATTAAAGCTGCAAGTTTATATAATCATATAAGCTCGAAACAAGAAATACTTTCAAATATTATTATTGCACTTGCCGAAGAGTTTACAGAAGGTATTACCCAAATAAAGAAAGCATCTTCTTCAAGTGTCGATAAATTGAATAGTATTGTTGAGCTACATGTTAATATAACATCTAACAATTCATTTGGAATGGCATCGCTTAATAATGACTGGATGCATCTCGAAGAAAAACTTGAGTATTATTTGAAACTACGTTTGGATTATGAACAGGATTTTAGACAAATTATAGAACGAGGTATCGCTAATCATGAACTTCAAGATTCCAATGCTGAGGTGATGTTATTTTCAATGTTATCTACGTTGCGTTCATTATATATATGGATACCAAATAAAGAAGATCTCAATCCGTCTAAACTGTCTTCAGACCTGAGTCGTGTTTTATTGAAGGGAATTATTAAATAGTTCGGCTATTTTTTGTAAATTTGTGAATGTAACTAACAAGTGTTAGTTTGTATTATTTTTGAATTTAAAACATTTCATGGCAGAATTTCATAGCATAAAGGTTGCAGATATTTATAAAGAAACTAAAGACACTTCAGTTGTGACTTTCGATATTCCTGAACATTTGCAAGAAGACTTCGGGTTTATTCAAGGTCAGCATTTAACATTGAAAAAGGAAATTAATGGAGAAGATGTCCGGCGTTCTTATTCCTTATGCTCAAGTCCTGTAGATCGGGAATGGAAAGTGGCTATTAAGCAAATCCCAGGAGGTGCGTTTTCCACCTATGCAAATACTGAGCTTAAAGCAGGTGATATGTTGGAAATTATGGAGCCATCTGGGAATTTTTATGTAAAAGTAGATGCCGCTACACCTAAAAATTATATTGCATTTGCCGCTGGAAGTGGAATTACTCCAATGCTTTCAATAATAAAAACTCATTTAAAGCTTGAGCCAGAATGCACATTCAAATTGTTTTACTTGAATCGAACCGCAAAATCAATTATCTTTAAAGAAGAAATAGAGCAACTTAAAAACAAATATTTTCAGAGGTTTCACACTTTTCATTTTTTAACAAAAGAGCAACGTGATATTGAGTTTTTAAATGGTCGATTTACATCGGAAAAACTTAAGACATTAACGGATAACTTTATTGATATTGACGATACCGCACATTGTTTTATTTGCGGGCCTCAAGAAATGATCTTTTTGATTAGAGACGAATTTGTAAATGCTGGGTTATCTAAAGATAAGATACATTATGAATTATTTTATAGCGGAAATTCAGAAGAAGAAAATAAACATATTGCTGAAGTTTTAGAGCATAAAGCTGAAGGGACTAAAGTGACCATAATTGATGGAGGAAAGGAGTTTCAGTTCATCATGGACGATGAGTATGACAACCTACTTGATGGTGCCTTAGCAGCTGGAGCCGATTTGCCATTTGCTTGTAAAGGAGGTGTTTGTAGTACCTGTAAATGTAAAATAATTGAAGGCTCGGTTGAAATGAAAGTAAATTATGCATTAGCGGAAGAAGAGGTTGCTAAAAATTTGATTTTGAGCTGCCAAGCTGTGCCAACAAGTGAAGAAGTAGTTGTAGATTTTGATGTTTAATAATATAATTCACTAATAAAATGAGTGAAGCACAAATTAAAAATTTAGAAAAAGAGTTTGACGCACGTATAGCTCGTGACGAAAAAATAGAGCCTAAAGATTGGATGCCTGAAAAGTATCGTAAGACTCATATAAGGCAAATGTCACAACATGCACATTCTGAAATAATTGGGATGTTGCCAGAAGGCAATTGGATTTCAAGAGCACCTTCTCTGCGTCGTAAAGTAGCATTATTGGCTAAAGTTCAAGATGAAGGAGGACATGGTTTATATTTATATAGTGCCACTGAAACTTTAGGGATTACAAGGGACGAATTATTTGAACAATTACATTCAGGTAAAGCAAAGTATTCAAGTATTTTTAATTATCCAACACTAACTTGGGCAGATATAGGGGCTATTGGTTGGCTCGTAGATGGTGCGGCAATTATAAATCAAGTTCCATTATGCAGTACTTCTTTTGGGCCATATGCAAGAGCCATGGTGCGCGTATGTAAAGAAGAAAGTTTTCACCAGCGTCAAGGATATGAAATCATGGTGAAATTGATGAAAGGAACTCCAGAGCAAAAAGCAATGGCACAAGACGCATTAAATCGTTGGTGGTGGCCATCTTTAATGATGTTAGGACCAACCGATTCAGAATCAGTCCATACAGCGCAATCAATGAAATGGAAATTGAAACGTAAAACAAATGATGAGTTACGACAACAATTTATTGATCAAACAGTACCACAGGCGGAGTTAATAGGTTTAAATATTCCAGATGAAGAATTAAAATGGAATAAAGAGAAAAAAAGCTATGATTTTGGAACCATAGATTGGGATGAGTTTTGGCAAGTAGTAAAGGGGCATGGGCCATGTAACAAAGAGCGTATGACAGCAAGAGTTAGTGCATGGGAGAATGGACAATGGGTGAGAGATGCAGCGATGGCACATGCTGAAAAACAAGAACATAAAAAATTAAATAAAGTAGGTTAATACAAAAGTAATTATGAAAAAAGAATGGCCACTTTGGGAAATCTTTGTAAGAAGTAAAAATGGATTGGAACATCGTCATTTTGGAAGTCTGCATGCGGCTGATGCTGATATGGCACTAGAAAATGCACGTGATGTATATACTAGAAGGAAAGAAGGTGTGAGTATTTGGGTTGTAGAGTCAAAAAATATTACAGCATCTAATCCAGATAATAATGGTGAATTATTTGAACCAGCACATGACAAAGTGTATCGACATCCAACATTTTACGATTTACCAGACGAAGTAAAGCATATGTAATTATGAATAATATTTTATACAAATACATACTAGGTATTGCAGATAATTGCCTGATTTTAGGACAACGACTAGGTGAGTTGTGTGGTCATGGGCCTAGCCTGGAAACGGACATTGCTTGTACTAATATTTCATTAGATTTATTTGGACAAGTACGTAGTTATTATCAATATGCTAGTCAAATACAGGGTGAAGGAAAATCGGAAGATGATATTGCAATGTTACGTCCAGAACGTGAATATTTAAATGTCTTGTTGGTAGAACAACCAAATACGGATTTTGCTTATGTTATGACGAGACAATTCTTGTTTGACATGTATCATTATCTGTTTCTTCAGAAGTTGCAGGAAAGTAATGACAATACATTAGAAGCAATTGCCAAAAAATCAATCAAAGAGGTCTCCTATCATTTGCGATTCTCTTCAGATTGGATAAAGCGTTTGGGTGATGGTACTCAGGAAAGCCATGATAGGATTCAGCTAGCAGTTAATGATTTATGGGTCTATACAGATGAGCTATTTCATCAAACAGAAGACGATAAGGTGATGGTTTCAAATGGTGTTGGTGTGGATACCTCTGTCTTAAAAGATAATTATTATAATAGTGTTTCTGAAGTTTTAATTTCAGCGACTATAGAAGTTCCTGAATCCAAGTATTTTCAAAAAGGAGGAAAACTAGGGATTCATACTGAACATTTAGGGTTTTTGTTATCAGACATGCAATATATGCAACGCGCGTATCCTAATATGAGCTGGTAAATATTTTGATGATTTGGTTTAACTAATGAATATGGATGAATTAATTGAACATGCCGAGATAGATGGTGAATTAATCCCAATACTGGATGAGGTAGCCGATCCTGAAATTCCCGTATTAACAGTGTTAGATATGGGCGTGATACGTTATGCTAAAATTATTAAAACTAGGGAGGCAATTGTAAAATTAACCCCTACCTATAGTGGTTGTCCGGCAATGGATGTCATAGCTGATGATATTACTGATGCATTTACGAAAGCAGGATTTAAAGTAAGCATTGAGTTGCTCCTTGCACCAGCATGGTCAACAGATTGGATTTCTGAAAGAGGACGAAACGCTATGGAAGCTTATGGTATTGCAGCTCCACTGAATCCAATTGCTGATAAAGCGGCGCTTTTAGATGGTGAAAAAATAGTAAAATGTACCCTTTGCGGGTCTATAAATACAAAATTAGTGAGTCAGTTTGGTTCAACAGCATGTAAGGCATTATTTAAATGTGAAGATTGTTTAGAGCCCTTCGACTATTTTAAATGTTTAAAATGACGAATTATTGATTTGTCACCCTGAGCTCTTGTGCTGAGTATAACCGAAGTATGATTCAGGATCTTATTAAAGAAGTTAATGTTTAATTAAAAAGATTCCTGCTATGGTAGGAATAATAGGTATGAGCAATTCAATTGAATTAAAAATTGAACATAATATAGCGTATATAGCGCTGAATAGACCAGAGGTATTCAATAGTTTCAATCGGGAAATGGCATTGCGCTTGCAAAGTATTTTGGATGACTGTGAAGCTAATGATGCTGTAAGAGCGATTGTGTTAACAGGAAACGGAAAAGCATTTTGTGCAGGTCAAGACCTCAAAGAGGTAACTTCACCCGAACTTAATCCAGGGTTTAAAAAAATACTCGAAGAACATTACAACCCAATTATTTTACGTATTAGAAATATTGAAAAACCAATTATTGGAGCTGTTAATGGTGTAGCAGCTGGAGCTGGGGCTAATATTGCCTTGGCATGTGATGTTGTTGTTGCCAATGAAAACGCAAATTTTATTCAAGCATTTAGCTTAATAGGCTTGATTCCGGATAGTGCAGGATCCTTCTTTTTGCCAAGATTAGTTGGGTTTCAAAAAGCATCGGCCTTAGCCATGTTGGGAGATAAAGTTGGTGCAAAAGAAGCAGAACGATTGGGGATGATCTATAAATATGTTCCCTCTGATGAGTTTGAAGAAACAATTAATAAATTGGCTTTAAAAATGGCAAACATGCCTACAAAAGCCTTAGGGTTAATAAAGAAAACGTTCAACCAATCATTGTCAAATAATTTAGAAACTCAGTTAGAATTAGAATCAAAACATCAAATAGAAGCTGCAGGAACAAACGATTATGCAGAAGGCGTAAATGCTTTTATTGAAAAAAGAAAACCTAATTTTAAAGGGCGTTGATAAATCAACAATCTCAAACAAAGAATTGAGTTCATGAACAAAGAAACGCTAATAGAAGTACATAATCGTGTGAAACCATACATTCACAGAACACCTGTATTGACATCTGGTTTGATCAATGATATTGTTGGAGCTAAAGTATATTTTAAGTGTGAGAACTTTCAAAAAATGGGAGCCTTTAAAATGCGTGGTGCAGCCAATGCTATTTTGAGTCTTTCAGAAGTCTCAAGAAATAAAGGAGTAGTGACGCATTCTTCAGGGAATTTTGCACAAGCCTTATCATTAGCGGCAAATAAAATTGGCGTCGATGCTTTTATTGTGATGCCCAAAAATGCACCACAAGTAAAAAAGAATGCCGTAAAAGGCTATGGTGGAAATATTATTGAAAGTGAATCGACTCCCGTTGCTCGTGAGGAAATGGCCAATAAAGTGCGTCGAGATACCGGCGCAACATTTATTCATCCCTCAAATGATGACGATGTTATTCTTGGGCAAGGAACAGCAGCGATTGAACTACTGGAGGAACAACCAAATTTGGACTGTATTTTTACACCAGTAGGAGGCGGAGGCTTAATTGCTGGAACAGCGCTAGTGGCAAAATATTTTTCAAATAAATGTAAAGTTATTGGAGGAGAACCCACTAATGCTGATGATGCTTTTCGATCGCTCCAAAGTGGAAAGATTGAATATAATGAGACCACAAATACAATTGCGGATGGTTTAAGAACAAATTTAGGTGATCGTAATTTTCCAATTATTAAAACGGAAGTTGAATGCATAATTTTAGTAAATGAAGAAGACATAATTGAAGCCATGCAATTGGTATGGGAACGCATGAAAATTATCATTGAACCGTCTAGTGCGGTTGCATTTGCGGCGTTGCTAAAAGAAAAAGAAAAATTTAAAAATAAAACCATCGGAATTATTGTTTCCGGCGGAAATGTGGATGTAACTAATCTGCCATTTTAATATATAAATATGAATGTAGGAATTATTGGTTCTGGAACAATGGGAAGTGGTATAGCACAAGTTGCCGCTACATCTGGTTGTAAGGTTAAATTATATGATACCAGTCAAGAGGCTTTGGATAAAAGTAAAGTAGCTTTACAAAAAGTGTTAGCTCGACTTGTTGTAAAAGGACGAATCTCTGATCCAGAGAAAGAAAGCATTCAAAGTCATATTTCTTATGTGAGTAATTTGAAAGATTTAAGCGATTCTAACTTAACCATTGAAGCCATAATTGAAAATTTAGAGATTAAGAAAAAAGTGTTTTTTGAACTGGAAAGCTATGTTTCTGATGATTGTATTATCGCATCAAACACCTCAAGTTTATCAATTGCATCAATCGCATCATCCTTACAAAAGCCAGAACGCTGTATAGGGATCCATTTTTTTAATCCTGCACCATTAATGAAGTTGGTTGAAGTGATACCAGCTATTCAAACCTCCAATGAAGTACTTAAGGTTGCCGTGGCGACTATTAATGATTGGAAGAAAACAGTAGCCATAGCAAAAGATACACCCGGATTTATTGTCAATCGTGTAGCTCGGCCTTTCTATGGAGAATCACTTCGGATTTATGAAGAAGGACTAGCTAGTTTTGCAACGATCGATTGGAGTTTGAAATCTTTAGGGCACTTTAGAATGGGGCCTTTTGAATTGATGGATTTTATAGGCAATGATGTCAATTATACGGTGACTGAAACTGTGTTTACAGCTTTTTATTTTGACCCGAGATATAAACCGGCATTTACACAAAAACGATTTGCTGAAGCCGGATATTTAGGACGCAAATCTGGAAAAGGCTATTACGATTATGATGAAAATGGTAAAGCCATTTCGAACGAAAACGAGAAATCTCATGACAGTGAATTAGAAAAGCAAATATTTGAAAGAGTTTTAGTTATGCTTATAAATGAAGCCGCTGATGCCTTGTTTTTAAATATTGCATCCGCTCAAGATATTGATAATGCAATGACCAAAGGCGTTAACTATCCGAAGGGATTGCTAGCTTGGGCAGACGAAATTGGTGTCGATTGGTGTATCACAAAAATGGATGAGCTATACAATGAATATCATGAAGACAGATACCGTTGTAGTCCATTATTACGAAAGATGAAAAAGGAAAATAAAACATTTTTTTAATAAGTGTCATTTTGAATAAAATGATGGCATAAGTATAAAAGATTGACGGGTCATTCCAATACTCATAATTACAATACAATATGAAAGGAGAAAAAATACCATATAACATGTTGAATCAAGACCCATATAGTACTTGGTTGGGTATTGAAATTATAGAATGCGAAGTTGGTCGTTGCAAAGTAGCCATGACCATTCGCAAGGAAATGCTTAATAGTATGCAAAAAGCTCATGGTGGAATTAGTTATTCATTAGCAGATACCGCATTTGGATTTGCCGCAAATACACATGGTAAATATGCAGTGTCTATCGAGACTTCTATCAATCATATAGAAGCATTAAATGAAGGCGATTTTTTGACTGCAGAATCAGTGATAGAAAAAGTAACTAATAAATTGGGATTCAATATCATCGAAGTCAAAAGAGGCGATGAATTGGTGGCTTTGTTTAAAGGAGTAGTGTATCGTACACAAAAAGATTGGACTGAAAATTAATAACTGAAATATATCTTGCAAGGATTTGAAATACTTGTGCGGATTAAAAAGAAATATAAATAATGAGATTCCCGCTTTTTTGGGAATAACAAAAGCTTATGAAAGAAGCATATATCATAGATGGCATTAGAACGCCAATAGGAAATTATAAAGGGACTTTAGCTGCAGTTCGTACAGACGACTTAGGAGCACTCGTGATTAAGGAAATTTTATCACGTAACCCGAGCATTCCCAAAGAGGCTTATGACGATGTCATTATGGGTTGTGCTAACCAGGCCGGTGAAGATAATCGGAATGTAGCACGCATGTCGGCACTATTAGCAGGCCTACCATTTACGGTGCCAGGAGAAACAGTAAATAGATTATGCAGTTCAGGTTTATCTGCAATTATTCATGCAAATCGTGCAATAAAAGCAGGTGATGGAGACCTGTTTATTTCAGGAGGTGTGGAAAATATGACACGGGGACCCTATGTTATTGCAAAAGCATCAAGTGCCTTTGGTAACGATTCTAAAATGTACGATTCTAGTTTTGGATGGCGTTTTATAAATCCTAAGATGCAAAAACTTTATGGCACAGATGCGATGGGTAATACCGCCGAAAATTTGGTAGAGAAATATAATATCTCTCGAGAAGACCAGGATGCTTTTGCTTACTGGAGCCAGATGAAAGCAACTAAAGCACAGGAAAATGGTCGTTTGGACAAGGAAATTGTAATCGTAGAGATTCCACAGCGTAAAAAAAATCCCATTCAATTTTCTAAAGATGAATTTGTGAAACCGTCAACATCTCTAGAAGTATTAGGGAAGTTAAGAGCTGCATTTAAAGCTGATGGTGGAAGTGTTACTGCAGGAAACTCTTCAGGATTAAATGACGGTGCGGTAGCAACTATTATTGCTTCCGAAGATGCTGTAAAAAAATATAATTTAAAACCATTAGCACGAATAGTAAGTTCGGCAGTCGTTGGTGTAGAACCACGAATCATGGGTATTGGTCCTGTACAAGCCTCCAATAAGGCACTAGAAAAGGCCGGTTTAACTATGGATGATATTGATGTTATAGAGCTTAATGAAGCTTTCGCAGCACAAGCACTGGCATGCACCAGAGCTTGGGGACTAGCCGATGATGACCCGAGATTAAATCCTAATGGCGGAAGTATTGCTATTGGTCATCCACTAGGAGTTACAGGTGCTCGAATTGCATATTCAGCAGCATTGGAGTTACAGGAACAACAAAAGCGATATGCCTTAATAACCATGTGTGTTGGAGTGGGGCAAGGTTATGCGGCTATAATAGAACGCGTGGAATAGATCACATAAAACTCTCATTTCAGCTTGAATTTTTGGTTTGTTTTGTTCCAAGGCAAGATGAACAAGAATAAAAAAATATGATTAGATGATGAAAAAAATACAACATTACGTCACAGGACAATGGACAGAAGGTAAAGAAGAGGGAATGCCTGTATATGACGCAATTACAGGTGATTTAATTTCTAATATTGCAATTGAAGGATTAGATATTCCCGAAATTCTCCACTATGGAAGAACTAAAGGGGGAGAAGTACTTCGGAAAATGACCTTTCAGGAACGGGGGAATATGCTTAAAAAATTGGCGCTTTACCTCGGCAAAAGAAAAGATGCTTTTTACGAACTAAGCTACCGTACAGGTGCAACTAAAATGGATAGTTGGATTGATATTGAAGGTGGTTTTGGAAATTTATTCGCCAATGCTTCATTGCGTAAATTATTTCCTAATCAGTCCTATCATGTCGAAGGTGACGCAATCGATTTATCAAGAGGTGGGCGGTTTATGGCCCATCATATTATGGTGCCTAAAAAAGGAGTTGCCGTGCATATTAATGCCTTTAATTTTCCGGTTTGGGGCATGTTGGAGAAATGTGCTGTAAACTGGATGGCAGGAGTTCCAGCTGTGGTTTTACCGGCACCATCATCATCATATTTGGCGGAAGCCGTAGCGCGTGAAATAATAGCTTCAGGGATTTTACCCGAAGGGGCATTACAAATTATAAATGGCACTGTAAAAAATATTTTAGATACCGTCGAATCTCAGGATGTCGTCACTTTTACAGGTTCAGCATCAACAGGACGAATACTAAAAGCACATCCTAGAATTATTCAGGAAGCCGTGCCATTTACCATGGAGTCCGATTCATTAAATGCATCCATTTTAGGAGAAGATGCTGTGCCAGGAACTCCCGAGTTTGATATTTTCATCAAAGAAGTGCGTAAAGAAATGACGGTAAAAGCGGGGCAAAAATGCACCGCCATTCGTCGTATAATCGTTCCTGAAAAGTTGGTTGAAGATGTTCAAATAGCCTTAGGGAAAGCCTTAGATAAAGTTGCGATTGGAGACCCGAGATTGAAAGAAGTTAGAATGGGCGCTTTAATTAGTAAGGCTCAAGTTGAAGCCGTTAGAAATAGTGTTACGGATATCGCCCAAAAAGCGAAGATCGTATATGGAAGTCTTGACAAACTCGAAACTATTGGAGCCGATGCTAAAAAAGGTGCATTTATCAGTCCTATTTTGTTACGTGAAGATCATCCATTTGAAAATGTAGCAGTTCATGAACGTGAAGCATTTGGTCCGGTGAGTACTATTATGCCCTATAAAAATTTAGAAGAAGCAATTACTTTAGCTCAAATGGGTAAAGGATCACTAGTATCTTCTATTATTACCAATGATGATATTATTGCGAAAGACTACGTGGTGAATGCCGCTAGTCATCATGGCCGTATTTTAGTCTTAAATCGTGAAAGTGCAAAAGAGAGCACAGGGCACGGTTCACCATTGCCAGGATTGGTTCATGGAGGGCCCGGCCGTGCTGGTGGTGGAGAAGAAATGGGTGGTATGAGAGGTGTTAAGCATTATTTACAACGTACGGCAATACAAGGCTCACCAACAACATTAACAGAAATAACAGGGATTTATCAACCTGGTGCTGCTTATAAAGAAGCAGTGCAACATCCTTTTAAATATCATTGGGAAGATATCCAGCCAGGAATGTCATTAAAAACACATAAACGAACCATTACCGATGGTGATATTGTGAATTTCTCAAATTTAACTTGGGATCATTTTTATGCCCATACTGATATTACATCCTTAGATGGAAGTATTTTTGAAAAACGAACAGCTCATGGCTATTTTATATTAGCTGCTGCGGCTGGATTATTTGTTTATCCAAATAAAGGGCCGGTTTCTGCAAATTACGGATTAGAAGAATGTCGATTCTTACGACCTATTTATCATAATGACACCATTTCAGTGCGGTTAACCTGTAAGCAAAAAATTGAAAGGGATACACGAGGGCCTGAATTACCGAATGGAATTGTAAAATGGTATGCAGAGGTATTTGACGCAGAGGAAGAATTAGTTGCCATCGCAACGGTTTTGACTATGGTACAAAAGAAAAGCCCGTTTGCAGAAATTAATCGGAATTCAATTGAAACCTATTTGAGTAAACTCACCGAAGACACAAAATCGACCTGGGGAGATATGTCAGCACAACACATGGTTGAGCATTTGGATTATGTACTAAGGATTGCCTCAGGTGAAATCCAGAATTTTGATATTAGTACACCAGAAAAAATATTAGAAAGAGTTCATGATTCTCTTTATAGTCATAAACCCATGCCTAGAAATTATGAGGCACCATCTTTTCTGGAAAATGATATTGCAATATTAGAGTATGAGAATTTGTCTGAAGCGAAACAAAAACTATTAGCATCTTATGATCTATTTCTAATTTACTTTAAAGAAAATCCAAAGGCAACCTTAAAAAATGTTGTTTTTGGAGAACTGAATAAATTTGAGTGGGATTTGTTTCACACCAAACATTTTAATCATCACTTTGAACAATTTGGTTTGTTATAGCAAACCAAATAAAAATTACCTGCAAGGTTTTAAAACCTAGTACGTAGAGATAAAAACATTATTGTTTAACAATTAAAAGATATCTGCCATAGTTTATCTTAAGCGGAGTCGAAAGGCAGGAAGCAAACATGACACAACCATACGTAAAACAAACTATAGAAAACCAGGTAGGATATATTGAATTTTTTCATCCTGCTCATAATTCGCTACCCGGAGATATCTTGGCAGAGTTAGCACAAACAATTACGCTAGCAGGCGCTAATGACGACATCAAAGTAATCGTATTAAAAAGTGGAAGAGATCGAACATTCTGTGCTGGAGCAAGTTTTAAAGAGCTTATAAATATAAATGATGAGGAAACCGGAAAAGTATTCTTTTCTGGCTTTGCTAATGTAATTAACGCGATGCGCAAATGTCCAAAATTTATTATTGGTCGCGTCCAAGGGAAAACCGTTGGCGGCGGAGTAGGTTTGGCATCTGCTACCGATTATTGTATGGCTACAAAATTTGCAGCGATTAAATTAAGTGAACTCAATGTTGGTATTGGTCCATTTGTAGTAGGACCGGCAGTACAACGAAAATTAGGATTGAGCGGGATGTCTCAAATAGCAATCGATGCGAATAGTTTTTATTCGGCAGAATGGGCGAAAGACAAAGGCTTGTTTACTCAAGTTTTTGAAAACACCGAAGCACTGGATATCGCTGTTAAAGAATTCGCTGAAAATTTATGCAATTATAACCCGGAGGCTATGGCCGAAATGAAACAAGTGTTTTGGAAAGGTACTGAAGACTGGGATGAATTATTAATACATCGTGCTAAAATAAGTGGGAGATTAGTGCTAAGTGATTTTACAAAACAAAAATTGAAGGGATATAATTAATAAGAAATAAAATGATTTATCAATTTAGAGAATATATACCAGTAGTACATGAAAGTAGTTTTGTGCACCCCTTAGCTGCAGTAACTGGTAATGTCATTATTGGTAAAAATTGTTATATAGGACCGGGAGCTGCTATTCGTGGCGATTGGGGACAGATCATACTCGAGGATGGGGTGAATGTTCAGGAAAATTGTACCATACACATGTTTCCTGGAAAATCGATAACACTTAAAACAAGTGCCCATATTGGTCATGGTGCGATCATTCATGGTGCTAATATTGGAAGCAATGTATTAGTAGGAATGAATACCGTAATTATGGATGATGTAGAAATTGGTGATGAGAGTATTATTGGAGCTATGGCATTTGTGAAAGCTGAAACCAATATACCAAAAAGAAGTTTGGTAGTCGGAAATCCAGCGAAAGTAATTAAACAAGTGAGCGATGAAATGATTGCTTGGAAATCGAAAGGTACCCAGTTGTATCAACAATTACCTGCCGATTGCCATGAAACATTAAAAGCAGTAGAACCCTTAAGAGAAGTGCCAGTAAACTTAAAACCTCAGGACGCATTTTACGATACCTTAAGAGATTTTATGAGTTCAAAAAAATAAACGAGCGGAATTTCTTGCAAGGGTTCAAACCGTGTAGGGATTAATTAAAAGGTAGAAAAGAATTTAATTATAAAAATTACAAGACTTGAAGAAAGTCGCGACACAAATACTAACAAACATTAGTTAATAAGATGCCGAAATATGAATTAAAAATGCCCAAAATGGGTGAGAGTATTACAGAAGGGACCATCATTAATTGGTGTATTAATGAAGGCGAAGCTTTTGAGGAGGGTGAAATATTACTAGAAGTAGCCACAGATAAAGTAGACAATGAGGTGCCTGCGCCAGCTTCAGGAACCTTGACAAAAATTGTATTTCAATCTAATGCTGTTGTACCAGTTGGAGAAGTCATTGCTGTATTAGAAGTTTTAGATGTTATAGCGCATTCGACTCACATAGAAGTGCCAAAAAAAGAAGTAAAACAAGTTAAAAATAGGACCGCCAAGATCAAAAAAAACTTAGTTGTTGCTCAACAAAATAATGACTGCTTTTTTTCACCTTTAATTATAAGCATTGCCAAAGACCAGCACATAAGTTATGAAGAGTTAGCAAGAATACCGGCTACTGGTGAGAATGGTCGTTTGCGTAAAAGTGATATCTTTCGTTATATTGATGAAGGGAGACCTTATCAATTTACACAAGCCGCTACTCAAGATCCTACCGCCTATAGAATTCCCCAATTAAATTTAGATAAGGGGACCGGTGAAATTGTAAAAATGGATAGAATGCGAAAAATGATCGCCGATCATATGGTGTACTCTAAACATACCTCTCCTCATGTTACCGCATATGTGGAAGCCGATTTAACAGAACTGGTGAATTGGCGAAATGCTAATAAAATATTATTTCAGGAAAAATACGGACAAAAACTCACTTTTACACCACTTTTTATCGAAGCAGTAGCAAAAGCGGTAAATGACTTCCCGATGATCAACGCCTCTTTAGATGGCGATAATATTATAATAAAAGAACACATAAATATAGGTATGGCTACAGCCTTGCCAACGGGGAACCTTATTGTTCCTGTAGTGAAGAATGCCGATAAAAAAGATTTGAAAAGCCTAGCAGAAAGCGTAAATGATTTAGTGACAAAAGCCAGAGCGAATACATTGTCAGCCGATGATATTCAAGGGGGGACATTTACTATTTCTAATGTAGGAACCTTTGGGAGTATTATGGGAACTCCAATAATCAATCAGCCAGAAGTTGCCATTTTGGCTTTAGGAATAATAAAAAAAAGACCTGAAGTTTTAGAAACCGAAACGGGAGATGAAATAGCCATTAGAAGCATGATGTATTTGTCATTGTCTTTCGACCATCGCGTTGTAGATGGGTATTTAGGCGGCAGTTTTTTAAGACGTATTGCCGATTATTTAGAACAATTTGATATAAAAAGAAAAATATAAAATCTGTCACTTCGAGTGATTTATGGGCCACGAACTAATTTTTTCTAGTAGGCATCAAAAAAATCTCGATAAAATGCTTTCAAATTTTTTGCGAAAAGCACAATGAAAAAAACACTATGAAACACCATATAAAAATCACTAAAGCAAAAAAATCTAAAGTTGAAAATTTAGATTTTAATAACATCCCATTAGGGACCACTTTCACAGATCACATGTTTATTTGTGAGTATGAAAATGGGCAGTGGAAAAATGCGCGAATTGAGCCCTTAGGAATGATTCCTACACATCCAGCAGCAATGGCATTACATTATGGTCAAGCCATCTTTGAAGGCATGAAAGCAACTTTAAATGTAGATGGATCTCCAATGTTATTCAGACCAAATAAAAATGCTGAACGATTAAATTTTAGTGCAGATAGAATGGGAATGCCTCATTTTCCAGAAGAGTTATTCATTGAAGGCTTAAAACAACTAGTAGCAATTGAACATAACTGGATTCCTCCACAAGATGGGAGCGCATTGTATTTGCGTCCATTTATGTATGCCGATGAACCTTTTATAGGTATGCGAGCAGCAATGAGTTATAAATTTATTGTAATTGCATCACCTTCTGGCCTCTTCTTTAAAAAGCGTATTAAATTGTTCGCTGAAACCAAATACATCCGTGCCGCAAAAGGAGGTACTGGAGAAGCTAAAGCCGCTGGGAATTACGCTGCAGCAATCCGTCCTTCGGAGTTGGCAAAAGAAAAAGGATACGATCAGGTATTATGGTTGGACGCTCGTGGATTTAGTTATATACAAGAATGTGGGACCATGAATATATTCTTCAAAATTAATGGAGAATTTATCACACCAAACTTGGATGGTTCAATATTGGCTGGAGTTACTCGAATGAGCGTTATCGAGTTGTTGAGAGAGATGAGCTTTAAGGTTACAGAACGGCAAATTTCCATTGAAGAAATTGTTGAAGCGTCAAAAAATGGCACTCTAGAGGAGGCCTTTGGTACTGGAACAGCAGTTGCTATTGCTATGATACAGGAGATTGGTTATCAGGGTTCTAAAATCCATGTGTCTAATGAGAGTCCAGTAGGACAAAAAGTATTGGATACCTTACATAGTTTGCGTTCAGGAAGAAGTGAGGATCGTTTTAATTGGATGCTTAAAATAGAAAAGGAACTCGTTTAAATTTATTCGGGCGTTACCACAAGGGTCAGGCTATTGGCAGTCGCTCTCTTCAAGGAGCTCCGACAAAGCCGATATCCTTGACGCTGAAATTGTAACGAAAAAATAAAACTAAAATATCACTTCGAGTGATATCTAAATGGTATCCAGAAGCAATCAAAAAAAAGGGTTCGATTCTTAGGCTTTGAGCTAATTCGAACTGACAAAGAAAATTATAATAATGAATTCGCAGCTAAGAATATGAACAATGAGATTCTAAAAAAGGGCTTTTCAAAACTGTGTACAGCTAAGGCCATGACCGAAATATATGAGACCAATTTCAAACAGGTTTCAAAATATGTTCATGCTACCTCAAGAGGGCATGAAGCCATACAAATTGCTTTGGGCTTACAACTGTTGCCACAAGATTATGCATTTCCGTATTATAGAGATGATGCCATGTTATTGTCATTTGATTTAAGTCCTTATGACCTCATGTTACAGCTTATGGCGAAGCGAGACGATCCTTTTTCTGGAGGCAGAAGTTATTATTGCCATCCAAGTCTCAACGACGCCGATAAACCTAAAATTCCACATCAATCTTCAGCTACAGGAATGCAGGCGATTCCTGCAACTGGTGTTGCAATGGGAATGCAATACAAAGAATTACAGGGTATTGATCAAAAGTCTCATGACAAAACCGTGATGAGTGAGAAAATACTACCACCTTTGGTGGTGTGTAGTTTAGGTGATGCCTCAGTCACGGAAGGTGAAATCGCTGAAGCATTTCAAATGGCAGCCTTAAAACAAATGCCAATATTGTATTTGGTTCAGGATAATGGTTGGGATATTTCTGCTAATGCAGCCGAAACCAGAGCCCAAAATGCCTTCGAATATGCACAAGGTTTTAATGGATTAGAAGCCATTTCTATTGATGGAGCTAACTTTATAGAAAGTTATCAAGCCATTGAAAAAGTAATCAAAACTATACGAAAGGAACGTCGTCCATTTGTGGTACATGCTAAGGTGCCATTATTGAATCATCACACCTCAGGTGTACGCATGGAATGGTATCGTGATGACCTGGACGAGGCACGTTCACGCGATCCTTATCCCGTTTTAAAACAACAGTTATTATCTAACGGTTTTACAGTTGAAGCCGTTGAAAATATAGAAAAATTAGCAAAGTCTAAAGTTAAAGAAGATTTCAAAAAGGCAATTCAAGCAGAAGATCCCACCCCTGAAGATTTATTTACTCATGATTTTGCACCAACACCAATTACAACTGAAGTTGGAGAACGATCACCTGAAGGTAGCGAGAAAGTTGTGATGGTTGATTGTGCTTTATTTGCCATTGAAGAACTCATGAAAAAACATGAAGAATGTTTGCTGTATGGACAGGATGTTGGAGGAAGACTTGGAGGTGTTTTCCGAGAAGCAGCAACTCTGGCTCAAAAGTTTGGCGATAATCGCGTTTTTAATACTCCAATTCAGGAAGCATTTATAGTAGGATCTACAGTCGGGATGAGTGCAGTAGGGTTAAAACCAATTGTTGAGGTACAATTTGCCGATTATATTTGGCCAGGACTTAATCAATTATTTACCGAAGTGAGTAGAAGTTGTTACCTATCTAATGGGAAGTGGCCAGTAAGTATGATTCTACGTGTACCCATTGGAGCTTATGGAAGTGGTGGTCCTTATCATTCCTCTTCAGTAGAAAGTGTAGTTACTAATATTAGAGGTATTAAAATTGCATACCCTAGTAATGGTGCCGATTTAAAAGGACTGATGAAAGCAGCCTATTACGATCCCAATCCAGTAGTTATTTTAGAACACAAAGGATTGTATTGGAGCAAAGTTCCAGGAACACTTGGAGCGACCTCCATAGAACCCGCCGAAGATTATATTTTGCCATTTGGTAAAGCATGGGTATTACAAGAAATATGGAAACGAGAAAATGTTGAAACACTTACTATTGTGACCTATGGTATGGGAGTACATTGGGCAATGAATGCCAGTGCAGAATTGGAAATGAAACATCAGATAGAGGTTATTGATCTTCGAACTTTATATCCTTTGGATGAAGCCGCAGTTATGAAATCAGTCATGAAAACAGGAAAATGCTTAGTCGTTACAGAGGAGCCTTCCAATAATAGTTTTGCCAGAGCTCTAGCCGGGAAAATACAAGAAGAATGCTTTAAGTTTCTCGATGCTCCAGTTATGACTATTGGTAGTGAAAATATGCCAGCAATTCCATTAAATTCTACATTAGAACAGACTATGATTCCGTCCACAGAAAAAGTAAAAGTAAAGATTAAAGCGTTATTGTCTTATTAGCATTTCTTTTAATGCTTTAGAATTATATGTACTTTTAAGAACTATGAGCCTGATGCAGCCATTCTTAAAAAAAGAAGTCGTATTTCTTCAATCTAATAGAGATAAATGGAACTTGATCATTTTTATGATGGTTTTTGTGCCATTATTTTTGCTCTTTTTTCAGCCGTTTGGGGTTAATAATTTCAACCAACAACATAGTATTAGTACAGTCTTCCTAATATCAATGCTGGGTTTTGGATTAGTACAAGGAGTGGTTCTAGGAATTTATGAATTCATAATAGTACCATTTCTATTTAAAGAAAAAACCTGGGCTACATTTATAATAAGAATGCTTACTGAATTTTTGGCTATAGCCTTCTTTACATTTCTATATTACAATATACTTGGTGATTTTCATGATTGGTATTTTGGGAGCTTTATGTCATTTGTGTTTAACATTAGTTTAATGAGTATTATTCCCTTTGCGCTTATTTTTCTTTATTCAAATTATAAGCATTCAGAAAATGCTTATAATTTATTAGAACTACAACCAAAATTAGAACTTAGCAAAAAGTACATACATCTTCAATCGTATAATAAAAAAGAACAATTGGCCATTACCTTAAACGATTTGCTTTTTATTGAAGCTCAGGACAATTATGTATTGGTATATTATTTAGAACGCGGAAATGTTAAAAAGCAATTATTAAGAGCCACGATGAAGGATGTAGAGACCAATTTAAAAGAGGATTTCGTAATGCGCTGTCATCGGTCGTTTATCGTGAATATTAATAAAGTAGAAAAGGTGTCTAAAGAAGGGCATTATATGAAATTATTTTTACCACACATTGAAGATGCTATACCTGTTTCTCGATCATATTTTAAGGGATTGGAAGCTGTATTGTACGTTCACCACAAATAGCGTCATTTCACCACAAACACTGTAACTCAAGCTAGTCACCGTCGTCATGATTGTATAAATTTTAATGTTTAACAAAAATTATCAATGATGAAAACACCTATTGCAGTACGCCCAAACAATGTTCTTTTTAATAGCCTTATGATTTTTTCCGGACTCACTTTTATGTTGGTTTGGTTACCACTTTTACGATGCCTTTTTGATGGAACATCATATAGTTGGGGCCAACAATATTTTGGATTCTTTGTAAGTAGTACTGGAATAGAAGCTGGTTATTTTGTCCTAATTCCATTTTTACTCTTGTTTGCACTTTATTTTTATTCCTTTTATTGGATTAAAAATAGAACCATATTTTATGTTTTACTTATTTGGTGGTGGATACATAATTTTGGTAATCTGATTTTCGATATCATTAAAAATGGGGATACCGAATTTCATGGAGATACCTTAAATGTTCATGTTTCAATTTCTATGATTGTAATTCCATTATCCATTGTAGCTCTTTTATGGGTCATCGCGGTTATAATCAAAGATAAAAAACTTGATAATGTAGCGATTCCATGGCATAAAAGTAATACGAATAAAGCGTTAGTTATTTTAGCGCCTTTACCATTTCAAGCACTGCTTTATGCTACAGGAGAACCTCACGGATTAACAGATGAAATTAGTGTGGTAATTACAATCATACAAGCTTTTCTAGTGGCTATTATATTTTTTCCAAAAAAAAGTAAGTCTACTAAGGTCTGATATTATGGACTGATTTTTTTACTTTAGTGCAGAGCTAAATTAAATTTAATGAAGGCAGCAGTTTTTGAAAAATTTCAAGGTGAAATTAAAATCCAGAATATTAAAGAACCAATCCCAAAAGGAGATGGTGTTGTTGTAAAAGTAACGGCAACAGGATTGTGTAGAAGTGATTGGCATGGTTGGATGGGGCACGACCAGGATATAGAGTTGCCTCATGTTCCTGGTCATGAATTAGCTGGAGTTATAGAGACGCTTGGCAAGGATGTTAAAAAATTTAAACTCGGAGATCGTGTTACGGTGCCTTTTGTTTGTGGATGTGGTGTTTGTAACGAATGTGCATCTGGCAATCATCAAGTCTGTGATCATCAATCACAACCAGGATTTACCCACAATGGGTCCTTTGCTGAGTATGTTGCTTTGGATTATGCCGACACCAATTTAGTGAAACTACCTCCTAGTATTAGTGATGTAACAGCAGCTACTTTAGGCTGCCGGTTTATCACCTCCTTTAGAGCCATAGTAGCCCAAGGAAAAGTGACGGAAGGTCAACATGTTGTTATCCATGGTTGTGGTGGGGTAGGATTATCGGCAATAATGATTGCTAAGGCTCTAGGAGCACATGTTACGGCCGTTGATATTAATGCCGATACATTGGACTTTGCGAAAGAATTAGGCGCTGCATTTACAATTAATGCAACTCATAATACTAATGTAGTTTCGGACATAAAAGAAATTACTCAAGGAGGAGCTCATGTTTCTCTAGATGCTCTGGGGAGCGCTACAACCTGTTTCAATTCCATTTCTGGTTTACGGAAAAGAGGAAAGCATATTCAAGTGGGATTAATGACAGGGGATCATAAACAGCCAAAGCTACCTATGGATATAGTTTTGGCTAATGAATTGGAGATTATAGGAAGTCATGGTATGCAGGCCTATAAATATCCCGAAATGTTTAAAATGATAAGTGAAGGCAAACTGCATCCGGAAAAACTAATTGAACGCACTATCAGTTTACTAGAGTCGACAAAGGCATTGCCCAATATGAATAAGTTTGAACATAAAGGTGTTCTAGTTATCAATTCATTTTAAAAATTAAATTAAAAATTAAAAATATAAAATTTATGAAGCATTATTTCGGCGTATTAATTTTAATATTAGTTTTCTTCAACTGTAAAGAGAAAGAAGAAATAACATACGATTTGGTTTTGGAAAACGGAAATGTAATTAATATCGTTACTGGTGAAATAGAGAAACAAACCATTTATGTTTTGGATGGTAGAATTGCTGAAATTACCGGGATAAACAATGAGAATAGTTTTAAATCGGAGCAAATAATTGATGTATCCAATACCTATATTCTTCCAGGATATTGGGATAATCATGTGCATTTTAGAGGTGGCGATAGTCTCATTGAAGCAAATAAGGGTTTTTTAAAACTTTTTATTGCCAACGGGATTACAACAGTTCGCGACGCTGGTGGTGATTTGACACCTTCCGTTTTAGAATGGAGATCACAAATTGAAACGGGAGATATAGTAGGCCCAACGATATTTACTGCTGGACCCAAAATTGATGGACCAAATGCCACCTGGGCAGGTTCAATTCCGGTCGTTAGTAATGCAGATATTGTTAAAGCTCTCGATTCTCTTCAAAGTTTAAAAGTCGATTTTGTAAAAATCTATGATAGCCAGATTTCGGGAACGGCCTATTTAAAAACCATTTCTGAAGCCACAAATAGAAATATGATTAGCTCTGGACATATGCCATTTACGGTTGAATTAAATGAAACTGTCGCGGCAGGACTGGGAGCCGTCGAACATTTGTATTATGTGTTAAAAGGCTGTTCTTCCAAAGAAAAAGAAATTACACAAGCTATTATAAATAAAGAATATGGGTTTTGGCAATCCATGGCGAAACTAATTGCAAGCTATGATGACACAGTTGCTCAAAATACATTTCAAAGTTTAAGAGAGAATCATACCTATGTTGTCCCTACATTACATATTGGAGAGGTGCTAAGTTATTTAGATGAGGTTGATCATGAGAACGATACCTATTTAAAAATCATGGATGCGGCTATAGTAAAAACATACGAGGGTAGAATTAATCGAGCTTTAAATGCAACAGATAAGGCCAAACATGACCGAAAATCACTTAATAAATTCTTTAAAAAACTAGTTAAATCACTCCATGATGCCAATGTGAAGTTGTTGGCAGGGTCAGATAGTGGTGCTTATAATTCTTACACCTATCCAGGCATATCATTGCATAAAGAATTAGAAGCATTAGTAAATACTGGGATGTCTCCACTTGATGCATTACAAACTTCGGCATACAATGGCGCGAATTTTCTTAAAAAGGAAAAGGACTATGGGTTGATAGCCATTGGTAAAATAGCAGATTTAGTTGTGCTTAATGCAAATCCTTTGGAGGATATTAAAAACAGTAGAAAAATTAGCAAGGTGATTAAAGGTAAACGCGTTTTTAATCCAGAGATTATTGCAATGGAGATCGATTGTATAGATTGTATTATTACCAATTAAAAAAGCACCAACCAAAAAAATGATTAGTGCTTATTGTTTTAAATAGAGCCGATGGAGGGACTCGAACCCACGACCTGCTGATTACAAATCAGCTGCTCTAGCCAGCTGAGCTACATCGGC
>CAJXVU010000009.1 GCA_913062555.1 uncultured Bacteroidota bacterium
TTGATTAATTAAAAACAACCAACCATGAAAAAAACAATTTATTACATTTTATTATGTATCGGATTAATTTGTTCCCCATATGTAAATGGTCAAGTCATCGACAAAAATGCACTTGAAGACAAAATAGACGCGCTCATTCCTTCTCAGGTAAATGACTCCACCCCTGGTCTTGTAATAGGGATTGTTCAAAAAGGGGAGTTAATATTCAGCAAAGGATATGGACTTGCTAATTTGTCTTATGGAATCCCAAATGACCCTCAAATGGTTTATAATATTGGTTCTGTTAGTAAGCAATTCCTTGGTTATGCTTTTGCCATGTTAGATGTAGAGGGTAAATTAAGTATTGATGACCCAGTAAACAAGTACATGGAAGATTGGCCTGAATTTGAACATACAGTGACTTTAAGACATCTTCTTACCCACACTAGTGGCTATCGAGAAGCATATACCATGTCAAATTTGGCAGGTAGACGTATAGGTGTTGATCGTCTCTCAAGAGAGGAATGCTTAGAAGTAGTTCGTAAACAACCACAACTAGAATTTGTACCAGGCTCTCGTCACACTTACAATAGTACAGCTTGGGTGATTTTGGCTGAAGTTTTGGAAAAAGTAATGGGGCAGTCAGCCGATGAATGGGTTGAAACTAACATTCTGCAACCACTTGAAATGCATGACACACAAATTGAGAGTTATGTTGGGGAAGTTATAAATAACACGGCAGAATCTTATTCGTACAATAAAGAGCGAGGTTACAGAAATGAAGAAAGTAATCGCGCTATTTTTGGTGCAGCAGAGGTATACACTAGTATTCAAGATTTAGTTAAATGGATTAATAATTATCGAACTGCAGAGGTTGGAGGAAAAGCTGTAAACGACTTATTTCTAGATCCATTTATTTTTAATAATGGATTAAACAATGGATTAAATTCTGAATATGCATTAGGGATAGGCAATAGTACTTATCGTGGATTAAAACGTTATAGACATACTGGTGGTCACGAAGCTTTTCAAACGCAGCTAAGCTATTATCCTGATCAAGATCTGGGAATAATAACCATTTCAAATTTTGGAGGAAGAGGACGGCTTGCAACATCAAAAGTAGCAGAATTGTTGCTGGAGGAGCAAATGACCTCACAAGAACTAAAAAAGTCCCCAAAAGTAAAAATTGAAAAGGATAAGCTAGAACAATTTGCAGGCCTTTATTTATCGCCCACATTCAATAATGGCACTTTTAATCTAACAATTGTCAAAGACACACTAACATACAACGGTAGTAATAAACTAATTCCTACTTCACAAAACACATTTTGGATAAATGGACCAAATGTTGAGCTTAAATTCGAACATTTGTCCAAAGAAAAAATCGAATATACAGGTCCGAGCGGTACGAAATATATCCTTACTAGGATTGATAAATGGACGCCAAACAAAAGCGAATTGTCAAGTTTTGAAGGTGATTACAGGAGTGATGAATTGGAAACAGATTACCATTTAATTGTAAAAGAGGAAAAGCTAACTATTCAACATCGTTGGAATGATGATATTGTATTAGATCCCATTTCAAAAGATTTTTTCAAAACCAATCGGGGTTACACAGTGAAATTTAATCGCAATAGTGAAGGTGATATATTAGGCTTGTCAATTAACTCTGGGCGCACAGTTAATGTCATTTTTCAGCGTAAAAAACAGCCTTAATAAAACAGCTTGTAAATTATTGCTGTGCTTGGTTCGTGAGACCCTTACAGACCAGGCGTTTATTGATAGATTTATGCTAAATATCTGACTTGCAAGGTAAAACGGCAAGTTGATTAAGATAAATTCCATATAATATAGGGATATAGTTACCAGTAACGATATACATCCATTTTGATTAATTAAAAACAACCAACCATGAAAAAACATTATCTATTATTAATACTCTGCTCTTTTACCGTTATTTCCTTTGGACAGATAAAAGAAAATCAAGCAATAGACAGCCTCTTTGTAGAATGGGATAAGCCCGATGTTCCTGGTTGTGCATTAGGAATTATTCAGGATGGAAAACTGATATATTCTAATGGATATGGATTAGGAGACCTGGAACACGATATACAAATAACACCAACATCTGTTTTTTATACTGGTTCTGTATCTAAACAGTTTGTAACCTTTAGCATTTTACTTCTTGAAGAGCAAGGGAAATTAGAGTTAGATGATAAAATTCAAAAATACTTACCAGATTTCCCAGAATACGACACACCTCTTACTATTAGGCATTTTATACATCATACGAGTGGTGTTAGAGACTATTTAACCTTGATGTATTTAAAAGGAAGAAACTATCTCGATAATACGGATGTAGATGAAGTTTACCAGCTTATAAAAAAACAGAAAGAGCTTAATTTTTCTCCTGGCGAAAAGTATTTATACAGCAATTCTTGCTATTTCATGCTTGCGATGATAGTTGAAAAAGCTGCAGGTCAATCTATTAAAGAGTTTGCTGACGAAAATATTTTTCAGCCACTTGGAATGAAGAATACTCTTTTTTATGATGACAACACTGACCTTATTAAAAATCGTGTTTTTAGTTATAGTAAGAAACGTGATGAAGATGGATTTAACAATTTGATTATGAGATTTGACCTTGTTGGATCCGGCGGAGTTTATTCATGTATAGAGGACTTGTTTTTATGGGATCAGAATTTTTACAATAATAAGCTTGGAAAAGGAGGGCAAGATATTATTGATAAAATGCATGAAGAAGGACTTTTAAATAATGGGAAAAGCAGTGGTTATGCTTTTGCATTGAACAATGGTACTTATAAAGGGTTAAAAACCGTGAGTCATGGCGGTTCTCTTGCGGGTTATCGCGCGCAATTAATGAGATTCCCAGAAGAAAGGTTTTCTGTGATTATTTTAGCCAACAGAGGAGATGCAAATCCAACACGTAAGTCCTTTCAAATCGCTGACATCCTCCTCAAAGATAAATTAGTTGACGAATCCCAAAAGAAAGAAATCAAAAAAGGCGAAACTGCAAATACAACTACTTTAGAAGAGTTTTCACTAAATCAATTAACAGGTAATTACGAAATACGAGCTGGCATTGTTTTAGAATTAACTTTAAAGAATGATTCTCTTCATGTCTTACAAACTTGGAATAAATCTTCATACAACATTGGAAACACATTTGGAAATACATATGAAATACCAAATGATAATTCTATTCAATTTGTATTCTCAGAATTGAATGATGATTTCACTCAGATACTTACTGTTTTTCAAAATGGAAATGAAACCATTTGTAAGAGAAAAGAGGAATTAGACCTATCTTCTATTAACATGGAAGACTATACTGGTAAATATTATAGTGAAGAGTTAGATGCCACATATTTATTCTTTTTAGAAGATGAAAAGTTAAAATTAAAAATTGCAAATTATGATTCACAAGAGCTTAATATATATGAGATAGATACTTTTACCTCTGATGGTGACTTGGTTCGTTTTAAAAGGTCAAATGGATTAATTTCAGGTTTTGAACTTGATGCTGGAAGAGTAACTAATTTGAAATTCGAAAAAAAATAACAGGAGATAATAATGTAAATAGGGCGTTGAACGGGCTATATACTAACCGTTAGTGATAATTGGAGAATAAATCAATATTTATGAAAATAAAAACAATACTTGCCGGATTAAGTTTTTTACTAACAACTGGTCTTATTATTGCTCAAAGTAATCTTCACATTCCAAAAGAAATACAGAACGCCTATAAGAGCGAAACAAGATCAAAAGATGGTAAGCCTGGAGCTAAATATTGGCAAAACTATGTAAATTATGACATTGATGTTGTGATTACTCCCGAGACACGATTAATCGATGGTAAAGAAACTGTTGTATTTAAAAACAATAGCCCAGACGATTTACGCACAGTTGTTATTCGTCTGTATTATGATGTTTTTAAAAAGGGAAACAAAAGAGATGAAGCTGTGAATAAAGAAGATATTGGAGAGGGTGTCGTTATAAAAGAACTTACCGTTAATGGTGAGAAATATGACATGGCAGACAGTGAAAAGATCCAAAGATCTGGCACTAATTTAACAATAACCTTAGCAACACCTCTAAAATCTGGTAGTGAAGTGACTTTAGGTTTCCAATGGAAACAAAAAGTACCACTTACAATAGCACGAATAGGAGCAATAGACAGTTCTTCATTTTTTGTTGGCTATTGGTATCCTCAAGTTGCAGTATATGATGATGTATTTGGATGGGACACTCTCGATTTCACCTTGGGCACTGAATTTTATAATAACTTGGCAAGTTTTGATGTGAATATTACAGCTCCCGATAATTTCCTTATTTGGGCTACTGGTACGCTCGAAAACAGTGCAGCTGTGTTCCCTACAAAAATTCAAGAGCGATACTTAAAAGCTAAGACATCGACTGAAGTAGTAAAGGTAATCAGAAAAGAGGACCTTAACCATTTAGAGTTAAAAAGTACCACATGGAATTATAAGGCTACCGATGTTACAGATTTTGCTTTTGCAATGAGCGATCATTACCTCTGGGATGCTACATCCCAAAAGGTATCTGGCAATGATGTACTTATAAACACCGTTTATCCTATGGAAAAAGAGGAGGATTATGTAGATGTTACATTGGTTCAACAAAAGACAATGATGCACTTCTCAGAAGATATTCCCGGCATCCCATATCCATATCCTGTGTTTACAACATTTATTGGTCATAGAGGTGGAGGTATGGAATTTCCAATGATGGCAAATAATGATGGCCCTGGCAAAGGCGTGACTATCCACGAGATGTTTCACACGTATTTTCCAATGTATGTAAGAATTAATGAACGCCGATTCGCTTGGATGGACGAAGGCTGGGCTAATTTTACACATGAGTTGGTTCTTTATAAATATTTTCAAGAAGAAGATAATATTGCTTCTTTTTATTCAAATTTAAAACATCCAATGCAAAGTTTCACAGGAACAATCGCTGATTTACCAACTGTAACATCTTCTCAGAATACAGGTAACAATTATAGTTATCAGTCATATGCACTACCAGCATTTACCTATGCGCTTCTTTATCAGCATTTTGGTGAAGAAAAGTTTTTGAAAGTATTTAGAGAATATATTCGTCGATGGGCTAAGAAATCGCCTACGCCCTATGATTTTTTCTACACCTTCGAGGATGTGAGCGGTGAGGATCTTAGCTGGCTTTGGGAGTCTTGGTATTTCAAAATGGGCTACCCTGATGTAGCAGTCGAGTCGTATAAGAATGGTAAACTTGTGGTTAAGAAGATCGGAGCAAGACCTGTACCTGTCAGTGTAAATGTTGAATACCGAACTAAAGTCAATGGTAAACCAAAAACCTATGATACTATTGTTAGTGCATCTGTGTGGCAAGATGACAACAAAAGCATGACCTTTGAGATTCCAGATGGAAAACAAGTAGAATCCCTTACTATAAATTCTGACATGCCCGATTTTAATCATCTGGACAATTTTTTTCCTTCTGTAGCCGAGCGCTATAAAAAGCTAGATTTAGATAGAGGAGTCTTGGGTGTATATAAAATAAATGAATTCAATTATAACGCCATTATAACTGAGAAAGAAGGGATTTTATTTTTTGAGGCTTGGAACAACTCCTGGTCTGGATATTTATTACCGGTCGATAAAAATAACTTTATTACAATCGACGGTAGGGCGGAATTAAGTTTTAAAGAGGAAGAAGGAAAAATAGTAGGGATTGTTATCAAAGCAAAGTCTATTGGAGTTATAGACACTGGACAGAAGAATTAATTTTATTGAATAATTAGCTTTGCAAAAGACGCTAACAAAGAACTGAGTTAAAAAACAAGTCATTTTATTCAATGGATTAGGGCAATAAGGCTGCTATAAATTGGACGAGAACCTGCCTGTTGGCAGACAGAGTTTACCAGCGGAAGTTCACTTAAGTAATCACAGGGCGGAACCCTTGCCCGTGCTGAGCAAAGTAGAAGGATGGGGTCACTTTTTAGAAAAGCCAGTTACAATTTGAAATGCGTATAGAGCAGTTCAATAGATTGTAGAGCAGTAGGCAAAATTTCCTTTGTAAAGATGATATTGATTGCCGAGTTTTACTTCATCAATTAAAAAACAAGTCAGAACGAAGTTTTTGAAAAAGTACTTGAGCCAGCTACCGGAGAAGGATTGGCTTTTGTTTCTGTATTCTTATACTAAACGTTGGCAAACAATATAAAAATTTAAACGATGAAAAATTACTATTTTATAGTTGCAATCCTGGTATCTGCAGTGTTTTTAAATGCTTGCAACACGAAAAAACAGGAGTCAAAAGATAATGATTCACTAACTACAGAAGGAACTTATTTTGGGCAAAAACCACCAGGCTTAATTCCTGAAATTTTTGCACCTGGAATTATTTCAATAAATGGAAGATATGAACATGGTATTTCGTTTGCACCTGATTTAGATGAAGTATACTTTTCAGCTAATAAAAAAGACGAAGATCCAAGTATATATTACTCAAAACTCAAAGACGAAAAATGGACTACTCCTAAAAAAGCAAATTTTACTAATGGTAAAAAAGTTGGAGAAATGCATCCATTTGTCAGTCCTAATGGTAAAACGCTTCATTTTGCAGCTCATGACTCATTTACATCACCTCACCATGCAGAGTCAGTTAAATCGTGGTATGTAAACCGTTTAGAGAATTCATGGAGTGATGCAATACAACTTGATTCACCTATAAATGATGATTTTGTTTTTTATTCGAATGAAGCGAAAAACGGAGATCTTTTTTATACCAATGTGTCAAAACGAAAAATGTATTATGCCCCTAACAAAAACGGCAAATTTCCCGAAGTACATGAAGTTGGAATTGAATCTGGTTTTCACGGTTTTATTTCCCCATCTCAAGATTTTTTAGTGGTAAATGCTAGAAACAAAGAAGATGATCAAAGAAAAAGCGATATTTATGTCTATTTCAAGAAGCAAGACGGCACTTGGTCAAATCCAATAAACCTTGGAAATGAAGTAAATTCTAATTTTGCTGAAACATGCCCAAGTATTACTCCAGATGGTAAATATTTATTCTTTGGTAGATATAATGAAGAAGGGGGCCTATCAAACTTTTATTGGGTGAGTGCAGAGGTTATTAATGAGGTAAGACCCGCTGAATTTAAAAAGTAGCGGTAATTTCAGAGTCTGTAGTCGCTTCAACTTTCTTGTAAATTGACGGGAATGAAGTTCAATTAAGTGAACGTAGGAGGCAGTCCATGCATGTCTTGAACAAAACCAAAGGATAAGCTTCTTATATTTGTATCGCCTGTTACAATTTGTAATGGGCTTTTTCATACTCAAAATTTGCTAAAATTAATATTCTGTATCTTTAGTTCTACTAACTAACACGCTATGCTTAAATTCTTTAGGAGAATACGCTACGACCTTATGGAACAAAACAAAACAGGCAAGTACTTTAAATATGCTGTTGGAGAGATTGTATTGGTGGTTATTGGAATTTTGATTGCCTTGAGCATAAATAATTGGAATGAACAGAGCAAAGCCAATAATTTAGAAGCCGAATACTACTGCAGACTTCTTGAAGATTTGATACAGGATGGTAATCAAATTGACGCTTTAATAAATCTTACGGAAAGTCGTTTAAAAGCATCTAATCAAGCCGTAAGATTGCTTCAAAAAGACAATCCTAACACGATTGAAGTTGGAAGACAAATTGCACTAGCTATAAAAGCAATATATACAGATTTCAGGCCTAACAATTCTGCTTTTGAAGATCTTAAATCTGGAGCCAACTTGAGTATTATTAAAGACAAAAATATAATAAAAGCACTAAATACATATTTCAATAACATAGAAAGCCTTAAAAGTGTCATCAAGATAAATGGTGAGAACGCGGTTGATATCTATTACGCACATAACGATAGTTTTGCTAATGGAAAGACGCCCTCGTCCATTCTCCATGGAAGATTTAAACAAGGTATGGAACCAGATGTCCGAGAAGCAATTACAATCGATACTATGGCCATACTCTCTAAAGCAATGCAAAAAAGACTGTACAACGAAGCGCTACGTTATACATCCGCTAATACAAGACAATTAGAACTATACAACATTATTAAGGACTTTTCAACGAGTATAACTACATTATTCAAACGAAAATGTGATAAAAGCAATGATTAAATTCTTTAGGAAAATAAGACAGAATCTAATTATGGAGAACAAAACAGGCAAATACTTTAAATATGCTATAGGGGAGGTCCTCCTAGTTGTTATTGGAATACTTATAGCATTACAGGTAAACAACTGGAATGAGAATAGAAAAGATAGAGATGATATCGCTATATTTAAAACTAATCTATCAACTGAGTTCATTCAAAATAGAAGCGTTTTAAAACAACGTATCAAACTAATAGAAACCTCTTTAGAGCATGCCAATTCCTTAATGGCGTTTATGGGGAAATCTAAAGACACGATTAACCAGCATAACTTAGATAGTATTCTGGTCCATACCTTATACTATGGCAATTTTAACCCATCAAATAGTTCAATAATTGAAATATTGCAGTCTGGAAAACTCAAATTAATTAAGAATGATACTCTAAAGAATCAGCTTAATGACTGGCTTGAGATACTTCAGGACACCAATGAAGATTTTAAGAACCAAGATTTAACTGCTAATCAACATTTAGCACCATATCTTCATGATAATGTTTCTGCAAGGAATTATGATCTAGAAGGTATTTATGGAGTTACCACAACCAAATCGATACTTATAGAAGATTATTTTCATGCTATTCTAAACGATTTTCGATTCGAAAATCTAATGGTAAACCATATGGTATGGCATGCTATAATGCTGAAACATTATCAGGAATTGGATGGTCTAGCTGTAGCTATTCTCAAAACATTACAGAAACATGATTAACTTCTTTAGGAAAATACGTAGTCAACTTTTATATCAATATATTGTTAGCGTATAATTCAACCATCAGAAAACCTAAGAACCTTTAATACAGCTAGTTGTATTTTTTTTTTGTATATTTAGGTCATATTATTCTCCCCTACCAAAAGAACTTTTCTTCACTGTTAGTTATACCCAAATAATTTTTACTAGTCCTCGAAGCGTTTTAATATTGAATTTACACCTGATATTCAGGGAATAAATATTAACCAATTTAAAACCAATTAAAATGAAAAAATTATTTTTATTAACGCTGTCCCTTCTAATTAGTACCACAATTTTCAGTCAAAGAAACAATAATTCAGAGTACTGGAATACATGGGAGTACACTGCAAAAGAAGGAAAGGTAACGGACTTTGAGGCTGCAGCTGCTAAAAAAACTGCGATGTTTAATACAACAGATGAGACCGCCATTATAACATATAGGATTACTACTGGGTCCAACAGTGGAACTTACGTTAGAGTAGAATCTCAAAAATCTCCTGAGGATTATGACCTTGATAGGTCTGCAGAAGGCAAGTATTGGAATGAAAATGTAGCGAAATTTATTGCTAAAAACGGTGGGCAAGTAAGATGGCAAAGACTAAACAATGGCTCTTATAATTATAACCCTGAAACTTCCTCTCCAGCTAAGTTCGTGCAAAGAACCACTTTTGATGTCAAGGCTGATAAGATTTTACATTTTAGAAGGTTTATGAATAGATTAGCTAAGGTGAATGAAAAAAGAGGACGAACTGGATCAAGAATATTGTTTAGATTAATTAGTGGTGGCAATAGAAATCAGTTTGTTGTGGCTAGCACTTTTGACACTTATAAAAGAGGAGAAGGACAAAAAAATGAAAATACTTTTAGAGAAGATTATGATGAATTATTTGGGTGGGGCTCTTTAGAAGAAGATTCACAGAATTTTGATGCTTCTTTAGAATATTGGGGAGAACGAGTAGAAACACTAGTATTAGTACCTGAGATGTCTACTGGAATGATGAATTAAAACATAAAAAAGAGAGAGGAAACAACTCTACTAAACCATCTAAGAAATTAGATGGTTTTTTAATGCCATAAACTCTACGAGAAGCATTACAATATTCAACAGGTATTGTTAGTGTTGGGGAATGATTTTATATTAAATCTTCAATAGCCTCCAGCCATATTGGAATTTTTATTGGAGTGGATTTCATATAGATAAAAAGAGACTCAATTGCTAAGGTATAAAATAGAAGACTGAGATTAATCCCCATGGTACCAAACAAGCTAAAGTAAACATCATAGACCGCAGAGCTAATTCCGAGTACTTTGATCGCTTTTGTTATAATAAGGATTGACAAATGATACATTGGTTTGTTTTCTTTATTCTATAGACGACGAGAAAATTATTCTGTTGCGGTACTGTGCATAAAAAGGTACTATTTTAATAAAAATTTAACATTTCGTGCCTTCAATGGCGCTTTTTGATTGGTTTTGGAAGGAGGGAATGTCAATATTTTGATGAGCTGCGAATACCAGTGATGCTTTTTAAAGAAAGATACTACGCTTTAAGAAATAACATGGTGTGCGCTATGCGCAAAAAAGAACAACTAAATAAATTTTAATATTTGTTTTTATTGCTTGCTAACCGTTAGCATAAGGATAGTAACGAATTTCAAGGGACTTCACTTTTAATTTATGTTTATAGTAGAATAAGTATTAAATCTAAAAACAATTAACAACTCATCCTAAAACTATTACAATTCAGGAATTAAAAAAAAGAGAACACAAGAATTGAACATACTTTTGAAAAATAAATCAAATAAAAACTAATAAGGTAATTATGAAAACCTTTAGAACATATAAAAACAATATTATGAACCGTTTAACTTTATTATTTAGCCTGTTGATAGCATTTAATGCTTCAGCCATGATTGAAAAAACACCGGATGGTTATTTCAAAACTTTAGAAGAACTAGAATTAGAAAACATCATTTTTGAAAGTACTTATGTTATAACATCAGAAGCATTTGATATTAATTTTCTTGAGTTAATAGAACCTGAAGAAGAGATTGATATTAATTTTGACACAAAAAAATATCTTCCAGAGGGATTTAATCCCTTAAAAGGTATGCATGATTTGGATTGGAATACAATTGAATTGATAGAACTTGAAGAAGACGCTATTATAAATTTTGACACCCAAGCATACTTGCCCGCAAATTTTAATCCTTTAAAAGGAATGCACGATTTGGATTGGAGTACAATTGAATTAATAGAACTTGATGAAGAAGTAGAATTTAATTTTGACACGAATGATTATTTACCTAATAATTTTAACCCATACAAAGGGATGCATACTAATAATGCAATCGCTTGTATTCATTAATTTGTAAAACATTAAACCAGTAATTTTAAAATACTGGTTTAATGTTTTGTGTTCAAAATCAACTTAGTTAGTAATTCTGTATCTTTAAAAACACTAACTAAAACGCTATGATTAAATTCTTCATATATTTAAAATCAAAATATATAATATGAAATGTAATAATTGTAATGTAGAAGTTGAAGCCGGTAGTAATTTTTGTCAAGTTTGTGGTACAGACCAAAGAATTGTAATACCTGAAGTAAAATCTAATGGGACGGCTTATTTTTTGCTCATATTATGTGCATTTACAATAGTCGGTTCCTTATTTGGGGTCGCTCGAGGATGGTTATACGAAATGGTTTCGAGCTTTGACGGGAATAACAATTATATTAGAGGGTGGATTTATATCCTTACTAATATTGGGACATTAATAGCGGCTATCTTCATGATAAACAAAAAGATTATGGGGCTTTATATTTACACAGTTGCTCAAGGAATATATCTTCTTGCGGTTCTGATTGCAACATTTTCATATCGTGATGTCTTTGAAGGGTCCAGTGTTTTAGCGACAGGGATTTCCGCTTTATTTCTTGTTCCTTCCATTTCATTTTTGATTCTTTATTGGTTAGATACAAATCGAAAACATTTAATATTATAAACAAGTTTAATTCTTTTTTGTAGCCCTTTTTTATAGTTCACTTTCACTGAATTTGTAGCCAGTTTATTTGAGAAGGAAAGATGGCCATTAATAAAAAATTGATAGCGTTTATTTAATACTGTAAGTAAAGGAGGAAACCCTCTACTATTGACTTCTTTTGTAATATTGTCATTCAATTTTTATGCCTTCTGTTTTACCATTTTGAAAAAAAGTTAGGCCAGTTATATTACTGTTTTCAGCATTGAAATGTACTTGAGCATAAACTGCTTTAAGGAAAAATTTATCTTTTCCGTAGGCAAATAATTCAAACTTATTTTGTCCTGTGGCTTGACCATATAACTGTTCACCATCTTGTGTTATATTAATGAAAAACTCAGGGGCTATTTGGTATTTGCCTATATATTTTTTAAGCACTTCTGCGCTGAGTTGGATTTCTTTATATTCCTTTTTGGATAATGAAGCCAAGGGCTTAATTTGCTTATCACCGTTTAAGAGTTTCAAAGCAAGGTTTGCAATTATACCTAAAACTTTATGAGTACCTCCAGCGTTTGCGGCAATGTATACCCCCCTCTTTGAGTTTTTTTCTGACACAAAAAATGTTGAGAAGCCTGGCACCTCGCCAGCATGTTGTAAATAATTTTCATTACCATTATTAATGACGCCTATTCCAAGCCCATAGGAACTTCCAAATTGTGCTTCCTGCATCTCATCTATCGATGTGGAATTCAAAATAGATTGACCTTCATAAACACCTTGATTTAATTGTGCTATATAAAAATGAGCCATCTCAGTAGGTGTTAAATATATATCGCCAGCAGGAAATAAATCAAAGCGAGATTGATACTCAGGCAAAGATTTATTGTTTTCTAATTTATATGGCAATGCTAGTTCTTCTACCATTCTTGGACTAGGATCAACAGGACCTTCAGATTCAATTTTAAGTGGTTTTAGGATGCGCTTAACAATATAGTCTTGATAGGACATTTTGGACACTTTTTCAATTAACAGACCTGCGAGACCATAACAATGATTGCAATATTTGAAATTTTTCCCAGGAGGTTCTTCACTGGTTATTTCAAAAGTTAGTTCTTCCAATGTTCTAGGCAGTTTTCTTTCCCAAATTGGAATAATTTCAAATGGTCCTTTCAATCCCGAATGGTGACTTAACAAATGACGAAAAGTAACCGGTGTTCCATCACTTGAAAGATCATTAATAGCGAATTCTCCTAGATACCCGTTTATAGGATCATCGATGTCCAATTTGCCAGCCTCTGCTAATTGCATTATGGCTGTTGCGGTAACAAATTTAAAATTTGAACCTGTGTTATAGATTGTCGCTTTGGTTGCAGGAACTTGTTTCTTTACATTTACATATCCAAAGGCCTCTGACCAAACAATGGTATCTCCTTTAATTAAAGCTAATGAAATGGAGGGTATACCAGTTTCCTTGAGCACTTTGCTGATTTCAGCCGTGAGTGTTTTTTTTATTTCTTTAAAATCAAACCTACGCTCTGTTTGATTAGATTGGGAAACGGATTCATTTGGAATTAGGAAGAGACCAAATAAGAGGAATAGATATTTTTTCATAATTTTTAAGTTTTAGTACTAATGAAGCATAACCGTTTGGATAGGAATAGCGCGTTATGAACACAAGAAATTTTCGAGAGTAAAATTAAGCAGGCAAAATAATGCCAACTGTTAATTTAGCACTCATTTAAGTAATTTGTTATATGTATTGTTGGAGTTAGTCTTTCTTTAGAAACCTAATGAACGCCCTGATCTTTTAATTCTTAAATCCAGAATTACACAGATAGCTATTAGGGAAATTGCAGCTAAGGTGACGGCGATTTTGATACTTATGTCTATTTTATTTGTAGATACAATAAAGCCAATCGCAAAGGGAATTGCGAAATACAACCCTAAACCAGTGTAATGGTTATTTGGCACAAAGCGTAATTTGGTTTTTAGGAACTTTTTGAATCTTCTTAATTTTTGTTTAAATAGATCATTACTGTAGGAGGGTATTTTTTCAAGTTCTAAGTACTGAATATAACTTTCAATTGCATTTAACTGCTCTGGTGTTAAATCCTTGTTTTTTAGATTAGTAAGAACAGTAATAAACTTATTAAAAGTTCGTGATTCGGATTTTTCAATAGTTTTTGAAAGTTTTCTTTTAAAAAATATAAGAGCGGCGCTTAAATCATTGGTCTTATTTATCAAATTTGAGTCGACTAATTCGATAATTTCAACACCTAAGGCAGTCGCTAACCTTTTAATAGTTTCTCCTGTGGGTTCTGATTCTTCATTTTCAATTCTTTGAATCGTTCTTAAACCAACACGTGATTCCTCAGCCAAAAACTCCTGAGACATACCCCTGAGAGCTCTTAATTCTTTTAACTTTTTTGCTAAATTTTTTGGGTTCATTTTAATTAAATTTATTGTTCTCAGCAAAAATACATACATCTATTCCTCACTAATGCCGTCATCTTGCCGTCATCTTACCGCCGTCAGTACCTACAACAATGTTGTATACCCCCAATCGTGCTTCTCTCAATTATAAAACACAGTTAAATATATGTAATTTACACAATAAAAAGAGCCTATTTACGGCATTCCTTGATTACAATTTTTTGACAAAGAAGCGATGTATGGTGTTTATCAAAGTTTGGGACCACACGTATTATAAGTCTCTACTACTATGGACTTATTTTGTGATATCGTCATTCAAATTTGCAATAGCATATAAAAACAATTCGATTGTAAAAAGTGTATTTTTACCAGGATTTAAGTTATATTAATCTTTTATGAAATTAGCAGTCGACTTTATTATAATAACAGGATTGGTATTGAACATCATTGTAATACTAGGATTGATAAGGGTGAAAAACAAAGCCCTTCCACAAAAAATTCTTATTGTGTTTTGGGCCTTTATTTTAATTACAATTATTCATTTTTATGCCAAACTCCATGATTTAGAGTTGCTGAATATATTCACCTATATTTTCCAAAATGGCGCAAGGTTGTTGTTGGCTCCGTTAATCTACATTTATATAAAATCCATTTTTTTAACGAACAAAAATTTTATAAAAAAACAGCTATTTCACTTTATTCCTTTTGTTATATACCTAGTGCTTTACATCCTACCTGTAATTGCCAATTATTTTAGTGAACCCAATATCTTTGGTTATATAACTTACGTTGATCTTTACTTTAATCAAGGATTAGTACATGATGCATATAGTATATGTTATATGTATGTGTCACTAAGGTTATTTTATCGCATCAATGAAACGTTGAAGCATCAGTACTCCTTTATGAGTGAGAAGGATTTTACTTGGCTCAAGAAATTTTTATGGAGTTTTCTAATGGTAGTACTAGTTGATCTTGTTTTGGTATTCAGCAAAATAATATTTGGATATATTGCCAGTTGGGACGGGTTTATAACCGTGATTTTTTTGATAGTAGCCATGGTATATCTGGGTTATTATGGTTTGACTCAGTCTACCATATTCCTACCCGATTTTTTAGTTACTGAAAACAAAACAAAACAAAACATTAGCGTCAAAGCACAACAAGAATTCGATAATTTAAAGATGAAATTGGAATTGCTCATGAAGGAAGATAAACCATATTTATTTCCTGAATTGACCTTAAGACATTTGAGTGAGAAGATGGATATTTCTGAAAGAAAACTTTCTATGTTGTTAAATGAAAATATGCATACTTCATTTTACGATTTTATAAACAGGTATAGAATTATTGAGGCCAAAGACAAATTAACCTCAACTATATTTGATAAATATTCGGTAGCAGGAATTGGCTTTAATTGTGGTTTTAACTCAAAAAGCAGTTTTTACAGAATATTTAAAAATGAAACCGGGATCTCCCCATCCGTATACAAGAAAACAGCTATTAATTAGTGTCATTGCGTGCATTGAGACTCAAAACGGAGGTATAAATCATATAATTGGAGAATTAAGCATAATCTTTGTGCAGGCCAATAGATTCATCGATACGATCTATGGAACACATCAACAAATTCAGATGTTCATGAATTTCAAAAAAACTTAAAGCGTTGATATATGACAACTTTTAAGCTCGAAAATTGCCGCAAATTTGTATCAGTAATAAAAATATTAAATATTAAAATCATGAGTAAATCAAAAAAACACTCAGCTAATTTCCAGAGAAACATTCACAAAAAAATTATTGGTTTATTTGTCATTGCACTTTTAATAGTAAGCTGTACATCCTCAAGGACTGTTGTGTCACTAGCAGTGGACTCCCCAATTAAAACGTCATTAGATTTAACAAAGGTCGTTGATGATAAACTGCCAATTGTTATAAACACAGGCAGAATTACTACAGAAACAGTTACCTATAGGTTGCCAAGAATTGTGCAAGGCACTTATTCGGTGAGTGACTTTGGTCGTTATGTGGAGGACTTTAAGGCCTTCGATTATAAGGGTAAAGAAATGCAGGTATCAAAACAAGACATCAATTCTTGGACAATCAGTAATGCTCAAAACTTAGATCGTATTACCTATTTGGTAAATGACACCTACGATATAGAAAAAACAAGTGATTTTGAGGTACCGCTATCCCCACATGGCACCAACATCGAGCCAGAAAATTATGTACTAAACCTTCATGGCTTTATTGGGTATTTCGACACACTTAAAACTAATGAATATCAATTAAGTGTAACCGCTCCAAGTAATTTTAAGCATTCCTCTGCCCTCGAAATGGTTGACTCAAAATTAAGTGGAGATGGTACAAAAATCGTGAATAGCTATGTTGCCAAACGGTATTTTGATATTACCGATAATCCAATGATGTATGGCAATTTGGACATTGAAGAATTTGATGTTGACGGCATTAAAATTGTTTTGAGCGTTTATTCACAAAGCAAGAAATATACGGCCAAAGATATTAAGGAAACAATGGTTAAAATGATGCAAGCTCAGAAAGCCTACCTCGGAGACATGACCAGCACATCTAGATATGATATCTACCTGTATTTATCTAACAATAAAGAAGACTCTCCAGGAGGATATGGCGCCTTGGAACATCACACATCAACTATGGTAGTAATGCCTGAAACTTGGTCTAAAGAAAAACTAGACAGGGTCATGTTTGATATGGTCGCTCATGAGTTTTTTCATATTGTAACTCCTCTGAATGTACACTCACAAGATGTGCATTATTTTGATTATAATCAGCCCACATTCTCTAAACACCTATGGATGTATGAAGGGGTCACCGAATACTTTGCCAGATTATTTCAAGTAGATCAAGAGCTTATAAGTCCTGAAGCATTTTATGGAATTCTTTTGGATAAAGTTAAAGCCTCAAAAGGTTATGACGACCAAATGAGTTTTACCGAAATGAGCGAAAAAATACTTGGTACTCCCTATAGTAGTAACTACCCCAACGTATACCAAAAAGGGGCTTTAGTAGCGATGTGTATTGATCTTTTGATGAGGGAAGAAAGTGATGGTCAAAGAAGTATGCTCTCATTAATGAAAGAACTTTCAGAAAAATATGGCAAAAATATTCCTTTTCAAGATGATTTATTAATTGATGAAATCACGGCCATGACCTACCCATCTGTTGGCAAGTTTTTAAAAACACATGTAGAAGGATCGAGTCCCATACACTATCAAGAATATTTTGATAAGGTGGGTCTTGTTTTGGAAGACGACGCCATAAAACCAGTTAACAGCCCAACATCGTCACAGCAAAACTTGAGAAACTCATGGCTAAATAAAAAAGAGGCTAATGTCACAATTATTGAGAATGTCAATGTGATTCCAATGAATGAAGAGATTGTGCTCAAAAATCAACGTGTAGTTGTTGCTAACGGTAAAATTGTAAGCATCTCACATCAATCTAAAAAGACTCAATATAAAGCAACTTTAACTGTTGATGGTTCCAATAAATATTTAATCCCAGGGCTATCAGAAATGCATTATCATTATCGCAATGAGGAGCGTGATATAGAATCCGAGTTTAAATTACTAATCGCCAATGGAATTACTACCACTCGAAATATGGCTGCATATCGTTGGCAGAAAGTAGATCACGCTGCCGTAAAAAACCAAATAAGTTCAGGTGAAATTATGGGACCAAATTATTACACCGCCGGACCTTACATAAAGTTAGAAGATCTTCAATCCTTCAAAAAGGTTAATGAGATTATTGCACTCCACAAAGAAAAAGGATATGATTTTATAAAACTTGCTGATAATTTACCAAAAGATATTTATTTAAAATTATTAGAAGAAGCCTATATAAATGGTATTGATGTAATTGGACATGCTCAGCGCAAACTTCCTTTAGAATATTCATTTCGAATGAAATCTATTGAGCATGTTGAGGATTTCATATATATATTTAACGGTGATGAAAATTATTCGTATTTAAATAATGATATAATTAAATTAAATAGTGTAGCGGAACAGGCCAAAATAAGCGGTGTTTATGTAGCACCAACTCTAGTGGTTTTTGATTATATCACTCAAAGTATGGATGACGAAAAATTTGCCATGCAACAAAAGAGTGCATTGGTAAAATATCTTACACCTGCAGAAAGACCTGAGTGGCTGACAGAAGAAAATCCATATCGAAAATTAAAATCCCGTGAATTTGATGGGGTACCAACTCCAAAACTATTTCGTGATTACTTAACCTGGATGAAGAAGTTTACCCGAATTTTGTCAGACCATGGAGTTCCGTTATTGACCGGAAGTGACACATTTGGAATGGTGATCGTAGGATTTTCGCTGCATGATGAATTACAATTGTTGACCGAAGCGGGCTTAACACCTTATGAAGCTTTACGAGCAAGTACGGTCACCCCCGCACGTTACTTAAACACCATCGCCTTTGAAGGAACAGTCTCAGAGGGTAAAAATGCCAACTTGGTATTACTTAATAAGAATCCTTTAGATGATATAAGCAATACCCAGACCATAGATGGGGTCATGTTAAAGGGTAAATGGTTTGATAGAAATCAGTTGGATAAGATGCTGCTAGATGTAGAGCAATTAAATGATTAAATGTTTGAAATACGATTATTCACCTAAAGATATTCTGCGATTAGTTTACTTGTACTGAACCAAGTTGAGACCTGACGTATTTATCAGCCACAGTTCACTTTATTTAGCCCTCTCATGTTTTTAAGACTAGGAGGGCTAAATAATATAATCTTCTTATATAATGTAGTTGGCCTTTCTTGAGATTCATAAAAATTTACCGTTTTCTTCTTATCTTGAATTTAAAGGAATGGACCTCAATTAGCATTCTTAAAATACCCAAGCTTGGGTATTGACTTGTTTTTCAAAAACAACTATCATTGTTTATAATAACTTAAATAAAGTTTTCAAGAAAAGAAAAATTAATACGTTCAGTTATGACCACTCAAGACACCATAAATATTCGTAATTCTAGTATTTCTTATTTAGCATTAAGACGATGCTTGGGTGTTTTAGGACTTTTGTTGCCATTATTGATTTTGGTTTTCAATGGATTCGAATTCAAATCATCCATTAGCCATTTCTATTATTCAAGCTCAAGCGTATTCTTTACAGGGTTCATGTTTGCGTTTGGGATTTTTTTAATATTCTATCCCGGACGAATTGATGAATCTGATAAAATATCTGATGGTTGGGTGACCACTATTGGAGGTATTGGCGCGATTTTAACTGCCTTGATTCCAACGGCATATTGTAGTTTATCTGAATTACCGATATTAATTACAGATGAACTCTCATATTTCTGTGATGGTGCGGGATTGACAACTCAATATATTCACAATAATAGCACTTTGAGTTTTATTCATCTTAGCTGCGCCGCTATATTCTTAGGACTCATGGGATATATGTCTTTCTCTCGATTTACAAAAGGAAGGACCACTGCTAAAATGAGGGTGTTTTATAAGTTTTGTGCGATAATGGTTTGGCTTCCTTTGGTGATCCTGGGAATTAAATTTATTTTCAATTTAGAATGGACACCCTATGACGTTTTCATCCTTGAATGCGTTTCACTTGTTTTCTTTGGGACAGCCTGGTTGGTGAAAGGAAAGATGTTTGAACGCTATGGGTTTCATTAAATGATACATTTTAGTGCTAATACCATTTGTGACCATTATCGCAGTATCTACATCTACGTTATAAAATACCCAACGTTGGGTATTGACTTAAATCTTTTAAACAGATAATTTTATTGTTTAATATTTCCCTCATAGTAAAGAGGAACTCTCCCTGAGGATTTACAGGTCTATTGAAATTCTGATAATAGCTTTTTTAGACCTTGACTAATCATAGCGACTGTTTGATCTAATTAATATTGTTTAGACAATTTCAAATAGTAAACAGAATTACGGAATTAGCTGAAAATCCGGTTTTAGAGTAAGCAATAAATATAGAATTCGTTATGTCACTTTCAGTAACAACCGTTGAAATCGCTATTGGGTTCGCACATTCAATATTTAACAACTTTATTAAGCCTCCTAAAAAACACTTGAAGTATTGCTTAATAGAACCTATGGTACGCTTTCAAACAAATTAAATTATATCGAGATAGGCTAACCGTTGTTATAGTGAAATACTAAGGAAAAGCTTTAAATGAAAACAGAATCTATTATTAAAGAAATAGAGTTATGAAAACAAGAAAACAACCAAAAACAGTGTGGTTAATCTGGGCATCAATTTCATCTATTATACTTATTGGAGTCTATTTGTCATTACATATATTCATTAAAGGACAAGAAGATTTGTATTTGAATCCAGATCAGTTAGAAACAATTAACTCGATAATTACAGCAGAGAAGTCTTCAATAGCATACAACACGTTAAATGATAGTATTCATAAGGCTAAAATAAAAGACTTGGAGTTACAATTAATTGCATTGAAAAATAATCCTAAAGACTCCATCATGGTTACTGATAGTATTTGGAAGTATGAGCATTTTAATAAAAGATCTACTGAAAAATTAGTCATTCATTATCTGGAAAATATATTACCCGAATCGGAGGATAGCACAGTCTGGAATTTGGTTGCTACCTATAAAATAAAACATCTAATAACAATATTACCAACTTATTCATTTAAGGTGAGTTCATTTTTTTGGCTATCAGGGGCAAAAATATTTTTGGAAATAGTGTTTTGGTCACTTTTTGGTTTAATGGCCAATTTGATGTTCAGTGTCACTAAAGCTACAAAATTTGATAAGAAAAGGATCCCTGAGCATATTGGTAAAATATTTTACACCCCGTTTAGTGCTATAATTATCTATTTGTCAATTAATGGGCTTATTAATGAAGGCGCTATAGTGATTGATGGCGTGGGTAAAAGTGTCATTGTACTCGCTTTTATTTTAGGTTTCTTCACACGGCGAACAATTCTTTTATTAGGCAAGGTTAAAGATTTAATTCTTCCAACCGGAAAAGATGACATAGAACCTACAACATTAGAGATAAATGAAATTAAAGGAACTGTAATTATTGATCAGGTCTCAGATGATATTAAGGCACAACATAATGAATATATCGCAATTAGAATAACAGGTGTTGAATCAGATTATGTCAGTGTGATTAACTCAGACAAAAACGGAGTGTTTTCATTTATAAATGTTCCTAATGGCAATTATTCAATAGAGGCTGACTTAGTTATTGATGAAACCAGATATTATGCCGAAAATCAAATTCAGATATTAGAAAATGAGCCTCCTTTAGATGTGATTATTACAATTAAAAAGGCTGATCTTATTATAAAATGATCCAGATATGCAGAAATTTAATTTTCCAAATAAACTTCTTGACGCGTATTTCTTCGCTGTTAATGCATACCAAAACGATTCAAATGTATTTGGGATAGATATAGGGAATCGTTATAAGGCAAAACGAAGACAATCAGCACTTTGTGTTAGAGTGCATTTAAGTATTAATAGTGGTTATACTTCGACAAATAATTTGATCACGTTCATGGATTATACAAATTTTGGTAATCAAATTCGTAGACGGGTATTGCCAATACTATCAGAACGTAGAACACGATTTCAAATTGTACAGCCCGGGACTAGTATTGGAACTTTTGAATCTGGAACACTCGGTTTAATCTGTTTTGATAAATTAAATCAGAACAAACCATGTTTGCTTACAGCAGAACATGTTGTCAAAGGGAGGGTCGGTTCCATTGTATCTCAACCGGGAGTAGGTATAGATAGAGGGCGGTTTTTTATGGATGGCATTGCAAATAAATTACGTTCAGACCCACTCGGTGACGCATCAATAGCCACGTTAAATACCAACAGAAACTATATTCGGAAACAATTTGAAACGAATATAACTATTAATGGAGCCCAACATGTGCAAATAGGGGATGTATTAACCAAGTCTGGAAGAACAACAGGATTAACTACGGCTATCGTAGATGGCATTGGTGTTTATTTTAAAAGCACATCACATCTTCGAAAAGGGATTATGGGCTTTAGATTAGTTCCTCTTGATGATCAAAACACGAATGACATTCAAATTTCTGATAATGGTGACTCAGGAGCAATATGGTTTGACCCTAAATCTAATAAAGGTATAGGACTTCTTTTTGCAGGAGAAAATGGTGCTGTAAAGGCCAATATGGAGTTTAGTCTTGCCCAACATCTTACAGATGTTATTGAACATTTACATATATCAATTACTCAATAAAACAACTTAAATTTAAAAACATGAAAACACGAGCTTTCTACTTATACTCATTGATCTTTTTTGTGCTTATTTCTTATTCTGGGGACGCCCAAAACGCCTATTATGATGCGTTAAAGATTGATTTTCTTGAAGAGCGAATAAATAATAGTAATAACTTTATATTAAAGGATAAAAACAATTATGATTTATTTATTAGCAACCCCTTTGATAATCCTTTGAATGAGGAAAATCTAAATAGCATAAGAGAAAATATTATTTTTGATGAATTTGGTAGAATTGGCTTTAGTTCCACATTGGCGATTCTTGGAGAGCAATCTTTATCTTCTACTGGTTCCAGCCTTTTTTCGATTCCTACTTCAGCGCAATCAGCAATTATCGATGGAACGGCTAAGTTTTTGGCCGAGCGATTTAAGGAAGATATAACAACGTTATATATAGAAAAGTTTAGAAAAAGGCTTGACAGTATTGAAGAATTGAGGGAATTATTACCTAAAACATATGACTTTCTTAATACTGCAGATGTATTTAATTATCGCTCTTTGGGTAATGATTTTAAAGATGCCTTTGAAGTAGATCTTAAAAATATATTGGAAAATTTAGGTAATTATATAAATGCTAACCCGAAATTATTAGCCAAGCTGAAGGCCAAGAAAGTTTATTATCCCTTTGACTTTACATTGTCTTTATCTGATAAATTGATAAATGGTTACCACCCAGTTGAAATTTTAGACTATCTAGATAGCAAATATAAAAATCATTCAGACTCTGGATTTCAAAACTATTATAATGTGGTACACGGGTTAAACATTATACAACAAAATTTACAGCGTAGAAAGAAGCAAAAAGAGCCCAATGATTTTAATATTATACTTAATGAGCAATTTAAAAATATCTGGCTTCGTTTTTCAGATTTGAAAGAATTAGATAGCCCTAAAAAAGTCAATTATTTTGTGGCATTAATTTATAATCAAGACAAAAATTATTTCAAAGAGGTTTTAAAGATTGACACAACTAAGGCTCAAGATTTTTTTAGAAACACCATATATCCAATCGTGGGAGTATTAAACACCATTGAAAATATTCAATCGAAAGCAAAAAATGTTACAGCGAGTGATTATGTAGACATCATGGAGAACACTTTAAAGCTTTTAAAACTTGTAAATAGTAAAGAAGAAAATTCCTTTAAACTTGGGACGTTTAGTACATCAAATCATGTTGAGGATGACATTGATGTGCTGGAGTTTATGGGTAAAATGATTGATTTATACAAATCAATACACAATAAAAATTATGGCTATATCGTCACAAATAGTTTATATATCACAGATAAGGTATTACTTGCTGGTGGAAAATCTCAAGCCGAGATTATTAAAGTGACACAGGCCATTAGTAAGTATGGCGGATTTATGGTAGACATAGTTACGGCAGATAATTCAGATGATGTAAAAGATGCTATTAAAAAGAACGTGACAAAATTCTCGTTTTTAGACAAACGAAATAGTTTGTTTAGTTTATCAATTAGCGCACACCCTGGTGTCTATGGAGGTATAGAAAGATTATCTGAAAATGATAGGTCTGAGACAAACATTGGAATTACTGCTCCAATTGGTTTGGAGTTTATGTGGGGGTCGCGCAAAGCTAAGAAAGGAAATAAAGCATTATATCCATATGTAAAGAAAAATGGAAAGGTTAAATACCTCTCTGGTAATGCCTGGGGTATATTTGTGTCTTTTGCTGATCTTGGTGCTGTATTCAATTATAGGTTGAATGATTCAGAAAACGAACTTCCACAAGAAATAACTTTTAAACAAATATTTTCCCCGGGAATTTCCTTTAACTATGGATTTAGAAACTCTCCAATCACCCTTGCATTTGGAGTTCAGTATACTCCCGAATTAAGAAAAGTTACAGTGGAAGATATTGAGACCAGCTCAAATTCTGTTCGTACAATGCTACGCTTAAGTTGGGATATTCCTTTAATAAAAATATATAGAAAAAAAGTAAAAAACTGAATTTAAAAAACAAATTTCAAATTTGCACCAGCATAATAATTTGATGGGGCACCAGGATAGTAATATCTTGGTGCATTTCCGCCAAAACTACCTGCGTTAATAAGTAACATGGAAGCATATTTTTCATCAAAAATATTATTGACACCTACATATAGATCAAATTGAAACTTATTACTATTGGTAGATCTAAAACCAAATTTTGTGTTTACTAATTGATAAGCGTCGGAGTAAACCGAATTGTCATCACGCATTGGGATTTGTCCAATAGTATTATAATTCAAGAGCGCATAGAAGCCTAAACTGGTTTCAATGTTGAGGTTTGAATTAAATGTAAAGTTTGGAACACCAGTCAAGTCATTTCCAGAATATTCATCACTATCGTCAACAAATTTCTTGAATTTAAAATCGTTGTAAGCGAAAGCATTCGTGTGATAAATTCTCAATTTTTCGGTCTCTAGTAATTGGTAATTTAGCGCGATTTCAATGCCATTATATTGTGTTTTTCCAGCATTAACACCAATAAATTCATCACTTGCGGTTCGTCTTGCAACTAATAAATTTTTAACATCCATTTTATAAATTGCAATATTAAAATGAAGTTTATTATTAAATAAATCACCCCGACTTCCAATTTCATAATTCCAGCCACTTTCAGGTTTTATATCGGTATTTATTAATCCATCTGGCAATAATGTTTCTTCCAATGAAGGGGGAGAGAATCCATGGCTTACAGTGGTATATAACATGGTGTTTTTAGAAACCTGATGTGTTAATCCAAACTTTGGAGAAAGGATACCTCCAAAATCATAATCTCCCGAATAATCCTTACCATCACCTGTAAAATCATCATCTAAGGTATATGAAGTGGCATTAAAATTTAAGCCCAAAGTGAAATTTGTTTTTTCTGTAATCTTATATTTTGAATCAAAGAACAAATTGAGATACTTTCGTTTTTCTTTAAAATTACTCAACTGGTCACCTGCTACACTTCCAACTTCAGCGGGGAAGTCCCGATACAAATTTTCATAGGTTTGATACGTGTTATTATCTTTAAAAACTTCAGCCCCAAGCGTCCATTCCAATGAATTGTTAAATACAGTAGCTTCAGATACAATTCGTGATCGCATTCCTATGCCTTTTGTTTTTTCTTTTAAAATATTGAAGGGTCTTGGTTCATAAGCATCTAAAAAGGATGTGAATATACTGGTGTATTGTTTTGTTTTTGAGTTGTAATTGTGTTCCCATGACAATCCAAATAATCCCTTTTTGTAATCCTCATAACCTTTTGCACGACCCCAGGTAAATGCGGCTGAAGTAGGGTCGTTTAAATAATCATCTTCATTGATCGAACTTGGAATGTATGCTTTTAAATCAATATAATTTCCAATAAATGTGAGCTTATCAGAATCTCCTAAAAAATGATTGGATGCTACGGTAAAAGTTTGTCTATCAGTTTCGTTATTTGCTCTATAACCATCACTATGAGTATTAGAATAGGTGATGTTTGTGCTATTTTTTAAATTGCCAAAATTTGCTTGTAATAGATACTTCTGTAATCCATACGAACCAAAGGTATAACCACTATTAATTGATGTTTTATTAAAAGACCCTTTATTCGGGATCAATTGTATTGTGCCGCCCAAACCAGCACCATATGTACTTGAAGAAGGCCCTTTTAAAACTTCAATACGGCCTAAAGTATGCATTTCAATATCTTCAATAGTTGAAGCTCCAGAACCATTTGTAAGGGGGATATCTTGATAATAAGCCCTAATTTTACTGGTTCCAAAAAGGTTACGAGACCCAATACCACGCATGGTGATTCTATTGGTGGTTAGGGTTCCATTATGCATAAAAACACCCGGGATAGTATTCAAAATAGGCGCAATATTTATCATATTATTAGACGCAATATCAGTTGCAGTTAAAACTGAAATTGCCGAAGGAAGCACTTTTAATTTACTTTGAAAATTATTTGAAGTGATGATAATTTCATTTAAGTTTTCAGGAATAGCAACGAGTTCAATTAGAGTATAAGTGTCTTCTAGAATGTAAATTGTTTTTGAAACATACCCGTCCTTCGAAAATAGGTAAGTGTCTTTTTTGGGGAGAGAAAAGAACCCGTTAACAGTAGTTGTTGTCACAAAAGTATGATTAGCATTGCTAATAGTAACGTTTGAAAGTTCTAATGAATTTTCGCTGTCAATGACTTTTCCAGTGCTGTTTTGAGCATTTGTTTGAACAATAAAAAAAAATGTAAGAATGATAAAAAACAGGGATTTCATAAATGCTTAAATTTGATAATTAGGGAATACTCGGGTTAATTATTTACGAGTCAAAAGTAATCTTTTAAGTTGAAAATTGCCGATTCTATAAAATAAAAAGGGTCTCATTTTTAGGACATTTTATAGCAATACACAACTGTATATAAACGTTTTGAGTTGGCTATTTGGAAAAATGAAGAGCTTATTTGTTAGCGGTGTTAAAAATTAAAAGATATTTGCATAAACTCTAAAGTGAAATCAATGCGTATTAAATATAGTCTACAGCTAATTGTAATTGTTTTTTTAGTGAGCTGTGAGGAGAAAAAATCATCGGATGTTCAACAAACAAAAGTCGTAGAGATTCCTTTGATAGATGTAAATAAAATGCCAGAATCTGACAAAGATAATGGCGGACTGGTTTTGCCTGAGGGATTTGGAGCATTGGTGGTAGCAGATAGTGTTGGGCCGGCTAGACATTTGGTTGTAAATGACAATGGTGACATTTATATAAAATTGCGGATTGATACAGGAGACAAAGGTAATATGGCCCTAAGAGATACTGACAATGACGGTAAAGCCGATATTTTTGAGCGTTTTGGAGACTACCCTAATGATGGAAGGTTTGCTACCGAAATGAGAATTCATAATGGTTATTTATATTTCAGTTCAGAGCTAGTGGTGTATAGACAAAAATTGACACCTAAGAAATTGATTCCCGAAGGCAAACCAGAAGTAATTGTAGTAGATAAATTTCCTATTCGATGGCATAATGCCAAGTCTTTAGCTTTTGATAATCAAGGCGGAATGTATGTCACGTTTAGTGCACCAACAAATGCTTGTGAAGATCTCACGTTAAATAACGGGGATGCCAATGCAATTGTAAAAGGAGAGTATCCCTGTTCTCAACTAAATATTTTAGGAGGGATATGGAAATTTGATGAAGGCAAACTGAATCAAACACAAAAGGATGGTGTAAGGTTTGCAACCGGACTTAGAAGTATAGTGGGTCTTAGCTGGAATGATGAAGATAATAGCCTGTATGCAGTAAACCACGGAAGAGATTTTTTGCACAATCATGCACCGCAATATTTTAGTAAATGGCAAAACGCAATTTTACCTGCAGAAGAATTTATGAAAATAAAAGAAGGTGATGATTTTGGTTGGCCATATACCTATTACGATCATTTTAAAAACAAAAGAATGTTAGCGCCAGAATATGGAGGTAATGGGATCAAAGAAGCCAAGGATTATGCAAATCCGTTAATGGGACTACCTGCACATTGGGCGCCAAATGATATGTTATTTTATAAAGGAGATCAATTTCCTGAACGTTATAAAAAAGGAGCATTTATTGCTTTTCATGGTTCAACAAATCGCGCACCCTACCCTCAAGCAGGATATATTGTAGCATTCATCCCATTTGAAAATGGAAAACCAACTGGGAAATGGGAAGTCTTTGCTGATGGTTTTGCCGGAGTAGATGTAATTACTGTTATGAAAGATGCCAAATACAGACCCATGGGCTTATCTGAAGGACCAGACGGATCGTTATACATGTCAGAATCAAGAAAAGGTAAGATATGGAGAGTGATGTTTAAAGGAGACCCAACAACATTCGGTGAAGCAGAACTTGAGCATATGGAAAATCGAAAATCGAGATCCTATATTAAAAAGCCAGATCAAAAAGCCGATTTATTGACTACAAAATAAATTGCTATTACTATCAGGATTTAGACCTATTGCATTATAGGGCTGTGTTTTTCAAATATTATTCAGGATAGTGTAATCCGCGGAACAAGAAAGATCATTAAGGATTAGATTGAGTAATTTCAAACATAATCGTTATTAAAACATAGTATTGAATAAAGGCATAGAGGTAAATTTCTATACCTTTTATTTTTCAAACTTCCCAATTGCCATAATTGTATGTGAGAAGCTCATTACAATTATCACGACTTAGTTAATTACCAACCTTTTTCGGACATATAAATCAGTTGTGAGAATAGGGGATATTACTTCAAATCTCCTGATTTTACCAAAAGAAGCGGTTTTCGCTTGTTTTTGTGAGAGTTATCCTTAAAAAAAATGTGAGCTATTAATTTATGGAGTGCTTAAAAACTTTATTAAATTTTCTCTTTCCTTTAATTTTGTAATGCACTTATTTGCAGTCATTTATGAAATAATTTTCTTTGGAATTCTTGAAGTTCTAAATATTCATCACAACGTTTTGTGCATTTCATCGATAAAATTTAAAGTTTAAACGATAAAAAATCAGTCGAATTACACTTTATCGGGTATTTTATACAGTTTACCGAGATTAATTTCATATATTGCCCCGTGTTTAAGTTGTAAATGTTTATTAATTGAACGAACAAACAATGAAAACCACTATAAAACGCCCTAGAACTAAATTAATATTCCATGAACAAATGCAAGATTGTTTTAGCAGAAGACAACTCAACGCTTTCACTATTATTAAAGTTTAGATTAGAAAGAGAAGGACATGAATTACTTATGGCCAAAGATGGTAAAATGGCAATTGAACTCATTGAAAACCATAGTCCCGATTTAATTTTAACTGATATTATGATGCCATTCATTAGTGGTCTTGAAGTGATTAGTCACGTGAGAAACAAATTGGAAACGCAAGTGCCAATTATTGTTTTTTCTTCTGCTGGTCAAGAAGAAATGGTGTTAAAGGCATTTAGCCTAGGTGCCAATGATTTTATGGGTAAGCCATTTAGTCCTAATGAATTAGTTATAAGAGTTAACCGTCTTTTAGCATAATAATACCAAGCCCCCAAAGCAAATGACAACCTATCAATATCTTATTGATTATTATCGAGAGCTCCCCTTCTTAATTAAGTTGATTGGAGCCCTAATTACGTTGTCTGTTATTTTGATTATTGGTTTAACAATATATTTAAAAGGAATAAGAAGATATCAACGTAAAAAACATGCAGATATTTTAAAATTTAAAAGCGAATACGAAGTTATGCTCGTTGAATTTTTATATGCCGATGATCATATTGAAAATGAAGTTGAGAAAAATTCGTTTAATGAATGGTTGGAACAAATAGAAGTTGAACCAGCTATTCAAGACGAACTGGATGATACTATAAAAGACTTAAGTCCAATACAACAATCAATAATTTCAAAATTAAGAAAAGAGGCATTAGTAAAATCTAAACGGAAAATAATCATTTCAATATTATATAAATTAATGGAGGAGGTTTCTGGTGAAATGTCCGATTCTATCAAAGTATTATATATCGAAACAGGACTTATAGATTATGCATTGAAAAAAATAAATAACACAGAGTGGAGTATTAAAGCAAAAAGCATTGGAGAATTGTCCAGATTTGAAGTTAAAGAAGGTCATTATGAAGTTGTAAAATGTATGGACCACTCCAATAAGGAGGTGCGTAAAGAGGCACATTTGTATATGGTAAATCTATTTCAATTTGATGGACTTTATTTTTTAAATGAATTAAAAACCCCTTTATCAGAATGGGATCAAATACAAATACTTGAAATATTACAAAGGTTTGATGACCAACAAATTTGTGATATTAGACCATGGTTAAAATCAACCAATGATACCGTCGTTTTATTTGGATTAAAATTGGCCCAAATTTACAATCAGTATGAAATAAATGACACGTTGATAGAATTATTGTCACATAAAAGTAAATCCATTAGGGTTTGCGTAATAGAAGTACTTACACATTTATATGGATTAGAGGCTAAAGACATGTTGAAAGCTAACTTTAACGAATTAAGTTTAGAAGAACAATTAAGTTTCTTCACCATGTTAGAAAAATTAGTGATTCCATCGGATGAACCATTTATTGAAAAACACCTTTTCCACAAAGATTTTGAAATTCAATTATTAGCACTTAAAATATTGAAATCAATTAATGAGGATAAGTACAAAGTCTTGAATAATTTACCTGCTGATCAAAAAAGCAAAGCAATGTTGCAACTTGAAAACACAATATAACTATGGATACTAGTACAGTTAACTTAATCTTAGAAATATTTCATTATTTGTTCTTTCTATTTACATTTTCTGTGATTACATCTTATGTCGTACTATCATTAATCTCAGTAAGAGAGACTATAGAATATCGAAAAAAGAACAGCTTTGTTAATTATAAGGATATCTTGTCTTCTACAATATCCCCATCTATAACAATAATTGCTCCGGCCTATAATGAGAGTCTTAATATTGTTGAAAACGTGAGGTCCTTATTGTCAAATCATTACGTTAATTATGATGTTGTAATTGTTAATGACGGGAGTAAGGATGATAGTTTGGAAAAATTAATAACGGCTTTCGATTTGGAAAAAATAGAGTTTATTATTAATGAAAAAATTAAAACACAACCTTTACGTAGTGGCGTATTCAAGTCCAAAAATCCTGCATTTGAAAAACTAATGGTTGTTGATAAAGAAAATGGAGGTAAAGCTGATGCTTTAAATTTAGGACTAAATATTAGTAAAAGTAAATATGTTGCCTGTATTGATGTCGATTGTTTGTTATTGGAGGATGCGCTTCAAAAAATGATAAAACCATTTCTTGAGGAAACCGAAGCAAAGGTTATTGCTACTGGAGGAGTTATTCGTATTGCCAATTCATGCAAAATTAAAGGAGGGAAACTCATAGAAGTTAACCTGCCCAAAAATTTGCTTGTACAAGCACAAATTTTAGAATACCTGAGAACTTTTTTATTAGGTAGAATGGCATGGAGTAGATTAAACGGGTTGTTGGTAATTTCAGGAGCATTTGGCATATTCGACAAAAATATAGCCATTGAAGTTGGAGGGTATGACACCAATACGGTTGGTGAGGACATGGAAATAATTGTTCGTATGAGAAGGCACATGGAAGAAATAGGCGAAAAATATAAAGTCTCTTATATTCCTGACCCACTCTGTTGGACAGAGGCTCCAGAAAGTTATAAGATTTTTATTTCTCAGCGAAATAGATGGACAAGAGGCACTATAGAGACTTTAAGAAAACATCGTAAAATTGGATTTAACCCCAAATATGGAATTTTTGGCTTAATAAGTTATCCCTATTGGTTAATCTTTGAAAGATTGGCTCCTCTTATTGAAGTGATTGGAATTATTTATTTTGTGGTTTTACTAATCTTGAAACAAGTACGATGGGAATATGCTTTGTCTTTTCTTCTGTTGTCCTATTTATTTTCAATTTTATTTTCTATTGTTGCATTATACTCCGAAGAATTAACTTATCATCAATACAAAAAGAAAGGAACCGGGTTTAAATTGATACTATTAAGTGCAATTGAACCCTTCATATTACATCCAGTAATTCTATATTCGGCCATTAGAGGAAATATAGATTACTATTTTAATAAAACCATAAAATGGGGTGAAATGGAACGTACCGGATTATCATCATCATCATCATCATAAAATAGATTAATTAAAGAAAATATGAAACTTAGTCTTAAAAATATAGAGATTTATAAATATGCGCATTTAATCTTGGCATTAATTTTTGCCTTTTGGGTGATAAGCGCTTATGAAATATACGCATCAAAAGCTATAGGTGAAGTAACTCCTGGTTTAGGAACAGTTATTTTATACAAATTTATTAATGACTTTTGGAGTGGTTTGATAATAGGAGGGGTTTTATTTCCTGTATTCCTTTTAATTAATTTGCTATCAAATAAAGGCGCATTGACAGTTTTAAAAGTGATTTTCACACTTTTAGTAATTATACAATTTTCTCTGATAAAATATAGTCTAACAACTTTATTAAACCTTGGAGCTGATATTTTAGGGTATTCTTATGATGATATATTTAGTACCGTTTCAGTTTCTGAATCGATTAATATTACATATATCTTACCATTTATCATTTTTCCACTCCTATTATTTTTGTTTTATGTTCTAATTAAAAAGTATGTTAATCATCGCGTTTTAACAGCAGGTGGAATTTGTTTTATATTAGTATTTGGAAGTGTAAAGATAATCTTGCCTGATTCATCAGCCAATGAATATCAAAATAAAACAGCCTATTTAACGATGGATATTGTTAGATATCAAAAAGAGAAAAGCAAAATGAATGCTTATAATGTTTTTGAAAGAAATGACTATCCCTTATTAAAATCTTCAAAACAAACTGAAGATGTGCTTACCCCATTTTTTGAAAGTAATGAAGAGAAACCAAATATTGTTGTAATAGTAGTTGAAGGGTTAGGGAGTGAGTTTGTAGGTGATAAAAGCTATAGTGGCTTTACACCATATTTTGATACGCTAATTTCAAAATCACTGTATTGGGAAAATTTCGTAAGCACAACAGGGCGTTCGTTTGGAGCATTACCTTCTATATTTGCATCGCTTCCTTATGGTGAAAATGGCTTTTTGGAACTTACCGACACGCCTTCACACCTTTCACTTATCAGCATTTTGAAAGCAAATGGATATGCAACTTCATATTTTTCAGGAGGACCATCCAGTTTTGATAGAAAAGTTAACTTTTTAGAATACAATGGTATAGATAAGCTTATTGATGAAAATAAATATGGATCGGAGTATATAAAAACAAAAAGTAATGAAGGTGGTTTTTCATGGGGGTATCCAGATGATCAAATTTTAAAAAAAACATTGGCATCTTTAGATGATGAGACTAAGCCTAGATTAGATATTGTTTTGACACTAACTAACCACGAACCTTTTCAATTCCCTGAGAAAGAAAAATACATTAGCAATGTAGAATCTCTTGTAGAATCATCAGGCAAATCGAGTTCTTGGAAGGAACAGATTTTAAATCATAAAGATATATTTGGAAGTCTCCTGTATACGGATGAGGCCATTAAAGAGTTTATGGATGCCTATGCCCAAAGAGAAGATTATGAGAATACTATATTTATCATCACAGGGGATCATAGGCTAATTCCTATTACACAAAAAGATAAACTATGTAGATTCCATGTGCCATTTTTAATTTATAGTCCAATGTTGAAGCAGCCGGAAAAATTTAAATCTGTTTCATCACATTGGGATGTTACCCCAAGTGTATTAAGTTATTTAACCAATAATTATAAATTTAAGCCATTAGAAAAAACAGCATGGATGAGTAAAGGTTTAGACACTGTTAGGGCATTTAGAAACACTAAAAACATTCCATTAATGCGATATAAAGGCAGTTTAAATGATATGATCTATAAAGATTATTTGTATGCAGGAGGAGAATTGTTTAAAATAAATGAAAATTTTGGGACCTATAAAATAACGGATGAATTACTTCTTAAAACAATTGAGGATTCTTTAATGGCATTTAAAAAAATGAATGCTTATGTCACACAAAGAAACAAGATTTTCCCAGACTCATTAAACGTTTATGTGGCTCCAAAAATTAAATTTTCTGAAGATCAGCTTACAATTATTAAGAAATTTTCTGAAGGGAAAAACTTTGATGAATTGTTATATATTGCCAGAGACCTATCATTTAAAAAAGAATATAAAACAACAAGATTATTATGTGATTATATTTTGAATGAATTTCCAAATTATACAGATGCAAGAATATTAAAAGGGAGAACATTTGCCTGGGAAGGTGAATATGCCAAATCTGAAATTGAGCTTTTAAGTTCAATTCAGCGCTCACCTTTCTATGATGATCCATATTTGGCAATCTTGGATATGTATTGGTGGTCTGGTCAAGAAGAGAAGTCTAAACTAATTTTTAAACAGGCAGTATCAAACGAATTGTTAAACCCCGAGTTAAGTTTTAAAATGGCAAAAGCGTATAAACGCATGGAACATTTGGATTTAGCAAAGAAAGTAATGGATAGTATTATCCAAATCCACCCAGAAAACGCAGACTATATAACATTTAAAAAAACCTTAGAATAGAGGGGCTTTAAAATTATGAAAAAACACATATTTACCATATTATTTTTAGGCAGTATTTGTGCATTTGGGCAACAAAAAGTTTATAACGGAAATCCAGATAGCTCTTTTGAACTAGCTCGTGAATTGGCATTTAATAATGGAAGAAAACAGGCTCAAGATACACTATTATCAATTTTGACAAAATACCCAAACTATCATGATATTCGTGCGTTTTTAGCAAGCACATATTCGTGGGATGGTGCATATAAAAAAGCAAAAAAAGAATTCGCCTATGTTTTAAAAGACAGTCCAGATCGTTTAAGTACTTGGGAGGCCGCTATAAAAAATGAGCTTTGGAGTGATGCCCCATTTAGTGCTATGAAAATGGCCAATAAGGCATTGGAGCATTTTCCTAAAAACGAGGAATTAAATTATTTATTAGCAAAGGCCGAAGACGATACTAATAATAAAGAAGATGCGTTGCGAACTCTTGAGCGTATTCTGGAAGCAAATCCAAAACATGAAAAAGCATTAAGCTACAAGGCCAGTTTAATTAATTCGCTCAGTCACAATTCAATAGGGCTAAGTTCATCTGTAGATGTATATTCTGAAGTGTTTGACCCCATGCAGTATTATTTACTCAAATATGCAAGACAAACAAAATTAGGGAGTATTCATGCAAAATTTAACTTTAGTAGAAGATTTGCGTCTAATGCCGCGCAAGTTGAGGTTGATATGTACCCAAGGATAATTAAAGGATTATATGCCTATTTAAATTTTGGAGTGTCTGGTTCATCATTATATCCCGATATACGGTATGGTGCCGAATTGTATAAATCTTTACCAAAAAGTTTTGAAGCTTCCATTGGGTTTAGAGCATTGAAATATAGCTCAACAACTACAATATATACAGGATCTGTGGGTTGGTATACCGGCAATAGTTATTGGTCTTTTCGAACGTATATAACCCCTGGTGATGGCGGTTCAAGTAAATCGGGAACACTTAGTTATAGAAAATATAGAAGTGACGCCAATAATTATTTTAGTATTGCAGCTGGAATGGGGTTTTCTCCTGAAATTTATAGGTTTGATTTTGAAGGGAATGAACATGATATTATTAAGCTCAAATCTCAAAAAGCAAACGTAGGGTATTATTTTACTTCGGCAAATAATAAAAACTCATGGGGTTTTAAAACGGGAGTTTCTCATCAGGAAATTAGTTTTGATCCAGGATCTTATTTTTGGATATATTCAGTCTCACTATCCTGGCAAATAAAATTTAGATAATATAAAATCCATTTAGATTTAATCAAGCCCTAACACTTTTAAAGAACTAAAAGTGCGTTAAACAGAATGTCAATGTATTTGAATTGTTGATATATATATGATGTTTATGAGTTAAAACCCTGTAGTCTTGTCACATATTTTCCAATAACATCAAACTCTAAATTTACAAGGGTTCCTGTTTTAAATGAATTAAAGTTTGTATGTAAATAAGTATATGGGATAATGGCAACACTAAAAGCATCTCTTTTAGAATTGACTACAGTGAGACTTACCCCATTTATAGTTATCGATCCTTTTTCAATAGTGATATTCCCTAAGCTAGCATCATAGTTAAACGTATATAACCAGCTTCCGTTTTTTTCTTCTACATTAAAACAAGTAGCTGTTTGGTCAACATGGCCCTGTACAATGTGACCATCAAGACGGTCACCAAGTTTTAAAGCACGTTCTAAATTAACGGGGTCATTAATTTTTAGAGCTCCAATATTTGTTTTATCTAAAGTTTCTTTTATAGCTGTGACCGTATAAACATCATTTTTTATGTCAATAACAGTTAAGCAAACCCCATTATGAGAGACACTTTGATCTATTTTTAGTTCAGGAGTTATGTCGCTTTTAATACTTATATGAAGATTATCTAAATCTTGCTTTAAATGAGTGACGGTACCTAAATCTTCAATAATTCCAGTAAACATTATATTGTTTGTTTATTTAGTTAAATTTGTAGTATCAAAATTACGAACAAATCTCATCATTTTTTAATGCGAAAAGAAGAAAAAATAAAAGTTGGTATATCTATTGGAGATCTTAATGGAATTGGAGGAGAGATAATACTAAAAACTTTTGAGGACAATAGGGTCTTGGAGTTTTGTACACCCGTAGTTTTTGCCTCGATTAAAACCGTATCATTTTTAAAAAAGCACTTTCATAGTGCAATTAATTTTCATAGCATTCAAAATGCAGAACAAGTTACACACGGTAAAGTCAATGTTGTAAATGTTTGGAATGATAATGTGAATATTCAGTTTGGAGAAGAAGACCAAGAGATTGGTGCCTATGCTATAAAGTCCCTAGAGGCTGCTACAAAAGCTTTGAAAAATGGAAATATAGATATTCTGGTTACAGCTCCAATTAATAAACATAATATACAGTCTGAGCGTTTTAATTTTCCTGGCCATACTGATTATTTGGCCAAAGAATTAGAGGGCGATAGTTTGATGCTTATGGTAACCAATTCTTTAAAGGTTGGGTTACTTACAGATCATGTTCCGGTAAAAGACGTATCATCTCATATAACTAAAGCACTAATAAATTCTAAAATTGAAACTATTATTACTGCTTTGAAAAAGGATTTTGGAGTGAGAAAGCCAAAAATAGCTGTGCTAGGGATAAATCCGCACACCGGTGATAATGGTGTAATTGGTGAGGAGGATGATACTATTTTAAGACCAACACTTAAAGAGATTAGAGATAAAGGCGATCTTGTTTATGGCCCCTATGCTGCCGATAGTTTTTTTGGCTCTAATAACTATAAGAATTTTGATGCGATCATTGCAGCTTATCATGACCAAGGTCTAATACCATTTAAAACATTAGCCTTTGGGCAAGGGGTGAACTTTACTGCGGGACTTAATAAAGTACGGACCTCTCCTGACCATGGTACAGCCTATGAAATAGCTGGAAAAGGAGAAGCCGATAACGGGTCTTTTAAAGAAGCATTGTTTACAGGGATCCAGATTTTTAATAACCGACATTCGTTTGAAAATTTGAATGCCAACGTATTAAAAAAACAAACTAAAAAGATATAAACAAAAAAATGTTTATATCCGAGATAAGCTAAATAAAATTTTATATATTTGCACGCTCGAAATAAATGTGATGATGAAGCCATTGAAAGACTTTACAATTCAGTTTGTAGGATTAAAGCTAGGAGAGCATTGTTTTGAATATAAGATAGATAAAAAGTTCTTTGAACATTTTGAGTATGATGAGTTTAATGATGTAATTATAGATGCAACTGTTGTTTTAAATAAAAAATCAACATTTCTAGAATTACATTTTAAAGCATTAGGCACTGTTAACGTAAATTGCGATTTAACAAATGAACCCTATAATCAAGTCATTGATAGTGACCTTGATTTAGTCGTTAAGTTTGGTGATGAATTTAACAATGATAATGAAGAGATATTAATTATTACTCATAGTGAATACGAAATTAATATAGCGCAGTATATTTACGAATTGATTGTGTTAGCTATGCCATCAAAAAGAATTCACCCTGGTGTAAATGATGGTACATTAAATTCGGACATACTCGACAAATTAGAAGAATTAAGCCCAAAAGGCAAAGATAATAAAGAAGAAAATGAGGATATTGATCCTCGCTGGAATACATTAAAGAAACTATTAACGGATAAATAACATAGAAAATGGCACATCCTAAAAGAAAAATCTCAAAAACAAGAAGAGATAAGAGAAGAACACATTACAAAGCAACTGTACCACAGATTGCAACGTGTCCTACTACAGGAGAAGCACACTTATACCACAGAGCTCACTGGCATGAAGGTAAGCTTTATTATAGAGGGCAAGTGTTGATTGACAACTCTCAAACAGAAGAAAATTTAGCATAGTTATTATGCATGCATATATTAAAACGCTCACTTGTGAGCGTTTTTTTTATGATATATTTTTATAGCAGTCAAAAACATCCTATTTTGCACCATATTTGATCAAAATATAGTATTTTCATCAAGTTTTTTACGCTTTTGTGTAAGATTTGATGAATTTTTGTTCAAACTAAAACTAAATTATGAGTAAAATCACAGCCGCCATTACAGCTGTTGGCGCTTATGTGCCGGAGTATGTGCTAACCAACCAAATTTTAGAAACAATGGTTGACACAAATGACGAATGGATCACCTCTAGAACAGGAATTAAGGAACGAAGAATCCTTAAAGAAGAGGGAAAAGGAACTTCATTTTTAGCAATTAAGGCCGCTCAGGATTTAATAAATAAACGAGGTATCGACCCTAAAGAGATCGAGCTTGTTATTGTTGCAACAGCAACTCCAGACATGAAAGCAGCTTCTACAGCAGCGTTTACAGCAACTCAAATTGGTGCTGTTAATGCTTTTTCATTCGATTTGGAAGCGGCATGTTCTAGTTTCTTATTTGGAATGTCTACCGCTGCCAGATATATTGAATCTGGAAAATATAAAAATGTACTGTTGATTGGGGCAGATAAAAACTCTTCAATGATTAATTATGAAGATAGAGCAACGTGCATTATTTTTGGAGATGGTGCCGGAGCAGTTTTATTCGAACCTAATGAAGAAAACTTAGGCTTGCAAGATGAATACCTTAGAAGCGATGGTTCAGGTAGAGATTTTTTACAAGCAACTTACGGAGGGTCTTCTTATCCCACTACTGTTGATGCCATAGAAAAAGGAGCGCATTATGTTTTCCAAGACGGTAAAACAGTATTTAAAAATGCAGTCTCTAGAATGGCCGATGTAGCTGTAAAAATTTTAGAGCGTAATAATCTTACAAATGATGATATAGCGTGGCTTGCGGCTCATCAAGCCAACAAACGTATTGTTGATGCTACTGCTAATAGAATAGACTTAGATAAAGACAAGGTGATGATGAATATTGAGAAGTATGGAAATACTACTTCAGCAACACTTCCGTTATTATTAAATGACTACGAATCCCAATTAAAAAAAGGGGACAATATTGTATTTGCCGCTTTTGGAGGAGGATTTACTTGGGGCTCCATTTACTTAAAATGGGCTTACAATTCTTAACTAAACTAACTAAATTTAAATAGCTAAATTATGGATTTAAAAGAGATTCAAAACTTAATCAAATTTGTAGCTAAATCTGGCGCAACTGAGGTTAAACTTGAAATGGATGATGTTAAAATCACCATTAAAACAGGATCAGATTCTGAAACCACAATATTACAGCAAGTTCCTGTTTCGGCTCAGATGCCACAAATATTGGCCGCAGCGCCTCAACCAGTTGATGGGGCACCAACAGCAGCAGCAACTCCAGCTGTACCAGCTTCAGAAGAAGACGATTCAAAATATATCACAATAAAATCACCAATAATCGGTACGTTCTATAGAAAACCTTCCCCAGACAAACCTTTGTTTGTTGAAGTAGGACAAACAATTGCAGAAGGTGATGTACTTTGTGTCATTGAAGCAATGAAACTTTTTAACGAAATTGAATCGGAAGTTTCAGGTAAAGTTGTAAAAATATTAGTGGATGATTCTTCACCGGTAGAATTTGACCAACCACTATTTTTAGTAGATCCATCGTAATATAAATCCCAATTTTCAATTCCCAAATCCTAGTTTAAATACTTTAGGAATTTGTTTTTTGAATATTGAAAATTTGAAGCATTTATGTTTAAAAAAATATTAATCGCCAATAGAGGAGAAATAGCACTGCGTGTTATTAGAACCTGTAAAGAAATGGGAATTAAATCGGTTGCAGTTTATTCAACCGCCGATGCCGAAAGTCTACACGTTAAGTTTGCTGATGAAGCCGTTTGTATAGGGCCACCTTCAAGCAACGAATCGTATTTAAAAATGCCAAATATAATTGCCGCTGCAGAAATAACTAATGCAGATGCAATACATCCGGGATATGGGTTCTTATCTGAAAATGCTAAGTTTTCAAAAATTTGTGCTGAACATGATATCAAATTTATCGGAGCTTCGGCCGAGATGATTGATAGAATGGGTGATAAGGCCAATGCAAAAGAAACGATGAAAGCTGCTGGAGTACCATGTGTACCAGGAAGTGATGGGGTTATTGAAACCTTTAAGGACTGCCAGAAAGTTGCTAAAGAAACAGGATACCCTGTAATGCTTAAGGCTTCTGCCGGAGGTGGAGGTAAGGGTATGCGTGCCGTTTGGAAAGCTGAAGATTTAAAAGATGCTTGGGACTCTGCCAGACAGGAATCTAAAGCAGCTTTTGGAAATGACGACATGTATATTGAAAAACTTATTGAAGAGCCTAGACATATCGAAATTCAAATTGTAGGAGATTCTACAGGAAAAGCATGTCATTTATCTGAAAGAGATTGCTCAATACAACGTCGTCATCAAAAATTAACAGAAGAAGTCCCTTCTCCATTCATGACAGACGAGTTACGTCAAAAAATGGGAGATGCTGCTGTAAAAGCATCCGAGTTTATAAAGTATGAAGGAGCAGGAACGGTTGAGTTTTTAGTTGATAAAAATAGAAACTTCTATTTCATGGAAATGAATACTCGAATTCAAGTAGAGCATCCTATTACAGAACAAGTTATAGATTTTGACCTTATACGTGAGCAAATTTTAGTAGCCGCAGGGGTGCCTATTTCAGGTAAAAATTATTCCCCTAAGTTACATGCTATAGAGTGTAGAATCAATGCTGAAGACCCGCATAACGGGTTTAGACCATCTCCAGGTAGAATCACAACATTACATGCGCCGGGAGGGCATGGTGTACGTTTAGATACTCATGTTTATGCAGGATATGTTATTCCGCCTAATTATGATTCTATGATCGCTAAGCTTATAACTACTGCGCAAACTCGAGAAGAAGCCATCAGTAAAATGAAACGTGCTCTCGATGAATTTTATATTGAAGGGATTAAAACTACAATTCCATTTCATAGACAATTAATGGAACATCCCGATTATGTCACTGGTAATTATACTACCAAATTCATGGAAGATTTCGTGATGCAAGACAAACAATAATTATAATTAAACTCTGAAAATTTTTTCAGAGTTTTTTTTTAAACAATTGTGTTTCAGAATCTTTAAAAATAATTGTTTACATTTACTTCATGTTGGAGAATATAATAGTACAGATTTACGAAATGCCTTGGGTTATTATACCAGGCTTGTAATACTTCTACTCACTTCTATTATTTCTATTATTCTTAACAATTTCTTTTTAACAATTTAAAATTTTAAACATGAGTGATATTATGGTATTAATGGTCTGTTTACCGGGAAATGCTATAATAATGGGTCTGTCTAAAAACCAGGGTGCTACAATAATTCGTCTTTATCAATATCTTTTAGGAAGGTAAGTTTGTAGTTACATTTATTCACCTTTAGTGGACTTGTGCAAATCGTGTTTATTATCATTTATACCAGACACAAATGCCAATACAAACACCTTTTTATCCAAGAACCTCAGCACTAAACAAGAACCTTGATTGGAAGGAATGGGCCGGCTATTTTGCCGCTAATTCTTATAATGTTGTGAACGATTTTGAATATTTTGCCTTTAGACATTCTGCTGGCTTAGTAGATATAACACCGCTTTTTAAGTATAAGGTTTCTGGAAAGGATTCGATGATGTTTTTATCACGACTTATGGTAAAAGACATCAGTAAATTAAAACTTAACCAGGCCACTTACTGTTGTTGGTGCGATGATCGAGGTATGGTAATAGATGATGGAACTGTGATGCGTTTTGGAGATAATGATTATTTCGTTACCGCTGCGGATCCTTCGTATTCCTGGTTTTCAAGGTTTATTAAAAAATTGGATGTTCAAATTGAAGATATTACAGATACTTATTGCGGATTGGCGTTACAGGGGCCAAAATCTAGAGATATTCTAAAAAGAATGTGTGATGCCAATTTGGATAAATTGAAGTTTTTCTGGACGACAAGTGCAAAAGCAGATGGGTTTGATTTTAAAATTTCAAGAACAGGATACACTGGAGATTTGGGCTATGAACTTTGGGTGAAAAACGAAAATGCTTTAAAGTTATTTGATGCTGTTTGGAGCGCAGGGCAAGATTTCAACATTAGAATGGCAGGAATAGCAGCCCTGGATATTGTTAGAATTGAAGCTGGTTTAATCATGAATGGCGTTGATTATCACAGTTCTTTACATGCTCTTATTCCAGAACAAATGAGCAGTCCGTACGAATTGGGACTAGGCTGGACCGTTAATTTAGATCGAGATCCTTTTATGGGGCAGAAAGCTTTAAAGTTGGAAAAGAAAAATGGGTCAAAATGGGCAACAGTTGGAATTGATATTAATTGGCCAGATTTAGAAGCTTTATATAAAAACCTAGGCTTACCACCTCATGTAGATTCTGGTGCCTGGAGACACTCGGTTCCAATATACCATAAACAACACAAGTCTAAACAAATTGGATATGCAACCTGTGGTACTTGGTCACCTTTATTAAAGAAAAACCTCGCTATAGCAACAATTGAAATGGAATATGCTACGCCTGGAACAGAAGTCAACTTCGAGGTTATGGTAGAACATCATAGAAAATTGGTAAGCGCTATTGTTTGTAAACCTCAATTTTTTAACCCAGATAGAAAGCGATCAATCCTTTAAAAAAGAACACGATGAGTAAAAAATACGATGCAATTATAATTGGTGGAGGTCATAATGGATTGATCAATGCAGCATATTTAGCCAAAGCAGGAAAAAGTGTTTTGGTTTTAGAAAAAAGACATGTCCTTGGAGGCGCAGCAGTTTCAGAGGAGGTATTTCCAGGCTTCACATTTTCGGTGTGTAGTTATGTGGTAAGTTTATTTAGGCCACATATCATAAGGGAATTAAATTTGGTAAAACACGGCTATGATATTATTCCAATGGATGCCTCATTTCAGCCCCTTCCTGATGATGATTTTGGACTTTGCAAATGGGGAGATGCTTCTCTAACTCGGCGGGAAATTGCCCGGTTTAGTAAAAAGGATTCAGAAGTATATGGTGAGTTTAGTAAAGTAATGACTCATATGGCAAAATTGGCAAAAGAAGTTATTGATCACCCTGCACCAGATGTAGCATCTATTAATCCAAAAGAACTTTCGTCACTATTAAGGATGGGAAAAGTTTTTAAAAATCTTGGTCCTGAATTACTTCAAATGAACACAAAGCTATTAACCATGAGTAGTGCCGATTTTCTCGATCTCTGGTTCGAATCAGAAGTCTTAAAAGGACCAATGGCTGTAAGTGGTATTATTGGAACATTTCTAGGGGTTCGATCACCAGGAACGGCCTATGTACTCCTGCATCATTATATGGGGGAATTAGATGGAGCTTTTCGTTCTTGGGGATTTTCAAAAGGAGGAACAGGGGGTGTTAGTATGGCTTGCGCTAATGCTGCACGAAGCTATGGCGCAGAAATTAGAACAAATGTAAACGTCTCTCACGTTAAAATTGTAAATGGGAAAGCTACGGGAGTTATTTTAGCCAACGGAGATGAAATTGATTCGAAAATAGTTGTTTCAAATCTGGATCCAAACCGCACATACCTCAAGATGATTGGAGAAGATAATCTTTCACCAAATATTGCCACAGAGATTAAAAGATTTAAACTTAGAGGGAGTTCTGGAAAGGTGAATTTTGCGCTAAGTGGGGTTCCAAATTTTTCTAAAAAACGAAAAGGACTGGAATATATGAAAGGAGACATTGCTATTGTTCCCAATGTAGATTATGTTGAGAAAGCCTATGATCAAGCAAAATATGGTGAGTTTTCAGAAAAACCATATATAAATATCGTCATCCCTTCACTCACTGATCCAACATTAGCCCCACCAGGGAAACACGTTATGTCTTGTTTTGTGCAATATGCTCCTTTTAATATTAAGGAGGGACCAGAATATTGGCCGAAATTAGCCGATAAATTTGGTGATGCAGTTCAAAACACGATCAAAGAATATGTTCCAGATATTGATAGTCTGGTAGAACATAGGCAAGTGGTTACACCATGGGATCTACAAGAAACTTTTGGTTTGACAGAAGGAAATATATTCCAAGGAGAACTAACCCTTGAGCAATTATTATTTCAGCGCCCTATCTCAGGATATGCTAAATATAAAACACCAATTCGAAATTTATGGATGTCGGGATCTGGGACCCATCCAGGCGGAGGAATTATGGGCTCCGGAGGTGAATTATCGGCAAAATCAATACTAAAAGAAAAAGTGATATGAGCAAGTTTGATGTAATTGTAATTGGAGGAGGCCACAATGGTCTTACTACCGCTAGCATTCTTGCTAAAAAAGGAAAGAAAGTCCTTGTTGTTGAGAAAAGAAATATTCTTGGAGGTATCGCAGCTGGAGAAGAATTTCATCCCGGCTATTCTACAACTGGATTATTACATGATACCAGTGGTGTGAGGTCACAAGTTGTTAAAGATTTACAACTTGAAAAACATGGTCTTGATATAAAGTCTAATCGCGCTAATGTAACACTACTTTCCAAGGATGGAAAAAGCGTCTCAATTCAATCGGATGTTAATGCCACAGTTGAAGCCATTAGTGAATTTTCAGAAAAAGATGCTCAGGCTTATAGTGCTTATCAAGAGTTTCTTAAAAAGATAAGTAAAGTTATTAATGATTTAATGGAAAATCCGCCACCAAATATCGATGTTGAGAACCTGACAATGGGTAGCCTTGTGGTGCTAGCTAAAAAGGGGATGATGTTGAAAGGCCTAGGAAATAAAACCATGATGGAGTTGCTTAAAATAGCACCAATGTGTGTGGCAGATTTCTTGAATGAAAAGTTTGAAACCGAATTTCTCAAAGCAGGATTGGCTGCACCTGCACTATATGGTTCCTATGCTGGCCCATGGTCTGCCTACTCAACTATTAATTTGTTGCTTTGGGAGTCTGCTTCTAAAAACCATGTTATTGGTGGGCCACAAGCACTAATTGCTGCATTACAGAAAGCAGCAATTCAAGCTGGAGTAGAAATTAGAACTGGTGCAGAGGTAGAAAAAATCCTGTTAGACAATGAAGGGAAAGTTGAAGGCGTAAAATTAAGCGGAGGTGAAGCCATTTACGCGTCAAAAGTAGCCGCATCTTGTACCCCTAAAGAAACGTTTTTGAATTTATTTGATAATTTCCAATTAGAATATGAATTGGATTATTGGATTGATAAAATTCGAAGCAGAGGCACAACTGCAAAGGTAAATTTGGCAATAAATAAAACGGTTGAATTAAACGGACGAATTACCGAATTTGCCAGAACAGGAAATTCCTTTGATGAAATGGAGAAAGCTTTTGATCCAGTAAAGTATAAACAAGTAACAAATGCCCCATATTTAGATATTCATATTCCAACACATTCCAATCCATCTTTGGCCCCCGAGGGTCATAGTGTTGTATCAGTGTTGGTTCATCAAATCCCTTATGATTTCAAAAAGGGTTGGTCTGTAGATGCTAAGAAGCAACTAGGGGAGCATGTCCTTAAAGAACTAGAGGTCTATTCACCAGGGTTCTCAAAAGCTGTAGTGGGCATAGAAATCCTTTCGCCAACTGATTTTGAAGAACGGTATTCATTAACAGAAGGTCACATTTATCACGGGGAACATTTTGTGGATCAACTGGTAACAAGACCAATACCTTCTTGCTCCAGATATAAAACACCTGTTTCGGGTTTGTATCTTTGTGGTAGTGGGTCACATCCAGGCGGGGGCATTACCTGTGCACCTGGAAGTATGGCTGCAATAGAAATCATTAAATAGAATCTCAATACAATAAATTTTATTGTTTGTAAATAAAAAGGTTAGAATTATGAGTAAGGGCGAATTTATAAAAAGAGGCACTGATTATTCTATTATTGATGGTATGAGAACTTTGCCAGGAAAGTACTATCACAGCAAAAAAATATATCAAGAAGAAGTAGAGAAAATTTTTTATAAGTTTTGGATTTATGCCTGTCGTGCGGAAGAAATTCCATCGGTTGGAGATTATAAACTTATTCAAGTGGAGGACGAGAGTCTTATTTTAGTAAGAGACAAATCCGGTGAGATTAAAGCACTATTTAATGTGTGTAGCCATAGAGGAACACAGCTTTGTGTGACACCAAAGGGTAATTTTAAATCTAAATCCATACAATGCCCTTACCATGCCTGGACCTATGGTCTAAACGGAAAACTATTGGGGGCCCCTTTAATGAAGGATGGACATGGGTTTCAAAAGGATAAATGTGCGCTTCCTCAAGCCAAAGTACACTTATGGGAAGGATTCATATTTATAAATTTAGATAAAAATCCCGAGCCATTTGAAGTTCAAATGGAAGCACTTATTGGCAAATTTTCTGATTGGAAAATGGGAGAATTAAGAATAGCACATCATATAAAATATGAATTGAAATGCAACTGGAAGCTTATTCTTCAAAACTATCAGGAATGCTATCATTGCCCAGGGGTACATCCTTTACTTTCAGAACTTACACCGACACAGTCTGCACAACACGATTCAATGAAAGGCGCTGTAATTGGCGGATTTATGGATCTTAACAAAGAGAGAGGGAGTATGACCATGGATGGTGAAGCCGCTGCGCCTGCTATTTGTGATGTGTCTGGAGCCGATTTGCAGAGAGTATATTATTATTCAATTTTCCCCAACTTATTGCTAACGCCACATCCAGATTTTGTAATGTTTCATCACATTACCCCACTTGGTCCAGACAAAATAATTAATGATTGTTATTTCCTTTTCCGTCCTGATGTAATTAATGATCCCAAGGCTCAAGATGGCATAAAATCGGCCGTAGCTTTTTGGGATCTAACAAACAAACAAGATTGGCAAGTGTGTGAACAGATGCAAACGGGTACTAAGTCTAAGCGATTTACAAGAGGCTATTATTCTGGCAGAGAAGATGTTCTTTTTCAATTGGACAAAGAATTATTAAAAGCCCTTGGGCATAAGGATTCTAATTAAAAGTAAAACCAATTTTAATGGCAATAAGAACTCAAAATTGAGTTGGCAAAATTAATTTTTTTGCTTCTAATATTATTCGCATATTTGTACAATGTTGAATAAAAAAATACTTAGTACGACCGAAATGCCATGGGTTTTTATCCCTGGGTTGTGAGGCTAAGATTCATTCTTCCTTTTTTATTCTTAAATATCATTTTTTTAACATTTTAATTTTTTAACATGAGTAATGTAATTGTATTAGGCGCCGGTATGGTGGGTAGTGCTATGGCTATTGATATGGCAAAAAACCATAACGTCACACTAACAGATTTAAATCAGAGTTTATTAGAAAAACTAAAACTACAACACGAAAGTTTAGCGATTCAACAACTAGATGTAACTAACAAGGAAGCGCTTCAAACGGTCATAAAGCAGCACGATTTGGTAATTTGTGCTGTTCCTGGTTTTTTGGGGTTTAAAACATTGAAAGCTATTATTGAAGCCGAAATGAATGTTGTAGACATCTCTTTCTTTCCAGAAAATTCATTAGAATTAGATGCTTTGGCTAAAGACAAAAAAGTAACTGCAATTGTAGATTGTGGTGTTGCTCCAGGAATGGATAATGTTATTTTAGGACATTACAATGAGAAAATGAAGCTCACTGATTTTGAGTGCTTGGTTGGTGGTCTACCCAAACAAAAAAAATGGCCTTTTAGCTATAAGGCGCCGTTTTCACCAATTGATGTTATTGAAGAATATACACGCCCTGCCCGATATGTAGAAAACGGAAAAGAAATTGTTCGTGAACCACTAACAGATTGTGATTATGTAGAGTTTGATAAAGTAGGGACTTTGGAATCGTTTAACTCGGATGGATTACGATCCATAATACATACCATGCCACATATTCCCAATATGAAGGAAAAAACATTGCGTTATCCAGGGCATGTAAATTATATTAGAGTTTTAAAGGAGAGCGGGTTTTTTAATACCGAAAAGGTAGAAGTAAATGGTGTTGAGGTTTCTCCTCTAGATTTTACCAGTAAAATTCTTATTGATGAATGGAAATTAGGAGAACAGGAAAAAGAACTAACAGTGATGCGAGTTACTGTAAAAGGAGAAAATTCCAATGGACAGACTGAAGAAATAGTTTATGATATGCATGATGAATATTGTTCTGAAACCAATACATCATCCATGGCAAGAACAACGGGATATACCGCTACGGCTGCTGCAAATATTTTCTTAGAAGGGCTGTTTACTGAAAAAGGGATATTTCCCCCAGAGTTAGTGGGTAAACATGAAACTTGTTTTAATTATTTTTTCAAATACTTAGAAGAAAGAAATATATCTTATAAAAAATCTTCACGATTAATGTAAATTGTATTATGAATATAAAGGAATGCTTGTATAATAAATGTCAGGAGTTTATCAACAATAGACTACATACCATTCAACATACAATTGGTGAAATTCAAAAAGCATTACTTTCTGAAACAAAAAGCTCTGCCGGAGACAAACACGAAACCGGTAGAGCGATGTTACAGTTGGAGCGAGAAAAAGCAGGACAACAATTAGCAGAAATACAAAAAGTAAAAGAAGTATTGGCTAAAATTAACCTTGATGAAGCTTCTAAAACTATTCGTTTAGGAAGTATCGTATATACCTCTCAGGCAAATTATTTTATAGCCATTAGCGCAGGAGAGATAAGGGTAGATAATACAAGCTATTTTGCGATTTCCCCTAAGACACCAATAGGCCAGTTATTAGTCTCTAAAAAAATTGGTGATGTCGTTGTATTTCGAGAAAATAATATAACAATTCAGACCGTTTTATAGGGTCCTAAATTGAATTAATTCATCTGAAATTGAGAAAAATACATCTTGTGATTCAATTATTGCATTTGGATGGTTAATAAAAATGGATCGCCCTTTAAATGTAGCTTCAATTAAATAACAATCCCCCATAAAATGGGATTTGAAGACCTTAGCAATAAGGACAGACTTTTTGGTAATCCTAACTTCATTGGCGTAAATTATGATCTCGGAAGTGTTTGGTTTTAAATGGGATATTTCAGATAGTTTAAAAACATTAAACTCCTCAAAAAAAGAAGCGATTAAGGCTTTTTCAGGTTGTTTATATAGCTGCTGTGGGCTGTTTTTAGCAATCATTTTTCCCTTGTGTAAAACAATCATCTTGTCGGCATAAGGAAGCACATCGTTCTTGTCATGTGTAGCAACAATACAGCTAATATGCTGCGCCTTTAAATATTTAAATAAATTACGTCTTAAAGATTGTTTTTTGAAGTTATCGATGTTACTAAAAGGCTCATCTAATAAAAGAACTTCTGGTTGTTTGGCTATGGCTCTGGCTAAGGCTACACGTTGTTTTTGTCCACCACTTAAATATTGAACTTTTATTTTTGAAAAGTCAGTCAACTCTACAACTTCAAGAAGTTCGTTTATGCGAAGCTGCTTTTTATCAGGGTACATATTGGACAAAAAATTACCAATATTTTCGGCGACAGAAATGAAAGGCTCTAAATCGAATTCTTGAGAAACATATTTCATGAATTCGTAACCGACAATTAAATTAAATTTAGGGCCTAAAACTTGAGCCCCTTTCCAATAGATTTCTCCATGATTAAGGTCAAATTCGCCATATAATAATTTTAGCAATGTGCTTTTCCCAGAACCACTTTCACCAATAATTGAGAGGTGTTCACCTGCTTTAACATTAAAACTAATGCCTTGTAATGTAAACGTGTTGTTATATGTAAAAAAAGTATCTTTTACCTGAAGCATTGGGTTGTGTTTAGTGGTAAAAATAATATAAAAAGCCACCTGTATTACAAGTGGCTTGATTATTTTATATGAGGCTTTTTACTATTCTTTAATGAATTTTTGAGTTCTTAATAAACCATTTTCCATAATTTGTAAAAAATAGGTTCCTGTACTTAATTCAGAAACATCTATTGTTTTAGATTTGAGCTCACTATTATAAATACGACGCCCTTTCATATCGAAAATTGTATAAGTTGTATTTTCTAAATTGAGAGAAGTTCTAATATTTAAAAGCCGAGCTGTTGGATTTGGATAAAGCGTTAAAGCCTCATCTAGGATTGGTTTTGTGCTTAAGGTTTGACCTTCGGTGATATTTAAGGTTTGATTAATGCTTGGGCTGTTAATAATATCAATTACTCCAGAAGGCCAGTATACTGTAATTGAATTAATAGTTGAGTCTAAGCCCAAACCAAAATGTGTAGTTAAACTACTCATATATCTAAACCCCTCACCGCTTCTAACATCTCGAATTTGAGTCCCTATCCCTGTAGTATTTAATTCTACTCTGGCACCAATCCCATTTAAATTACTTTGAACGCCTATGGTATTAATTTTAATCCAATTATAAGAGTTACCATCATTCAAATAAATTCTGGCACTAGGTGTAGGTGTCGCAACATCTAAAGACCCATCATTATTTAAATCGCCAATACCCCCCGTATCTGGCATTCCAACAATAATAGGAGTAAAGGTCATGTCGCCATTGTTCAATAATATATTGCCATTAGAAAAAATATCGATATACCCATCATTATTAAAATCGGCAGGAGAATTATCAACCCCCGTATTTGTAAATGCACTTAAGCCTGTTGAAGCGGTAATGTCTGTAAATGTATAATTACCCCCGCTACCATTGTTTCGCATCATTTTATGAGCTACACCATTATAGCCTCCAATAAAACAATCCATATCACCATCATTATCAAAATCTCCCCAAGCTCCAGACCAAGTTTGAATGATATCGGCTAATCCTGCAGCTTGTGCCACTTCAGTATAATCGCCATTACCATTATTTTTAAATAACTGATTTTTTCTTCTATCTTCTGAACCACCACATTTTGCTAAAAACATATCCAAATCGCGGTCATTATCATAATCAATCCATACAGAGCCATAATTTCCTCCTGAAGCGAATTCCCCTAAACCATCGCCTGTGATAGGGTTGTTTGTCTCACCATCCCCACTTTGATAATAGGTAAGGGTGTTATTATCATTAACAAAATACACATTTGGTGCAATATCATGGCAAACAAATATATCAAGGTCATTATCCCCGTCGATATCTACAAAGTTTGTGCGTTGTGTAAAAGGGACTGTATTTGATGTTTCCAAAGAATAAGATGCTCCATTCGCACCTGCCTTTACAACATTAACACCAGAGCCATTTCCAAAAACCAAATCATTATATCCGTCGGCGTTATAATCTCCTGCGGCTAAACTCCAACTTGAACTATATGGAGCACCAATAACATAGTTAGTATTGGTAAAACTGCCATTGGCTTGCTGATGTTGAATATTTATATCATAAACAAAAATGGCATCTTGTGACACGGAGACCACAGATACAATATCATCAAGGAAATCATTATTCATATCAACCACCGCACGGGTAGTCCCTGAGATTCCAGTAGATTGATAAGTGAAACTTAATGCACTTGCAGCATTTTCTGTTAGTTCAAAATCAAAACCTGTGGAAAGCCATCTATTATCCCAAGCAATATAATATGTTTCACCTCCCGTTGCTGTAAAAGTAACAACAGATAAGCGAGAGTTTGTGTTAGTTCCTGTATAGGTTCCACTATCATCATCTCCAGTAACACAATTTAGGGCATTACAGGTGCCATTATAAATTTGAATTCTGGTATCTCCATCGCCATTTACAACTAAATCTGAACTAATGGTGACTTCAAAGTCCCCGGTGGGGGTATAAGCGTACCATTCTCCATTTGCTGCAACAATAGAACCTCCTGATGAGCAGATAGGAGTAGGTGCTTCACTTCCATCAATTGCTACAACAGTGAAAGTCCCTTCTCCAGTTATATGAGTAGCGTTAAATGCATCAGTACAAGTATTTGAACTCGTTTGAGCGGACATCGTTAATGTTGCTAAACAAAAAATTAAAATGTATATTTTTTTCATCATGATTTGGTTTTATTAGGGGTAAATAATCATTAATTACATATATTGTCTAAGGAGTTAATCCATTGTTCAATGAGATCAACACCTTCTTCGTGTTTAAGTGATCTGCCTATAATTGGCATTTTATATTCATCTAAAATAGAGCTCATTCTAAATAAGAGCGCAGATTTATCTGTATTATTTGGTGATACGATATGCGTTAGTGACTCGTTAATATCGAAGCCATGTTGCACACAAATCCCCATGTTTTTCGGGTCTTCTGTTTTATTAAATGCAAATCGCATTGGTGGATAATTGCAATATCCTTTCTCCGAATGACAATGAGCACAATTAATATCTAAATATGACCGTGCCCTTAAATTTAACGGTTGAGACTCATCTTCCCAGTTTACAGCCGATACTATGTTTTCTGGATAGTTGTCCTCTAAATAACCATATGCCACCCACTTTTCTAGCTGGTTTTTAATACCGTCTTTAAAAGCAAAGTTAAAATTAATATTTTGAGGCTTTGGCCCTATGGGCAAAATAGCATCATATTTATTATGGCAAGTAAAACATTCATCATAAGAAGGAATGTTATAGTTAACGGATCTAGTTTCGTTGTTTTCAAGCAATTTAACACCAACAGAGCTCCCTTCTTTAGTATAAGTTGCTTCTGTTTGCTCATTATTCCACACATAATTTACTAACACCCACTTCCCTTCATTTTTAATAATAAGGCGCGTTTCAATAAGCCTCGTATCCTTTTTAGGTAATACATTCTCAAAATAATGTGTTGTTATTAAAACGGTGCCATCAGGAAAATCAAAGATGCTATAATCGTTAACATAGGTGGCCTTTTTGCCTTTAGGCATCCATACAAATGTTTTTGCTTTGGCATAGTCAATAAATAAACCACTTATAATTTTATAAGGGAGCACCCCATATACTGGGTTTAGCTCAGCAATATTGCCTTTAAAAAAATTATATTCAGATAAAGAAGTAAAGGGTTCGCTTTCTAAATCGAGTATAACTGGTGATACAGGGCTGTAATGATCCCCTTTTACGCATGAGGGTAGTAAAAAACAAAAGACAAGAACTCCAATTATGTAGGTGTATTTCTTACTCATTGCCGAAAAATTTAAAAGGCATGGCTAATATAAAAAAAATTAGAAACCCGCTCGTAATTAATTAGTTATAATACCAAATTTTCTATATAAAATGTAATGAATCTAAATTATCGAAAATTAAATTAATGAATTAGAAGATAAATACTCAGCAATTTGTACGGCATTTGTAGCAGCTCCTTTTCTAAGGTTATCGCTCACAATCCACATGTTTAAAGTGTTTTGTTGCGATCCATCTCGTCTAATTCTACCGACAAATACGTCATCTTTTCCATGAGCATATATGGGCATTGGATATAAATTTACATCTGGATTATCTTGTACTGTGATACCAATAGTTTCATTTAAAATGGTTCTGATATCAGTCACATCAAAGTCATTTGCAAACTCAACATTTACAGACTCGCTATGTCCTCCAGAAGTTGGGATTCTAACGGCAGTGGCTGTTACTGCTATTGTTTTGTCATTGAGAATTTTTTGAGTCTCACGAACTAATTTCATTTCTTCTTTGGTATACCCATTATCCTCAAACACATCGCAATGTGGTAATGCATTTTTATGTATTGGGTAAGGATATGCCATTTCGCCCTTAATCCCGGCCATTTCATTTTCAAGCTGTTTAACAGCTTTGACTCCAGTTCCTGAAATAGATTGGTATGTTGAAATAACTAGGCGTTTGATTTTGTATTTATGATGTAAAGGCGCTAATGCCATTACCAATTGTATTGTTGAACAATTAGGGTTGGCAATAATTTTATCTGCTTTTGTGATTTGATCGGCATTAATTTCTGGAACGACTAATTTTTTATCGAGATCCATTCTCCAGGCTGAAGAATTATCAATAACAGTGGTTCCCGCTTCTGCAAATTTAGGAGCCCATTCTAAAGACGTGTCTCCACCAGCAGAAAACAACGCAACATCTGGTTTCATAGCAATAGCATCATTCATACTTACAATTGTATATGATTTACCATTATACTCAATTTCCTTACCAACACTACGTTCAGAAGCCACAGGAATTAATTCACTTATTGGAAAATTACGTTCGTTAAGAACTTCTAACATGACATTGCCTACCATTCCGGTAGCACCTACTACAGCTACTTTCATCTGTTACTTTTTATTATTTTTTACCTGTCAAATGGAACCACCATAAATAATCAATTTCTTGTGAAACTGAATTTTTTGTCATGGACGTTACATTATCATAAATTTGAACTACAAAAGTAACTATTAATTCATTTTAATAGTCCAATAATCATATAAAAAAGACCGCTTTTAATTAAAAAAGCGGTCTTTTTAACAACATGAAATAAATTGTTATTTTTTTAACAAGTCCCTAATCTGCAAGAGTAAATCATTGTCGGATGGACCTGCTGGTGGCGCTGGTGCTTCTTCTTTTGCTTTCTTCATTTTATTCACTGCCTTTACTACCATAAACATTACAAAAGCAATAATAATAAAATCAATAAGGTGGGTTGTGAAAGCCCCCCATAACACTGCAACTTCACCTTCCATCACTCCTTCTGCATTTGCGACGCCTTCTCTAATCACATATTTTAAATCCTTAAAGTCCGAATTAAAAATTAATCCAATCAATGGAGACACGATTCCTCCAGTAAATGCTGTAACAACTTCCTTAAAAGCGGCACCCATTACAAAACCAACAGCAATGTCGATTAGGCTGCCTTTCATTGCAAACTCTTTAAATTCTTTTAGCATATTAATCTGATTTAGTTAGTATTATCTATGGGCAATTTAACTAAAATTTCTAAATCTCTAGAAAAGGATTTGATAATAAGGAATTTGCTAACTACGAAACACACGTTTTACACGTTGAGAAATGGCAGTGAGTAGTTCGTAAGAAATTGTATTTGTGGTTCGCGCTAAATCTTCAGCCGTTGTCTCTTTTCCAAAAATTTGAACCTCATCACCTTCTTCGCAGTTAATGGATGTAATATCTACCATAATCATGTCCATACACACATTTCCAATTATGGATGCTTTTTCACCATTGATAAGCACATAGCCTTTGCCATTTCCGTAATGCCTACTAACACCATCAGCATGGCCTATAGGTATTGTTGCTGTTTTTTTAGGGGCGTCACTAGTATAGGCTCTATTATAACCAACGGTTTCTCCTTTTTCAATATGGTGAATTTGAGATAATATAGATTTTAATGTTGCTATGGGTTTTAAGTGTAGGTCCTCCATCTTAGAATTTCCAAAGCCATATAAACCGATACCAGTTCTTACCATATCAAAGTGTGCCTCAGGATAATTTAGTATCCCAGAAGTATTGCAAATGTGTTTTGTTGGCGTGTAACCTATTTTTTTAGAAAACCTAGCTACAATTGTGTTGAAAGTTTCTATTTGCGCAACCGTAAATTCTTTTTCGTTTTTAGCTTCACTAGCCGCCAAATGAGAAAAGACTGACGCGACTTTAATTGTATTTGTACTATTCAGTCTAGAAACCACATCATCCACATCGTTCTCCCAAAAGCCAAGACGGTTTAGGCCTGTATTAAATTTAATATGAACAGGATAATTGCTTTGTTGAGTTTCTTCAGCAATTTTTATGAATGCATTTAAAACTTTTGCATTATATAAATTTGGCTCAAGACAGTGTTCAATAATAAGTTTAAAATTGACAGGCTGTGGATGGAGTATTAAAATAGGAGTTGTTATTCCTGCATCACGTAATGCAATGCCCTCATTGGTATAAGCTACAGCAAAATAATCGACATTAAGCTTTTGTAGATATTGAGCAACAACCGCCGCATCACTTCCATATGCAAAGGCTTTAACTACGGCGGTAATTTTAGTATTGTTATTAAGTTTCGATTTAAGATAATCGAAATTATGTTTCAGAGCTTTTAGGTCTATTTCAAGTACCGTTTCTTGCGCTTTAGGCATCTGCGTTTTTAGCTTTTGAAGGAATTTCTTCTGGGTCTGTTACTTTCATATTACGAACTTTATCACGTAACATAGCTTTAAAATAGGCAGCTCTACTTAGTGGCTCGTATTCTTCAACTTCTCCTAAAAGCACCAAATCCTCACTGCGAGCTTTTCGGTAACTATATTGAGCTAAATTACCTGTTCTTGTACATACTGCATGGACCTTCGTAACATATTCGGCAGTTGCCATTAAATTAGGCATGGGACCAAAGGGGTTACCTTTAAAATCCATATCTAATCCTGCAACAATAACGCGAATGCCTTTATTAGCTAAATCATTACAAACTCTAACAATTTCGCCATCAAAAAACTGAGCCTCGTCAATTCCTACCACGTCACAGCCATCGGCAAGAATAGGAATGTTTGCAGCAGCAGGAACGGGTGTTGAACGAATTTCGTTAGCATCATGAGAAACTACCATTTCATCATTATATCGCACATCTACTGTAGGTTTAAAAATCTCAACTCTTTGTCGAGCAAATTGGGCGCGTTTGAGCCTGCGAATCAATTCTTCGGTTTTACCCGAGAACATTGAGCCACAAATAACTTCAATCCAACCAAATTGTTCTTTATGATTTACTGTATTTTCAAGAAACATTTCGTAATTTTAGCACTAAAACAAAGCAATTATTCGTTTGTATAAAGGTGGCGCAAATTTATTAAAAATCAAAAACCAAATTGGCATAAAATATAAAAGTTATGAAATGCCAATAAAAATAAGGGGTATTTTATTTTTAGTTAATTAAAATGATTTTTTGAATCCATAAATAAGCGAACACCTCCAACCTGTTAGCAGACAGGTATGACTACTAAAAAAACACTAAAAAGAAACACATGAAAAAGAAGCTCGAATCTGAATTAATAAGCATAGCACATAGGATTCTAAAGTTAAAAGGAAAAGATGATGTACTAAAAATGCATACTGAAGTAGAGGCACTATATGAAAAGCTAACGGTTTTAAAATTTGCACATGAGAATTTTGAAGAAGAAATCCCTACCATTGGTAATGATTCGTCTTTCTTTGGAATGCTTGATCAAGCGTTTAATAATACAGTTAGTGACACCATTGAAGTAGAAGATAAAATTTACATTAATATTGATGAGGTTGAAGACGATCATATCATGGAGCCGGTTATGGAAACAATTAAGGATATGGTTGCTGAGATGCCTCAGGAAACTCATGAAATTGACGACATATTGGAGGCCGTATTACCAAAGAAAAAAAATATTAAAAACGATTTCGAAGAACTTACAGCCGGTTTTAAGGATATGCCGGTGTTTGAACCTATTTCTAAAACCAAGAACGGTGCTATTGACAACGCTAAAAAATCCCTAAATGACGCTTTAAAAGGAAATGGATTGACAATTGGCTTAAATGATAAGCTCGCCTTTATAAAACATCTTTTTGATGGTGAAAGTGAAGACTATGAGCGTGTACTATCACAAGTAAACACATCAGAAACTTTTGGTGAAGCACGTCTTTTAATTCAAGATATTATTAAGCCCGACTATAATCATTGGGAAGGCAAAGAAGTTTTTGAAGCACGGTTTATGGAAATTATTGAAAGTAAGTTTAATTAATGAGTAAACTCTATATTGTCCCAACACCAATTGGGAATTTAAAGGACATGACGTTTAGAGCAATTGAAGTTTTAAAAGATGTTGACTTAATTTTGGCTGAAGACACACGAACTTCTGGTAAACTTTTAAAACATTTTGAGATCAATACCCAAACGCAATCACACCATATGCATAATGAGCATAGAACAGTAGAAAACCTTGTACAAAAACTGAAAGGGGGGATCTCTATTGCCTTAATTAGTGATGCTGGGACACCTGCAATTTCCGATCCTGGATTTTTATTGACTCGTGCCTGTATTGAACACGATATTGAAGTAGACTGCCTACCAGGGGCAACAGCGTTTGTTCCTGCATTAGTAAACTCTGGATTACCAAATGACAAGTTTGTGTTTGAAGGTTTTTTACCTGTAAAAAAAGGGCGTCAAACCCGACTGAAACTCCTGGCAGAAGAATCTCGAACTATTATTTTTTACGAATCACCACATAAACTACTAAAAACGCTAAGCCATTTTTGCGAATATTTTGGCGAAGAACGAATAGTTTCTGTATCTCGGGAACTCACAAAACTTTATGAAGAAACCATTCGTGGTTCTGTAAAAGAGGTCTTAGCACATTACACAAGTAAACCACCCAAAGGGGAAATTGTTATTGTAGTTGCAGGAAAAAAATAGACCAATAGGGTTAATTTTTTATTAGTTTGAGTGTCAAACAGCGTTTGATTTGTCTAGAACCAATATATTTCTATGGAAGATCTACTTCATGACATTCGACAGTGCAATATTTGCTCTGCACATTTACAGTTAGGGCCACGCCCAATTGTCTCGGCTCATCCAGAATCTAAAATTGTAATTATTGGTCAGGCACCTGGAACAAAAGTTCATAATTCCGGAATTCCTTGGGATGATGCCAGTGGGAGACAACTGCGTAAATGGCTAAATGTTTCAGACGAGGAATTTTATGATACCGCAAAATTTGCCATTATCCCTATGGGATTTTGTTATCCAGGAAAAGGAAAAACAGGCGATTTACCACCACGACCAGAATGCGCCCCTCAATGGCATGAACAGCTGTTTAATAATATGCCCAATTTAGAACTAGTGATTTTAATTGGCATGTATGCCCAGAAATATTATTTACAAAAGGAAGCAAAGCGAACTTTAACCGAAACAGTTGCCAATTATAAATCGTATTTACCAAAATTCTTTGTCTTACCACACCCATCACCACGAAACCGATTTTGGTTCACCAAAAACCCTTGGTTTGATGTTGAGGTTATCCCTGATTTACAGATGAAAATTAATTCGCTAAAATAAGGGTTCCAATAAAACAGTTTTTAAAATAATTAAATTTTCTTGTCATATTTTCTCGATGCTTGTCACTAATATATATAGAGCATGTAAAATGAAACATTGGAATGTATAACCTCAATTTAAATTAAATGGTAAGACAAGAGCAAAGAAAAATTTGGCAAGAAATAAAAGAAATTTGGAAGAATTCATTCCATGGAGAAATAATTAATTTTCAAATTTCGAAACTGATTAATGAATTAAAAGGGAAAATGAATCAATTTGAAAAAGAGGCTATTGAATCTGATATCATAAAAATCAAGTCCTCATGGAATCAATATAAGGGGGAAGTAAGTCATTTCGAGAAAAATTCAATTTCGAAAGATCTATTAAAAATCAGCAAATTGTTAAAAAAATGGCTTCAAAAATTAAAAACTAAAGAATAAATGTATTCCTGAATTGCAAGAAAGAATTAAAACTTTAATAGGAGTATTTCTCTTGGGGGACTCTAGATTTTCAATTAATTTTGCGAGCTAATTTAAAACTTTTTTTACCTAGGCAAATAGATTACGGCTACATTTATTGGAGTATCAATGATGAGTCATTGATACTCCAAAAGCGAAGCTTTCTAACATCTAACATCTAACATCTAACATCTAACATCTAACATCTAACATCTAATATCTAATATCTACACATGTTTCCCTTTTTCCCAGCCATGTTTCCCTAGATATTGTTTACCACTTTCCACAGCGCCATCTTCAATGCTGGTTCCCATGGAGTCATTCCATCGGTTTAAATATCCAAATAGAGAAATAACGCCAAGCATTTCTACAATTTCGCCTTCATCCCAATGTTCTTGTAATCGTTTTTGAATCTCGGCATCCACAGCATTTGGAACCATGGAAGCAGCTAAGCTAAAATCTAAAGCAGCACGTTCAGCTTCATTAAATGCAGCATGGGTTCTATAGTCCCAAATATTATCCAGCTGTTCTTGTTCGGCACCATAACGTTCAGCAGCACGAATGGCATGTGCTTGACAATAACGGCATCCTGTTGCGTTACTACTTACCCAGGCAATCATACGTTTTAGGGCAGAGCTCACACGACCTTCATTTGCCATCACCGCTTTGTTTAAATTGATAAAGGCTTTACTTATGGCTGGACGACGTTGCATGGTGAGTACTGAATTTGGGCAAAATCCCAAAGTTTCATTGAAGAATTCGGCGAGTTCCTGAGTCTCTTTATTATGGTCCGGAGATAATGGCGTTACTAAAGGCATTATATGTTGTTTTTTGGGTTATTATTGGTATTTTTGAGGCAACAAGAAACAAAAAATTATTTATATATGGCGAATATAGTTACAACCCAATGGCAGGGCGGAATGCAGTTTAAATCAGATAATCCAAGCGGTAAAACATTTGTGATGGATACCGATGTTGAAGGAAGTGATGAGCGTTTTGGTTTGTCTCCAAAAGCGTTGATGTTGTCATCATTGGCTGGTTGTACAGGTCTGGATGTGGTCTCTGTTTTAAATAAAATGAAAGTTAAAGTAGACGATTTTAAAATGGTAGTTGAAGGTGAACTTACTGATGAGCACCCAAGGTATTACCATAAGGTTTCTGTCGATTATCATTTTCATGGGAAAGATCTCAAAGCAAGTAAATTGCAAAAAGCAGTTGATCTATCTGTAGAAAAATATTGTGGAGTTATGGAAATGTTTCGTCAGTTTGCTGAGGTGAAAACGACGGTTCATGTACATGAAAGTTAAGACCCATTATACTGAATAAAGTATGGTCTCTCTTTTAAGAGAAATACTGCTTTTTCTGCGTTCAGTTTTGCATTGCTCAGAATGAGCTTTCCTATAGAAATTTATAACATGTATTTTTAAAAGAAACCTATGCGTTGGACGCTTAAGCCAAAACCAGACCCAATTAAAATTGATGCTTTAAAATCAGCACTCCAGATTGATGATACCATTGCCACATTATTAGTGCAACGCGGTATTGAGACCTATGAAGCGGCAAAGGATTTTTTTAGACCGAGTATCAATGATATACACGATCCATTCTTAATGAAAGATATGGATAAGGCAGTCGCCAGAATAGAATTGGCGCTGGCAAATCAAGAAAACATTTTGGTGTATGGCGATTATGATGTAGATGGCACGACTTCCGTCGCCTTAATGACTTCCTATTTAAAAACAAAACAAGACAATATTGTAAGTTATATTCCCGATCGTTATGCCGAGGGCTATGGGATATCGTATCAAGGGATAGACTTTGCGAGTGACAATGAATTCACTTTAATTATTGCTCTGGATTGTGGCATAAAAGCGCTAGAAAAAGTCGTATATGCTAAAGAAAAAGGAGTCGATTTCATTATTTGTGATCACCATAGGCCTGGACCGGAGATCCCTAAAGCCGTTGCCGTTTTAGACCCTAAACGCGAAGATTGTGATTATCCTTATAAAGAGTTATGTGGCTGTGGCGTGGGATTTAAACTCATCCAAGCGCTAGCATTAAAAGAAGGAAAAACAGTTGAAGATTTAAGCGAATATTTAGATTTGGTAGCTACTGCTATCGGAGCAGACATTGTCCCTATAACTGGTGAAAATAGGGCCTTGGCTTACTTCGGATTACAGGTGATTAATAGTCGGCCACGGGCAGGAATGAAAGCTATTATTGATCAATTAGATAAAGGCGAACTCAGCATTACTGATGTTGTTTTTACCATAGCACCGCGTATCAATGCTGCCGGACGGATGAAACATGGCACTTATGCCGTAAAATTACTCACCGAAACCGATTATAACTTGGCGGTTGAACGTGCAAAGGAAATCAATGAATTTAATACCGAAAGACGTGAAGCCGATAAACGAATTACGGAAGAGGCGTTGCAACAAATAGAAGCGAATAATGAACAGGATCGATTTACTACGGTGGTGTATCATGAATCCTGGCATAAAGGGGTTATTGGGATTGTTGCTTCCCGACTTATAGAAACCTATTACCGCCCCACTTTAGTTTTTACCAAAAGCGGGGATAAGTTGGCTGCCTCGGCACGATCGGTTAAAGGTTTTGATGTCTATAATGCTTTAGAAGCTTGCAACGAACATATAGAGCAGTTTGGCGGACATAAATACGCTGCAGGACTCACATTGAAAGAGACTCAATATGACGCCTTTAAACAAGCGTTTGAGACGGTTGTAGCTGAATCGATTGACAAGACCCTTTTAACGCCTGAGATTAGCGTTGATACTCGTATTGATCTAAATCAAATTGGTCCGAGATTTTATAGAATACTGCGACAATTCGCACCCTTTGGCCCTGGAAATATGACCCCAGTTTTTATGTCGGAGTCCCTGAAAGATACAGGTTACTGTAAATGTGTTGGTGAGGATGATAAACATTTACGACTAACTGCAAGCCAAATGGGGAGTGATAAATTGGTAGCTATAGGATTTGGATTGGGAGATAAATTGGAGTTGGTTTCAAATAAAAAACCATTTAAGGCAGTGTATTCTATTGATGAAAATCATTGGAATGGCCGTGTGAGTTTACAGTTGAAATTGAGAGATGTTAAAGCATAATTTATTTTATAATATATAATATATGGCGAAAAAAGACCCTTATGCAGCCTTGCGATTTAAAGAATTCAATATTTTTTTAGCGCTTCGTTTTGCATTGGTCTTTGGTTGGTCCATGCAGTTTATTATTATTGAATGGCAGGTGTATAGCTTAACTAAAAACCCATTATCACTGGGTATTATTGGTTTAATGGAAGTTATTCCAGCAGTGTCCATGGCTTTATTTGCAGGGCATATTGTCGATCAAAAGGAAAAACGCAATTTGCTAGCAAAATGTATTGCCGCCTTTTCTTTAATAAGCTTAGGATTGTTTCTGCTTACTTGGCCAAGAATTGTTGGGGATTGGTCTACCAAAAGCATCCTTTATTCCATTTATACCTTAGTCTTTTTTGGTGGCTTTTTGCGCGCATTTTTTGGCCCTACAATATTTTCATTAATCGCACTAATTGTGCCTAAACGCGTGTATCCAAATGCGGCAACATGGAGCAGTTCAACCTGGCAAATGGCTGGGGTTTTAGGGCCTGCCTTTGCAGGTTTATCTATAAACTGGATTGGAGTTCACTGGTCTTTAAGTATTGTTTTCGGATTAGTTATTCTGTCTTTAATAATACTTTTTAAAATTCCTAAAAAGCCTATTATGAATCCCAAAATTGGCGAGCCGATCATGGAAAGTTTACGTGAAGGGGTACGATTTGTGTTTAAAACAAGAGCTATTTTAGGAGCGATTACCTTGGATATGGTTGCTGTGCTTTTTGGTGGTGCCGTAGCCTTATTACCTATTTTTGCGCAAGATATTCTGGAGGTAGGATCTCAGGGATTTGGCGTATTAAGAGCAGCGCCGGCAGTAGGTGCTTTTATAACCATGTTGATAACAGCCTACATCCCTATTAGCAAAAAGGCAGGGATGAAATTATTAGTATCTATTTTTGGATTTGGTATTTGTATTATTGTCTTTGGACTGTCTTCAGTGTTCTGGATATCGGTAGTCGCGTTGTTTTTTAGTGGTGTAACGGACGGTGTCTCTATGGTGATTAGACAAACCATATTACAATTAAAAACGCCCGACCATATGCGTGGTCGTGTGTCTTCGGTCAATTCCATGTTTGTAGGATCTTCAAATGAATTGGGCGCTTTTGAAAGCGGCTTAACTGCAAAATTAATGGGAACTGTTACAGCGGTAGTTTTTGGAGGAACAATGACCCTAATAACCGTGATTACTACGGGGATTGTATCACCTTCTTTTAGAAAATTAGACCTTACCAAGGATTTAATTGCTCATGAAAGTGAATAATGGTTTGATTTTTAGGTTTTTATAAAACCTTAAAAAATGAAACAAATTATTAGCTTCCTAACTCTTATTGCTGTATTAATTATTAGTATTCTTTTAGTTCTAAATTTTCGCCATCAAAAACCCCATAAGTGTAGTAAGAAACCCAATCGCCAAGATTGAGATATTTCGACTTGTCATTAAGATTAATTTCAAGAGGGAGGTGTCGATGTCCAAAAATGAAAAAATCACGATGCTTAGTTTCTAATTTTCGGCGACAATATTGTGCTAGCCACTCGTTTTCTTCACCTAAAAATTTGGCGTCATCATCTCCAGAAATAAGTTTATTTTTTATCGATAAATATTGTGCTATTCTCATCCCTAAATCAGGGTGAAACCAGTTAAATAACCATTTAAAAACAGAATTAGTAAACACTTTTTTCATGCGTTTATAGCCTTTGTCACCGGGGCCAAGACCATCACCATGGCCAATAAAAAAGGTCTTATCGTTAAAACTGAATTCTTTGGGTTTATGATATACAGGAATGTTTAACTCGTCTTCAAAATAACCATTCATCCATAAATCATGATTTCCTACAAAATAGTATATCGGGATTCCTGAATCACTAATTTCCGCTAGCTTGCCTAAAGTACGTGTAAAACCTTTTGGGACAACTGTTTTGTATTCAAACCAAAAATCAAATAAATCACCAAGTAGAAAAATTGCCGCTGCATCCTGTTTAACTTCATCCAGCCATGCTACAAATTTTAATTCTCTAGGGCGAGATTGCTCAATAGAGGGCGCTCCAAGATGATTATCGGAAGCGAAATATATTTTTTTTCCTTTGGGAATTTGCATGTGTAAATATAAGGATTGTAAATTATGCGAGTTATATTAAAATGACTTAGACTTGGATATCATTTCATCTGAAGTAGAGTGATTAGTTATTTTAATTATCACTAGCAAACCACTCTGCAAAACTGGTTGACGTTTCTTGAAGTTTTAAGGAATGTAATGCGATGTTATTAGATAAACGACGTTTAATTTTTTCTGCAAAATCAATGACCATCATTTCACTTGTGGGCTGATAATCTACCAATAAAACATTATGCCCTCGGTCTTCCAGTTCCTTTGCAAGTTCAACATGAGGAGTGTTTTTATTAAAGACAGTGGCGTGATCAAAGACATCTACGATTTCTTCTTTAACAATTTTTTTTAAATCGCTAAAATCTATAACCATACCAAATTTTACATTAGATATATCGCTAATTGGTTGACCAATTACAGTAACCGATAGTTTATAACTGTGGCCATGAACATTCCTGCACTTACCATCATAACCATAAAGTGCGTGACCAGTTTCAAAAGAGAATTGTTTAGTAATACGAATGTTACTCATTATTAAGGGTTTTATAGAGTAAAGAATTTATTTCCTTTTTCTCTTATTTGCAAAATATACGATGACTAAAACAAGGCCTAAAATCAGGAATAAGCCATTACCTCCTAAAAAACTAAGTATATCCATTTTATTCTTTATTTAAACGTTTCTTATTATATCTATAAATTATGAAAGCGATTAAAACCAAAACAACAAAAGGGAGCATGGAGCCAATAAAAACGCCAACTTCATAACCATCATCGGGTGCTGCTTTAATTTTTTCTTCAATATTACTGTCCTGAAAAAGAGTTGCAAGTAACATCATACATTAATAATTGTGTATTAAGCGCCAAAGTTACGTCTTTTGGGAGAGGGGTAAAAATACTTGCCTAAATTTTATGATTAATGGAATGCCTCTTGCAATAATCCAGAACGTAAAGGCAATAAAAACAGCATAGAGTTTATAGTCATAAGCGTCTAGCCAAAATAGAATGGGGATAAATATAATAAAAGTTGAAAAAAGTAATACGTTTCGCAAATGTTTCATTTCCCCCAATCCTTTAAAAATACCATCAAAAATAAAGGCTAAAGCACACAGAGGTTGCATGGCTAATACCATCCAAAAAACCTTATAAAACTGATCTAATACTACAGGGTCTTTAGTGAATAAAGCACCAATGGGGTAGTAAAATAAACCTCCAATAATAGCCAAAAGAACTCCAATTAGTATGCCATATAAAATAAGCCTATTACTTAATTTTATGAGGACATCATAGCGTTTGGCACCTAGTAATTTCCCAGACAAAATGTTTCCAGCACTAGCATATCCATCGACTATAAAAGCCCCTAGAAACCATAAATTTATAGCAATAGTATAGGCGGCGATATAAGACTTGCCATAACTGGTGGCAAAGGAGCTACCATAAAATAGTGTTACGTTTAACGCAATGGTTCGTATAAACAAATTTAAAATCATGTTCGTAAACCGTTTCATTTCTTTGTGAATAGGAAAGCTAAATTTTAATGGGATATCGGTCTTTTTAAGCAGGTAGTATCCAGCACAAAGCGCCATTAAAAACTGGGCTATAACACTGGCATAAGCGGCGCCTTCAATATGCATTGGCGCTATAATACCATTAATACCATAGACTAAGACAAGGTCTAAAACAATATTTGCAGAAGCCCCAACAATAGCAATTATCATTGGATAAAATGTGTTCTGCAAACCTCTGAAAGCACCAAATACGGCTATTGTAAATAAGGTAAAAGGAAAGCCAAACACTCTAATTTTATAATAGACAACACTATAATCCAGAATTAAATCGGAAGCATTATATAGCTTAAAAATGTGTTCTGCAAAGGGGTAGGTGCAAATGATAATAATAATACTTAATGAGGTGATTAAAAAAATAGCCTGGGCAGGCAAGGTTTTAACGGCTTCTAATTTATTAGCTCCTAAATATTGAGAAATAATAGATGAAAGAGCACTTCGTGTTTGGCCTAAAACCCAAATAAGCATGGATAGAAATACACCAACAATTCCAACAGCAGCTAATGATTCGGTTGCATTGACATCAATATTACCTACAATTGCGGTATCTGTTATAGATAGAATAGGCTCAGATACTCCAGAAATTAATGCCGGGATCGCAAGTTTGTTTATATTTTTTAGGCTAATTATTGAATTCACAATACGAGTTCATAACAACAAAATGGGTGTTCACTTTGTTTAGGAAAATAAATATCACCCAATTTTTTATAATCACGATGCTCATAAAACTTCTGGTTTCTTTGATTCTGAGAAAAGGTATCTAATCGCACAGATTTATAATTATTCTCTTTTGCAAATTGTTCGGCAAAAGCCATTAATTTTTGAGCATTCCCTTGGCCCTGATATTCGGGATCTATGGCAACCCTATGGATGTATACATTATTATCATTTGGGGTTAGCCACTGGATAGACAGGTATTCTTCATCCATGATTGCAGACACAACAATACAGCCAATAATGTTATTTTGTTCTTTTAATACATATAATTCGTCCCGCTCAACATCACTAATAAATGCTTGTTTATTTGGGTAATTTTCATTCCATTGATGGATATCTTGGGACGTCATATGTCTGGCGCAAGATTTTGTAATTCTTAAAATATCATCAATATCTGTAAGCCTTGCTTTACGAATCATTTTTAATGTTTATTTTTGCCAATAAATTTCTGTAAATTTAGGTTTTAAATTTTTGATTATGAAGAATATTTTAGTCCCAGTTGGATCATCAAAAAATGCGGTAAGTCATTTACAATATGCTGTAGATTTTGCCAAAGCTTTTGATGCAAAATTATATATTATCCAAATATACAATGTGTATACCAAGGCTGGTACAATAATTAAAATTGATGATATTCTGGAACGTGAGAGTCAGGAGTTTTTAAATGAACTTATGACAAAAATTGATACCAAAGGGGTTGATGTTGTTACTAGAACACTTAAAGGAAAACTTGTAGATACCATTGAATTGGCCTGTAAGTCGGCTGATATAGATTTGATTTTAATCGAACCAAGAACAAATTCCATTAAAGAGGAAGTATTCTTAGGGAAGACATCTGGAAAAATAATTAAGCAAACTAATATCCCTGCATTAATTGTTCCTGAAGCCTTCACTTTTAAACCAATTGCACATATTTTAATGGCTGTTAAGTCGGCAATTATTAAAAAGAAAAATGCTTTAGAGCCTTTAAAAGCAATAAAGGAAAAATTTAATACAGCAGTAAGTTTGTTAATGGTAAAAACGCCACATTATCAAGATAATGATTTTGAGGTTAACGAGTCTTTATCGGATCTTGTTTCAGACACCACACAATCAGAAAATGCGACAACCTTCCAAGGTGTTTTAGAGCATTTTCAATCTAATAACCCAGATATGCTTTGTGTAGTGAGACGTAAACGCGGATTTTTTATTAAGAAATGGGAGAAAAACACCATTCTTAAAAAAGATTTTCACAGTTCAAGACCTGTATTAGTATTAAGTGGTTTGAAATAAACCGTTTTAGCAAAAGCTTATGTAGCAAAAAGCAGGACCAACTTCAAATAGAAAAGTTGTCAAATAATTCCTATTTCCTATAACTTTCCAGCTAAAAAATTGTTTAATGCTTTTTAGCTCTTGAGAGATGCTTTTCTTTATTCTTAACGAAAATTAATTTGTGTCTGCTTTTTGGATTCTCGCGCTGCTCTATTTCAAAATTACCAGTTGATTTTATCAAGGGGGTTAGTTTTTCAAAACCATAATTTCTCGAATCAAAGTTCGGTTGTTTTTTCAGTAATAAACTTCCAACATCTCCAAGAAAGGCCCATCCATCCTCATCTGATAAATCGTTAATCGTAGAAGAAATAAGCTTGATTTCTTTCCTTGTGATACTGTCTACTACTAATTCGGGGACTTCCTTATTTTCAACTTTTTCCTCTGTTTGTTTCTTTAAAATTTCGATATAGATAAACTTGTCACACGCTACAATAAATGGATTAGGGGTCTTTTTTTCACCAATGCCAATTACTTGCATGCCTGCTTCCCTTAATCTAGTCGCTAATCGTGTAAAATCGCTATCACTTGAAACAAGACAAAAGCCATTAACCTTGCCACTATAAAGAATATCCATTGCATCAATAATCATAGCAGAGTCTGTAGCATTTTTCCCAGTGGTATATCCGTATTGTTGAATAGGTGTTATCGCATTTTCAAGAAGAAGGTTTTTCCACTTTGTCAAACCAGGTCTAGTCCAATCACCATAAATTCTTTTGATCGTTGGATTGCCATATTTCGCTAATTCTTCCATCATTTCTTTTACATGAGCTGATGGTATATTATCGCCATCTATTAAAACGGCCATGTTTATATTTATATTCATTGAGTTTTTAATTTTTAATTACACATCACGGTTTGTGTTTGAAACCTAGCGTGATTAAATTTACTACATTTTCGGATTAATATAGAGTTGTATTTTTATATTTTGCGTTTTACTTATCAATCTTAAAAGCCAAATTCAAAAAAATTTGGCTGTCCTTTGGAACAAATACCCCTTTCTCAATGTCCTTATTAGCTATGTTTTATAAACTTTGGCCATTGGCCTTTATGCGGTCCAGATTCCATTTTTAAAAAGTTGAAACCATTTCGCGATGTCTTTTTCATCGTATAATCTACGGTTTTAAAAACTTCACGATCAAATTAAGCCTAATTCGTCCTCCTCTCATAGGTTAGACCATCCCAATTAGCTTTTACAACTTTACCGTCTTCTAAAGAAAAGTGAATTGCTGAACCAGATCTTGGAGTCATTTCCACTCGAATTGAATTTGGATCTGTAAATGGTTCGGCGGCCTGGGATTTTAAATTTCCAACCTGTGCGGTTAATTGATTGTCTCCAAGATAATTAATTTCTAGGGTGCCAAATAATGCGCTGGTGTAAGTTCCAGCATATGCTGAATGTGGTAGTTCTAATTGCCATTCGCGTTTTTCTCGGTCGGCTGTATGTTTTTTAATGTTCTTTTTCCAATCGGAAATCCCTTGAACATAATCGTTTAGTTTGTTGTCATAATAATCTTCAAGATCTGCTCTTCCGGCAAAATAATCAAAGGCATAGGAGGCCAACAAAAAGCTGAGGTCACTTCCAGAACCATTCTCATTGGTCATCATAATTACACCAACACCTGTAGAAGGCATCAAAGAAACTTCGGCATGTGTACCACTAAATCCTCCAAAATGATGTACCAAAGTATCACCATGTGGTGTGGTTGCTAAATTCCATCCGTACCCATATCCGAAGCGCTTAAGATTATCATAGGTTCTTTCTTGTGTTGCATGTGGTAAACGGCTTTTTTTAATCATATTGGCGTCGTAAATTTGTTTGCCATTAAGGGTGCCATTGTTTAATTCCATGATGAGCCATTTGGACATATCCCGAGGCGTAGAAATAATCCCTCCTGCAGGGTGCATAGTATTGTCTTGTTTTTCAAGCGATAACCGTTCTAAAACATTTCCGTCATTAACCTGGCTATGTGGTTTTGCCACATGCCACCCTTCATTTTTGGCCGTTGTCATTCGAGCACTGGTTAATGTCATGTTTAAGGGGTTAAAAATCTCATCGTCCAGAATGGATTGCCAATCTTGACCTAATTCCCTATTCATAATCATCCCTAAAATATTATAACCTAAGTTGGTATATCTAAATTCACCAAATGGAGCTCTTTTATCTATTCGTGTGTATTTTTCCAGTTGAGCCAATAATAGTTCAGGATCATGAACACCTGTAAAGGCTGTAGCATTGATCATGGGCCAATTCTGTATGCCCGAAGTGTGTTGAATTAAATGATGAATAGTGATGCTATCGGTTTTAAGTTCTGGAGTAAAATCAATTTCTGGAAAATACTCGGATACAGATTTGTTTAAATCGAGTTTACCTTTAGAATCTAATATTAGAGCCGCTAAGGCCGTAAACGATTTTGTTGAGGATGCAATATAAAAACAGGTGTTTTCATCTACAGGTAAATTGTTGTCAACATCAGCAAAACCGTGGTATTTTTCGAATATGATCTGATCATCCTTTACAATAGCGAGAGATAAACCATGCTTGGTTTCAAAAGCCGTGATCGCCTTTTCAATAAATTGGGAGTAGTCTTGAGTGAACTGGTTGTAGCTAGGTTGCTTTGTACATGACACGCAAATAAAAGCTGAAAAAAGGAATACAAAAATGGATTGTTTCATGATGAAATTTGTTAATTGATTGATGTTAATATTGGTCCAAAGTAAACAGATTAAACATGACAAAATCCAATAAAGTGATAAACGGTATAATTTTAATCCTTAGTGGTAATTCATTTTTGTGATGCTAAAGCTTCAATTCCTTTTTTAAAAGCGCGGCATAGCGCCTGCTAACATCTTCGGTATGATCTATACCTTTTAATTTTATGCGATAACTGTAATTATGCCAAGGTTCAATTTTTTCAATAAAGTTTGTATTGATAATGGTCGATCTGTGTATTCTTTTAAAGCAATCTATCGGCAATTCGGATTCCCATTTTTTTAAGGTCTTCTTAAGCTCATATTTAGAATTCTCATGGTCAATGAGCACCGAATAATTTCCATTGACACTGATTTTTTTAATGCTGGAAATCGGGAGTAAAAAAATATCGTTTTTTACATATACGGTCACAGTGTTTTGAGCAGTTGATGTTTCTTGTACGGTGTTATCTATAATGTTTTTTTCTGCTGTTAATTGCTCAATTTTTTTACTAAAAAAATAAGAGACGCTAAAAAAGGCCATGATAAAACTTTGAGAAAAGGTACCTCGACTACCTATATCCCACTTGATTTCTAAAACAGTAATATTAGGGTTGATAACCCAGGAAATGATAGGTTCAAAGAGGCTCCAGATATAAGCGCTCACTACGGATAATACAACTGAAACCACAATAATCTTTACAGTTTTGGCTTTAGCTTTTATAAGCCTTTTGTAAATGAGACTTAGCCCATAAAAGATGGCAATACCGCAGCCTGTAAAAAGGATGGTCCAGAGAAATAATAGGGGTTTGGTGTAATTATCACTTTTAAAATAGAATATATTAATGATCACTAGGAGTACCCAATATATAAACCAAGCAATGCCAAGAACTTTTTTTGGTAAATAAATATGCTTATTTTTAGTCAACCCTGAAATATTTAATTGTTATCTCCTGCTTAAAATGGTATCCTTTGATAACGCAAATATAATGAGAATATGATTTAAGCAAACAAAGTATTTCTGAGGGAAAATAGTCCTAATTCATTCAGTATTGCCTCTTTTTTAAATTAATCAAACAATGCTTTCTTCAATTTTGGGCCATTTCCAAGCGGTCCAAACAATTATTAACGAAATAATAATTTCCAATACACCTAAAAAAACATAAAAAGTCATCCAGTAACTGATTGAAGTATACACTACCAACATCATTACGAGGGTATAAAAGAAGCCAAAAATGATATTCAAAACACGGTTAATTGATGTTTTTTGAGATAAGCATAAGGAAACCATCAAGGCAGGAACAGCCATGAGAATAGAAGCTATCAGTAACTTTATGGGTGTTGTAGTGCCCAAGCCCATTTTTCCATTAATCAGATTTTGTATCCTATCTGGCGTCATTAATGAAAAAAAGTCGCCATAGATGTACAACAGCATTAGTGTAATCCATAATCCAGCTAACTTTATTTTTGTGTTTACCTTATTATTTTCGAGTAGTGTTGATTTAGACATTTTTCAAGTTATTTTTAATTTACTAATGATTTAATTTGGCACTAATTGTAGATAATGGTTGGGATAAGATTAGTTGGCCTGTATAGCAATAAATTTATGCGGTTTTTACTGTCGTTTTTTTAATATTCAATGTATTGGTTCCCATTACTAAGAGCCATAGGCAAATCCCAATTTCTCCTATAGAAGCTGGTAACCCTACAATAGTTGAGAAAGTTGTTTTATGGAAATTTGAATAAAGAAAGCCACCAAAGAAGGTTATTAAATAGCCAAAGCAACCTGCCATTAATAGTATCCCCAATAATTTTGGAAGAAAACCAGATTTATAAACTAAATAGCCAAATGGGAATAACCAAAGGCCCCAAAATATTTGGGAGATTTCAATGCCATTATTGAAGTAATCAAGATGCAACATCACCTGAGTTTGTAATTCGGTCTGGTCTAATACTTTTAAATATTCAGAATTATCGATTAAGGACAAGATTGAAAATTTATTTAAAATATTCACAAAAGAAAGCGGGATACTTACCAAAGCGAAAAGAACCATAAGTTTTGCTTGAACTTTACTTACTTTATTTAAGAGTTGATATAAAACCAATGGTAATAGTAAAAAAACCAAAAAAGTGATTATACCACTCACAATACCCATACGGAACAAGAGTTCTGAATTTGTAATGTTTTCAAAAGTTTTTGATGCATCTTCCCAAACAATAAATTTGGAGGGGATGTACATAAAATTAATTATTCCGCTAATTATTAGAATTAAATAGAGTAAACCAGCTAATCTTGCTGTTTTGTTTCTTTTGGTCATGTCTTAATTTATAAATGGATTTCTATTTATATAGACGGTAATTTTTTAAAATTGGTTGCCTGGCTATTATTAAATATTTTAGAATTTGTTTTAAATGACTAAAAAAGACATGTTAAAGGTAGAGTGGGTTTAAAAAGGAAGACATAAAAAGTAGAAGATAATAACCCCTAAGTTAAGCCTTAGTATAGATAGTCATTGTGGGCATTAGTAATTTAATTTCCATTCCCAATTCAAATTATCAACATAAACAGCTCCCAAATCAGCCACTCTTTTTTTAAATTCTGTTCGGTTTCAATGGCTTGTTTTGGTGCAATTAAAGAGACATGATGTTGGCTATCGTTTTTTATTCTGGAATTTCTTGTTTTAATTTCCCTTTTCCTTTTCCAAAAGAAATATTCATAAATATGAGCCACTCTTTTTTTGAATCTAAATTTATATTATGAACGTCAAGAATTGAAATATTGGCCACTCTAGAAAGTGCTTTATGTAGTGTTTGAATCTTGTTTTCTTCAATTTCTACGCTAAGAGTCAATGCAATGTCGGAGAACATATTGAAATTCATAATACATCCATCACTACTTGAGATAATATTTTTGATAGTTTCAATTATTATATTTCGCTCATCATTTGAAATTACCTGCCAATTTAGTTTCTTTTGCATATAAATGGATCTAACGGTTTCGTGTATGATTTGTGCGACTCAGAAATCGCAAAATTTTCAGCTCTAGCAAATCAGTTGATTTATTATATAAACTGTAGGAGTACAGTATTAAGCATACATATTGTTAGCTGCTTTTGTTGGGTGAATCTTCTTTGCCTTTTTTGTTTCCACGTTCCATAAAAGAAGTCCCAACTCCAGCACCAATAGCTATTCCTACACTAAGCCAAAGGCCTATGTTGTCAGTTAAAACACCAATAACAGTCCCGAATACAATTCCAATTGCTATTCCAGAGCCTATTTTTTTTTCATTTTTCATTTTTAATAATTGTAGTTAAAGATTGTATATAATTACTGGCACCTATATATTTTATAGATGAGATCTAAGGTAGGTTGTTTTTTTAAACTAAATTATGAATACTATATAATTAGTTTGATGGTGTGTTTTAGGGATTTTTTCTTTACTATTATTGCATCAGGTTTTACCACATTGGCATCACGAACATGAAGTTGAACATACTTTTTGATGTTAAAGATAAATGACGAGTTTTTTCTCATTTAGACGGGACAGAACCCGCAATCTTCCTGATTAGCTCGTAGCTCGCGCAAATCCAATAGTTTTCCTAAATATAGTTGGAGACACATCTACTTTATTCTTAAAGAAACGGCTAAAATAATGCTCATCATCATAGCCCAACATATAAGCAATCTCTTTTACTGACTTATTTGTTAGATACAATTCTCTTTTTGCTTCAATTATAATTCTTTCTGTAATTAAATTTGTTAAAGTCTTATCGAAATGGCTTTTTGTAATCTTTGCTAAAGCCTTTGGGCTTATATTCAATAATTCAGCATATTCACTAGCTGAATGCTTGGTTTTAAAATGAGTCTCAATAAGATTTTTTAACTTTTGGAGCTTAAATGGCTCCTTACTATCTGACACAGTTGCTAATACTTCTGGTTGTTGTTCCACTTTTGCTCTGGAAGCATTGATTAAAAATATCTTTAAATAAGAAACTAATAATTCATATTGAGCGAGATCCGGTTTTTGAACCTCTGCTTTCATTTGAGAAATAAGCATTTCAAAATGGATTCGCGTATTATCATCCACACATAGTAAGGGTGGATTATAGATGTTGTTAAAAAGCACACCATTACAGGCCACCTGTTCATGGTGCTTATGAATACAGAAAAAATCAGGATGAAAATTTAACACAACACCCTCAATTCGTTCCTTTTCAATGAATAAAAAAGGTTGATATGGTGTTATGGCAAACATAGTGTCTTGAGTGAAATTGTATTCTGTAAAATCAACTTTAGCAACACCACTTCCCTTTTTTATCCATATTAGTGAGTAGTAATTATAACGGCCAACATCCTCGAACTGACTATCATCTTCAAATGGAAAAACCTTTAAAGCTAAGTTTCCTGTTTGCTCATTAATAAGTGTATATGTGTTAAATATTTCCATGCTTTTAAATTATAATTTTCTATCTGTTGTTTTAATAGAAAGGTAATTAATGCTAGCATAACGTTCTTTCATCAAGCCATTTTTATTAAACTTCCAATTTTCATTACCATAAGCTCTAAACCATTGACCATCTATGTTTTGAAATTCGTATTCAAAGCGAACTGCAATTCTATTGTCGGTAAATGCCCATAATTCTTTCTTTAATTTATAATTGATTTCTTGTTTCCATTTATTACTTAAAAAAGCAACAACATCTTCTCTCCCATTTATAAACTCAGATTTATTTCTCCAAACTGTATCTATGCTATATGCCATAGACACTTTTTTAGGGTCTTGACTATTCCAAGCATTTTCTGCTAATTGTACCTTCTCCTTAGCCGTTTTTTCTGTAAAGGGAGGTAATGGAAATTTTTTTTCTTTTGTCATATTGTATGTGTCTTTTTGATATTAAAAAAGGCAAGCGCATCTAAAAAAGATTGCACCTGCCCAAAACAAACATGAAAATCACTTCTTAATGTTTTTGACTTTTTGCCAATTTTTATGTGCCGCTTTGTGCAATTCTGTCGTACGAGCGTTCCAATTTAAAATAGTACTAAACTGTTTCCCATTAAAGGGTGCATTAAAAAACAAGTATAATTTTCCATCTTTAATGTCGTATGATTCTGGGTCTATTGGGAATTTTGCCGATTTTGCACCAACTCCCCAGGCACAAAAGCCTCCAAATTGTGGTAAATATTTGTTTGGAGATTTTTTAAAAGTGGCTCTGTTGGCCTTTGTATGAAAATAATAGGTTACCCCATTGTTTTGAGCAGAAAAACTTTCAAAACCTCGTTTTGCTTCACCCGAAAAATAGGATACAACATCATAACCTCCTATGGCTACTTTGTTATCGTCAACCGGTGCAATTTGTGCATTAGCACTGTTGCTTATTGCTAGTATAATAACTAAACTTAAAATTAATTTTAATCCTTTCATCTTTTTTTATTTTATAATAATTAAACTACAGCCGCTTTAACTGCAGGGAAATCAATTTCTGTATTTGCCGTATTGTTTAAATAATTTGTAAGCACATTTAACGCAACATGAGCTACTACTTCTCCGATGTCTCCATCAGAATATCCCGCAGCTTTTATGGCGTGCACATCATCATTATTGACCATACCAGCTTTGTTTACTAAAGTTTTCGCAAATGTTAATGCAGCTTCTGTCTTTTGATTATTATTTTTTCCATCCCTTGCCTGTGCCAAAGATGAAGCATCGATATTTACCAGTTTTTCCCCAATAAATGAATGGGCAGATAAACAATAATTACAGGCATTTGCTTCAGCAACTGTTAAAGCAATCAATTCACCTGTTTTACTTCCCAAAGAACCTTTACTTAGGGCATCACTAAGATTTAAATAGCCTTCTAAAACAGCAGCAGAATTCCCCATAGTTCTCATCATATTAGGAACCATTCCTAATTTACTTTTTATTCCTTCGAATAGTTCTTTAGATCTGCCTGTTGCTTCATTTGGATCTAATGCTTTTAAACGTGTCATATATTTTTATTTAATTATGTTGTCATTATTGACACTACAAAGGTGTAACACCTATTGAATATATAAAATGGATAAAACACATTAATTGGTGGATATTTTTTCCATTCGAGAGTTTCTATATCACTAGATTATATTCATAAAAAAGACAAGAACCATATACTTGTGATTCTTGCCTTTTGAATACCAACTTTAATTTAAGTGAAATGAAACCTATTTTTGCATTTTAAGCTCTTTTACAAGCTCTTCAGTGGTAAATAATTTACTAGAAATCAGCTTGTAATTAGTTTGAGCAGCCTGATTACCATTTAATCCTGGTAGTTTCGCAGAGGCCGTAGCATCTCCAACAACGGCAACTTCAAAACCATTTTCAATTAATTCACGCATATGAGATTCTACACATAGATTGCCAGACATTCCTGCTAATATAACTTTATCGATTTTTTGTTTTCTTAACTGTAAGGCTAAGTCATTTGACTCAGAACCAAAAACCTTATGCGGACTCGAAACTACTACATCATCTTTGTTAATGTATTTTTTATAACGAGGTAACCAATCTGCTCCCGATCCTTTAAAACCTCTAGTCTTTAATTGGTCGCCTCTATCAAACATATTTATGTTGTGCATAAGCTTCTCAAGGGTGCCTTCAAATTTCCATTCATGGTCATGCTCATAATAATAATGAGGTGAAATAAAAACAGGAATGTTATACTCTTCACCTAGTTTAAAAATTGTTTCCAAGTTTTCAATGGTATTGTTTTCCATTACACTTTCCCCTACAGCTCCCCATGCAACGCCTTGAGGGCTTAAAAAATCGTTTTGTGGATCTGTAATGACTATCGCTGTATGTTCGTCAATAATAAATCCTGGTTCTGGTAATTGGGCAAAAACGCTTGTAATTCCCATAATAAATACTAATGTTCTAAATAATTTTTTCATTTTATTAAATGTTTTTAATTAAACTTTATTTTATGGTACAAAGATGAGCACTCCTTTAGAGATATTAAATGGACGATTTACGCTAGTGAATGGACTTTTTGATGTTAAATAAAAATGATTAGCTTTTTCTCATTTAGATTGGACAGAACCCGATTTGCTTTGTTTATATAGGTTGTTGTAAGACGTAATTTTTCATCATGAATTGTTCTTCAAACCCCAATTTCAAATAAAGGTTTTTACCCATATCAGAGGCTTGTAATGTTATAAATTTATTGCCGGATTCATTAGATAAGTTTATAAGTAATTTCATTATTTGTTCGGCATAACCTCTTCTTCTCATTTCAGGTGGAATTCCAACCGAATGAACACCCATAACATTTTCAGTTTTATGTATTATTGCGGTTCCTATAGGTTTATTATTGTGATAGGCTATATAATAATCTATAGTATCCACGGTTTTTATAACTGTTTCAGAACTGATTGTATATCCAAAGGATTTTTTAAAGAGATCAGACCATATTTTGGCGTTAAAATTGGTGGTAACAAGTTCAATGCTCAAGTCTTTTTTAGTTGCAAAAAGTCCGGCGGGTTTTAATGCCATTCCAACTTGCTCAAATTTTACTTTAAATCCATTTTGTTCTAAAATTTTAAGTGCGTTTTTGTTATTAATTCCCCAAATTGCTAAGGACATGTTTGTTGGTAAAGTGGCTAATTTTATTTTAACCAAATTGATGGTTTCCTGGGTTAATTCTTGATTAAGCCATAGTTTATTAGGCCATTCAGAACCGTTAATTTCGCAATATTCGAATTCTGAAGTTTTGTAATAGGAATCGAAGGGCATACTAACTGTTTTCCAAAGAGAAATAAGGTTTTCAATATTAGCCTTTTTTAATTTATTAGTTTCTTTCATTTTAAATTGATTAATATAATTCCTGATAACATAGTGATTATTCCTAGAGTTCTTTTAATTGTTATAGGTTCAGTAGGTAAGTCTAACCATCCGTAATGACCGGCAAAAACTGAAAAAACTAATTGCCCAAATAGTCCAAGAGAAATCATGGTAGAAATCCCAAGTTTTGGAATGGTATAATAATATAGACCAATTCCCAAAACACTAAATAAGCCTCCTGTAAACCATAGATAAGTAGGGATTTGTTTTATTTCAACCCAAGTTGGGTTATTTTTAATACTAAAAACAAGAAATAGGAGTGCAAATAGTGTACTACTAAAAAAAGCGGCTAAAGAAGCAAGTAGGGGGTTTTTTAAATAGACTCCTAAAGTTGAATTTAAGCCACCTTGAACTGCTAAAAAAACACCTCCAATAACTGCCAAAAAAAACAAAACATATTGATTCATATCACCTCAAATAATTTATTTAGCGGTTTTCTAACTTTTAGATGGAACTGTGCAGAATCTTCTTCCAATCGATAACCAATCGTTGCAATTACTGTTGCATTCAGGTTTTGTTCAGTTAGACCTAAAATCGCATTATACTTTTCAGAATCAAACCCTTCCATCGGACATGCATCTATTTTTAATTCTGCACAAGCATTAATTAAGTTGCCAAGTGCGAGGTAGGTTTGTCTAACAGTCCAATTATTCTGTTCAAGCTTAGTCATTTCATCAATTTTTGCTTTGATAAAATCTCCATAACCATTTAGATTATTGATATGTATATCTTGCGTTTTTGCGGTTAATTCCAAAAACTCATCAACATTTTTAGTATTTACGTTTGTATAATTACAAAAAATGAATAGATGTGAAGCGTCTGTAATTTGACTTTGCTCCCATGACGCAGGTTTTAATTTTTCTCTTAACTCTTTATCTTCAATTATTAGAACTTTGTACAATTGCAGCCCATATGAGGATACTGATAATTGGACAACTTCCATTAACTTATTTAAATTTTCTTGAGAAACTTTTTTTAATGAGTCAAAATGTTTAGTGGCATAGCGCCATTTAAGATTTTTTATTAGATTCATGTTATTTTTTATTTATTTGACAAAATTATCATGAAACTATAGTCCTTGCATTTACATATGTTGATTTAATGATTTTTCTTAAATTTTTTTCGAATTCTACTTAACTGAGTTGGGGTAATTCCTAAATGGGCAGCAATGTGTAATTGTTGTATTCTTTGGTCAATGTTGGGATGTTCAGAGAGTAGTTTTAGATATCTTTCAGAGGCATTCTCCATTACTAAAGATATTTCCCTTTGTTCTTTTTCAATTACCCAATTGTTTTCCAAATAGGCGATATAGAAATTCTTCAGGTCATTATTTTCATCAATAAAGTGTCTGTATTTTTTATAATCAAGACTAATAAGAATAGTTTCTTCTAAAGCTTCTAAAGTGAAATTTGATGGAGTGCCTAAAAGACATGACACTGTAGATCCGGCAAAATCGGACTCAAGAAAAATATTTTTATTATAAATATTTCCATCATAATCCGTTACATATGCTCTTAAAGCTCCTTTACAAATAAAATGCAAAGTTTTTGCGATTTGTCCATTTCTCAGCAATGTTTCATCTTTTCTTAAGGTTTGAAATGAAATAATTGAGTCAATTAATGACCAAGAATCTTTAGTTATTGAGGAATAACTTTCAAGCTTTAATTTAAGATCGGTGATATATTTTTCTTTATCGATCAGCATAGTACATTCTCGTTCTTTATAACTTACAACTACCTACTAAGGGCAGGTCTAATTTCCAAAGAGAAAGATAATGAATTTGTTAACAATGATTTGAGATAAAGTCTCATAAATATGTTCTCACCAATCATTGTAATTCGTTTTTCAGTTTTAGTTGATGCTCCTTCCAAACTATTTCGACGTGGTTAAATCTATTCTTTTTTAGTCGGCGAATATCTTTCCTACAGGGAGTTGTTAATATTTCCATTATAAAATGGATTGATAGTAAAAAGAATGGGTGATTCGTGAATTGTTTTTTGAAGTTGCAATTAACTCTTAATTATTCATGATCAACTTCTCAATCTGTTCAATTTCACTTTGTAATTTACTATGTTGTTTAGTCGCAAAATAAAAAGTGTTAAGTAATGGTTCGTGGCCTTCCCACAAAAGTTTAAGTTCGTTATTTTTTAAAGCTTTATGGCACAAAAAATCCGGCACTAATGCAATACCATTATTGGCTTTCAAACATCGAATAATAGAAATAATATTGGGCACTAAATAATTGGATTTATACAATTGCTTCTTCTTAAAGTTTTGATGCCAAAATTTTTTAGAATACCCCAAAACATTACTAGAACCATACCACACTTGTGTTTTCAATTCTTGTTCCAGAGCATCCCATTGTTTTGTAGCAATGTGTTGTTCCAACAAAGAAGTTTCTGTAGAATTTCCAGCAACTAATAAAATGTGTTCTTTAAAAAAAGGGGCATAAACAATGGCAGCATTTTCGATTTTTTCAGGAGTAATTACCAAATCCAAAATGCCCTCATTCAACTCTTTTATCAATTGTGGGTATTCGCCGAATTGGGCAATAATATCAAAGTTAAGTGTACCTATATGCGGTTCAAAAAACACTTGGAATACTTCAGAGCACATGCCTATACTTAGGGTTTTCCGTTTGTTGGTTTTGCTTGTCCTAAAGTACTGTTCGGTATATTCAAGTTTTTTTAATGCATCAATAATATAATCGTATAGTATGATAGCACGTTCGGTAGGCACCATTTTTCTTGAAGTGCGTTCAAACAACTTATAACCGACATAAGCTTCCAGGTTGCTAATGTGTAAACTCACACCAGGTTGTGATGTAAATAGTACTTCAGAAGCATTGGTTAAATTCCCTTCTTCATAAACAGCCTTAAAAGTTCTATACCATTCTAAATTGATCATACTATTATAATTATAATACAAATGTATGAATTTAATTATTTTTATAATACATATATCAGATATACCTTTGTTCTGTAATTAACAAAAATAGAAATGAAGAACATTTTAATAATAAACGGATGGCACGAGTTTGCAGTTTCAAAAGGAACATTTAACAAGTCATTATTTGATATTTCCAAAATACATTTTTCAGATAGCTCAAAGTTTCAAGTAAAAACTACAGAAATTAATACTAGTTATAGTATTTCGGATGAGGTTGAAAAATTTGTTTGGTCCGATTTAATTATATATCATACACCCATTTGGTGGTTTGCTTTACCTTTTAATTTCAAAAAGTATTTGGATGAAGTGCTTACAGCTGGTTACGCTAACGGGATGTGGACAAGTGATGGTAGAAACCCAGAAAACCCAGAAATTAATTATGGAACAGGAGGGTTATTACAAGGTAAGGAATATATCTTGACAACAAGTTGGAATGCACCGCAAGGCTCATTTACATTGCCTAATGAGTTTTTTAATCAGATAAGTGTCGATAATGGGCCATTATCTGGCTTCCATGGAATGAATAGATATTTGGGAATAAAATTACACACCTCATTACAGTTCCATGATGTAGAAAAAAATTCGGATACATCAAAACAATTAGAAGACTACTCCAATTTTTTAAATAACCATTTTTAATAATGAAAGCGAAAAGAAAACATATCATAGTATTAATAACGCTATTATGTTTTATGGTAGTAATATTATCAGGATGTAAGATTAGAACAGAAAACACAAAAACAAAAAACATGAAAACAGTAGAACTCATTAAAATTAATCCAGACCCATATAAGCCATATAATTTAGCGCAAGGTTATAGAGTAGATAATATGCTTTACATTTCTGGACAAGCAGCTTATGGTGACGATGGGAAGCTAGTAGGGATTAATAATTTTGACATTCAAGCAGAGCAAACCTTTAAAAATTTGAAAAGAGTGTTAGAAGCGGGAGGCTCTAGTTTAACAAATGTCATTAAAGTAACTATATTTTTAAAAGACATGAGCAACTTTAATAAAATCGTTGCTTTGCGACAAAAATATTTTACAGCTCCCTATCCAGCAGATACAATTGTAGAAATTAGCTCATTATATTCAGCAGATGCACTCATAGAAATTGAAGCAATAGCGATCATAAATACTGCTATACAAAGAAAATAGAAACTTCTAATTATGTAATTTGTAATGGGGTTTTTGAGGTTGCAGCTAACAGTGTGTGTATGATTATTCCTCCGAATTACTAGGCAAAATATTGCCAGCGTATGTAGATAGATCTATTAGCACCTATATACATTATAGATGAGCTCTAAGGTAGGTTGTTTATTTAAACTAAATTATGAATACTATATAATTAGTTTGATGGTGTGTTTTAGGGATTATTTCTAATTGAAAATGATAAGGAGAAACAAACGGCATCACATTTGATTCTAATAAACATCACTTCAAAGGCGTATATTATTAGATTTGGTGTTAAATTTAATAACCGATCTCTCTTATAAAAATTTGTATATTTGGCAATGATGCAAAAATACAATCACATAAAAGCGGTTTTCTTTTTAGGGATTTTTTCTCTACTATTATTGCATCAGGTTTTACCACATTGGCATCACGAACATGAAGTTGAGCATACTCATAAAGTTAATGCTCACAGTGATAGTCACAGTCACCATCATGATAGCCCAGACAAAGAAAGTTCTAAAAAAGGATTTTTAGACTTGTTTCTGGAAATGCACGTACATGCGGCAGTATCTAATGATATACTCTTAACACACGAAAGTAGTTTAAAACAACTCGATGTTAAAAAGGAGATAAGCACGTCCATTTCAATTAATCATTTTTGTCTTTCTATAAATTATGAGGAAGCTGAAAAGTTTAAGGATTATCATCCACCTAATAAATATTTTAATCCATATCTCTCATCCCTCGATTCTCGAGGCCCACCATCTTTAGGTTAATCGTTTAAGAATACTTTAGCTATATGCTAGTATTTCACTTAATAAATTCGGATTAAACCTAAAAATCACAGACAATGAATAGACAAATAGTATTCGCACTTTGCGGATGCCTCTTCTTTTTTAATGGTTTCTCACAAACTAAAAATATTGAGGAATTACTTATTGAAATAGAACAGAATAATACAGAGCTAAAAGCCTATCAATTTTTTATTGATAGTCGACAGCTCGAAAATAAGAGCATTAATAATTTACCTGACCCGCAGCTCTCTGGGTATTATTTGCCGTTTGGCGATAATGCAACTGAGGCGTATACCGAATATCAAATATCACAATCTTTTGAGTTTCCTACGGTATATGCTGCACGTAGTAAATGGAACGATTCAAAATCATTACAACTACGAACAGTCTTCGTAAAAAAAAGGCAAGAGATCTTGTTGAAGGCAAAGGAATATCTAATAGAACTCTCTTTCTTGCAAAAGCAAAAAGCAATTGAAACCGAAAGAAATACTCAAAGTAAAAAAGTTTTCGACCAAATTCAAGAACTATTCAATAAAGAGCAAGTGGGGATTTTAGATTTGAATAAGGCCAAGATCGCTTGGATTCAAGAGCAATTTGTTGTTGAGCAAATAAAAAGTGATATCCAAATACTTGTTTCTAAACTTAAAACATTAAATGGGAATAAATCTATTGATGGTTTTTCATCACAAATTATTGGATCAACTGAAATTGGAAGTGTAGAAGTTCTTTGGCAAGAAAAGTTAGCAAGTGAACCTTCGTTGCAGGAATTAAAAACTCATGAAATGGCTTCTTTACAAAAAATAAAACTTGAGAAAAATAAAGCATTGCCAAATTTAGCACTCGGATATAATTATCAAGGCGTAAGGGGGAGCAGCTATTCTGGTTTTTATGGAGGAATTTCCATTCCGTTATGGCGTAGCAAGAATAAAGTAAAAGCGGCGCAAGCAAATTATGATTATCAGAAATCCAATACCCAAAGAATCACTACATCGCTTTACGCACAATTTCAAGAATCGACCAATCGCTATCAATTGATGCGCTCAAAATATAAGGAGTATCACCAAACGATGACAGGGTTAAATAGTGAATTATTGCTATTTAAAGCTTATTCCCTGGGCGAGTATTCGTTTATGGACTACTATATAGAACTTCAATTTTATAGAAAGGCATCAGATAATATGCTACAAATGGAAAAAGAATTACGATTGCTTCAAGCACAATTATTAAAACATCAATTATAACATTAAAATATACAATTATGAGAATTTCAAAATTAATATTCGCAATAGCTACAGTTTCAGTCTTTTTAATAACATCTTGTAAAGACACAAATGCAAAAACGGAAACCACAGAAGATCACGGTCACGAACATGATGAAGAAGGCAATCATGATGAAGACAATGTTGCTGGTCAAGAAGAATTTAATGTGAATAGTTCATCTGAAAAGAAGGAAGAAGAGAATGTATTGAACGAGCAAAACAATAAAGCAACAATTGTTGTTAAAGCCAATAAAGCTTTAGAATATAAATTTAAGATTAGCCAATATGAAAAGCTAGAATACCAATGGAAATCAGATGCACCATTGCATTATGATTTTCATGGAGACCCAGAGGCTAAAGAAGATTACCCTTCAGGTTATTTTGAGAGCTATGCAATTGGAAATTCAGATGACGTAGAGGGGAAAATTACAATTCCTTATAAAGGAGCTCATGGATGGTATTGGAAAAATGATAGTGGTAAGGATATTACAATTACCTTAACTACCAAAGGAAAATATGATATTATTGGTTTACTTCAATAAAGATAACTATGAAATATACAATAATATTGGTTGCATTTTTATTGATATCATGCAACAACAAACAAGATAATAGTGCGGTAACGCAAGCAATAACTATCCCTGTTAAAAGCATGACACTTTGGACAGATAGCACCGAATTATTTGTGGAATTTCCCGCACTAGTTGTTGGTGAAAATAGTCGTTTTGCTGCACATTTCACAATATTGGATAAACACCAGCCAGTTAGAGATGGTTCGGTAACCATAAGTTTAATTAAGGGAGATAAGGGGATACGTAACACCGTACAATCACCTTCTTCTCCTGGTATATTTTCGCCAACATTACAACCAAAGGAAGCAGGGAATTACCAATTGATATTTGATGTCGTTACACCTAATTATAGCGATAAATTAATTATTCACGACATTATTGTTTATCCAAACACTGAAGCCGCTATAAGTGCATTGGGTGATGCCGTAAGTAATGGCGGTATTTCGTTTTTAAAAGAACAGGCTTGGAAAATAGATTTTCAAACTAAACCAGTAGTCTTAGGTAATATTTATGATGTTATCAATACCTCGGGAATATGGATGCCTTCACTAGGATCTGTAAAAGCTTTAGTGGCAAAATCTAATGGCGTGGTAAATTTTGCAGTAAGGAATCTTACGGAAGGGATACAGGTGAAAAAAGGTCAGTTATTAATTAATCTAAGTAGTGAAGGTTTGGCTTCCAATAATTTGAAAACTGAAATAGCCAAGGCTCTTTCAAATTTTGAACAAACAAAAGCGGAATTTGAACGTAAAAAACAACTGTATGAATCGAAGATTATTCCTAAAGCAGAATTTGAAAAAGTAAAGCGTAATTACAGCATTGCAAAATCCAATTATCAAAGCTTATCATCAGGTGTTTCAGGCGCTGGAAAGCAAATAAAAGCTCCATTTGACGGATATATCACAGCAATTAATGTCATTAATGGTGAGTATGTAGAACAAGGGGTAACCTTGGTAACGGTAGGAATGCATCAATCCAGAGTGTTGCAAACACAAGTCGCACCTTCATATGGTCTTACCATGGAGAATGCAAAAGGTATTTGGTATCAAACCAAAGAAGACCAATGGCGTAATGTCTCAACTTCAGGCGGTTCAATCCTTTCTATTGCTAAAGAAGTTGATCATAACAAACCACTAATTTCGGTGTTTGTACAAGTAAATGACGATATTGAAATGCCAGAAGGCAGTTTTACACAAGTGCAAATTGCAATGGGTAATGCCACCCAAAACACAATGATTCCAGTAAACGCTTTATTAGAAGATTATGGTAGCTATTCAGTAATGGTACAACTTACAGGAGAAAGTTTTGAAAGACGCTCAGTGAAAATTGGCAAGCGTAATGGCGAGAATGTGGAAATACTACAAGGGTTGGAAATTGGGGAAGTGTTTGTGTCTACAGGAGCATACCAAATTAAAATGGCATCAACGTCTGGTTCAACACCTGCTCATGGTCACGAACATTAAATATCGAAGAGAATGTTAAACAAAATATTATCAATTTCACTTCATAACAGATTCCTCATTTTATTGGGAGCAGTTGCATTGAGTGTATTGGGGGTCTATTATGCCCGTACAATGAATGTCGATGTGTTTCCAGACCTTACAGCACCTACGGTAACCATTCTTACCGAAGCTCATGGAATGGAATCCGAAGAAGTCGAAAAATTAGTAAGCTATCAATTGGAAACCGCCTTAAATGGGTCGCCAAATGTGAGACGAATCCGTTCTTCATCTGCAGCCGGAATTTCAATTGTATGGGTAGAATTTGAATGGGGAACCGATATTTATCGAGCACGTCAAATTGTAAGTGAACGAATCCCGATGGTACGAGAGAATTTACCTGAAGGTATTGGAGCACCTACTATGGCGCCTATTTCATCCATTATGGGAGAAATTATGCTTTTGGGGGTAACCTCTGATAGTTTGTCGCCAATGGAATTAAGAACCTTGTCCGATTGGACAATTAGACCACGCTTAAAAGCCATTGGAGGTATAGCCAATGTGGTTGTTATTGGTGGAGATTATAAGCAATATCAAGTATTTGCGAATCCCGAAAAGATGAAGTATTTCAATGTGAGTCTTTCAGAATTAGTAGAACACGTTAAGCAAGCTAACATTAATGCACCGGGAGGAGTAATCAACCAATATGGTAATCAATACATCATTAAAGGTAGCGGTAGGGCCTATGCCTTAGAAGATTTACAAGAAGCTGTATTGAAACAAATTAATGGACAAACCATAAAAATAAAGGATGTTGCAACCGTTCAGATTGGTGCTGCCGATAAAATTGGGGATGGCTCTTTAAATGCAAATCCAGCAGTTATTTTAACCATCGCGAAACAACCCAATGTTAACACCTTGGAGTTGACTGAGCTTTTGGATGAAGCCATTGCAGATTTAGAAAAAACCTTACCAAAAGGGGTAAACATCAAAAGTCATATTTTTAGACAATCTGATTTTATTGAAGCTTCCATTAGTAATTTAAATCAGACCTTATTGGAAGGGGCATTTTTTGTAATGGTTATCCTTTTTGTGTTTTTAATGAACTGGAGAACAACAATTATTTCATTGCTTGCTATTCCTATTTCCTTATTGGTGTCTATTATTATTTTAAAATGGATGGGTTATACTATCAATACAATGAGTTTGGGTGGTATGGCAATTGCTATAGGGGCATTGGTAGATGATGCTATTATAGATGTTGAAAACGTGTATAAAAGATTAAGAGAGAATATCAAAAAACCCAAAGAAGAACGTTTGCCAACATTAACCGTGGTAAGAGATGCATCCGTAGAAATACGAAGCTCCATTATTATTGCAACACTAATTATCATTGTATCGTTTATTCCACTATTCTTTTTAAGCGGAATGGAAGGGCGCTTATTGCAACCGCTAGGAATTGCGTTTGTGACATCAGTTTTAACCTCATTAATAGTTGCTGTAACGGTTACACCAATTTTGTGTTCTTATCTTCTGAATACTGAAAAACTACTCAATAAACAGGCGGATGGGACCCGTGTGGAACAGTGGTTGCAAAAGCATTATGCTAAAGTTTTAGACCAAGTCACAAAAATACCCAAAGCCGTTATTGGTGTTACAATAGTCACTTTTATTTTAAGCCTTTTAGTATTAACGCAGCTAGGCCGAAGTTTTCTACCAGAATTTAATGAAGGCTCTTTAGTAATTAGTGTGGTTGGTCCACCAGGAATGTCCTTAGAAGAAAGCAACAAAACAGGAAAATTAGTAGAACAAATTTTATTGGATTTACCCGAAGTTGAGGTTGTAACACGAAGAACGGGTAGAGCAGAACTAGATGAACACGCACAAGGCGTTAATGCTGCCGAAATAGATGTTCCATTTGTTTTGAAAGGCAAAACCAAAGCATCCTTTTTTGAAGAAGTCCGTAATAAGTTAAGTGTAGCACCAGGTGTAAATATTACTTTGGGACAACCCATCGCACATCGTATTGACCATATGCTTTCTGGTACACGCGCCAATATTGCTATAAAGATTTTTGGATCTGATTTGCAACGCTTGTTTGAAGTTGGTAAAAGTGTAGAACAAAACATCAAAAATATTGATGGGCTGGCAGATGTTGCGGTTGACCAGCAAATAGAAGTGCCACAGATACGCATCAAACCAAAACGCCAAATAATAGCAGCCTATGGAATGACAGTTGGTCATTTAATGGCGCAAATAGATATTGCCTTTGCAGGCGAAGAAGCTGGTGAGATTTATGAAGGTCAGCAATACTTCGATCTGATAGTTCGGTACGAAAAACAATTTAGAGATAATATAGAAAATATCGGTAATACCTTAATCAGTCTGCCTAATGGGGGACAAACAACTTTGGAAGAACTGGCAACAGTTGCATCGGTTAGTAGCCCAAATACTATCAATCGTGAAGATGTACAACGTAAAATTGTGGTCGCAGCTAATGTACAAGGAAGGGATTTACGAAGTACGGTTAATGAAATAAAAGAGGTTGTAGCAAATAATGTTAATATCCCAGAAGGCTATCGTGTTCAATATGGCGGTCAGTTTGAAAGCGAATCTAAAGCATCACAATTACTTTTGGTCTCTGCAATTATTGCCATAGGGGTGATTTTTCTTTTGCTTTACTACGAATTTAAAGATGTGAAATTGGCCTTTGTAGTTTTAATCAATCTGCCATTAGCGTTAATCGGCGGTATTTTGATTGTATATTTTACTTCAGGAATTATCAGTATTGCAGCTACAATTGGTTTTATAAGTTTATTTGGGATCGCTACACGTAATGGGATACTTTTAGTTTCTAGATATGAAGATTTGAGAAAAGAAGGAATAAATGGTTTCCAACTCATTAAAACAGGAGCTTTAGACCGTTTAAATCCAATCTTAATGACGGCCTTTACAACGGGTTTAGCATTGATCCCATTAGCTTTAAAAGGAGGCGAACCAGGCAGTGAAATTCAAAGTCCGATGGCCGTAGTTATTTTAGGGGGGTTGCTAACGGCGACAATTCTAAACTTGGTAGTTATTCCTTGTATATACCAATTGGTGATGCCAAAAGGTGAAATAAAAAGTATTGAGTAAGAAATTATTAGTATTTGAAAAGTCCACTTTTTATAAAGTGGACTTTTTTATTAGTATATATATTCAATTTTAAAGTATGTTGAGGTCAGCACACTAAATTGAACTAAAAACATGAGTTTATTGATGGGTTATTTTCAATTGGTTGGGCTGCTTTTAAGCCTGAAATCAATGAGTGTTTTAAACAAAGAGTGATATTATTTGTTGGAGAGATCAATTTTTTTAGCTTTGTTTTGTGAACCAATTTAAATGAATGAAGAAACTATTTCCCTTATTTTCAGTGCTTGCTCTAGGCTGTTCCTCCGGGGATGATGCTAATGAACAATTCGTTGAAGCGCCGATTGCTACATATACTTTGGATTTAGATTTTTCTAATGAATTTCAAATTGGTCAAAACATAGGCTTAAATTATTTTAATGATATCACAGTTGGCGTAATTGATTATTCTACTAATAACATCCGTTTGTTAACCGCCTCCGGTAATTCTTCTTATGTTTTAGAAGGCCCAGGTTTGAATAATATAACCAATGCGACTAGGGTTGCAGCACCAACATTAAATACATTTTATCCTAATTATGTAGGTCTTGGGCAACTTATTAAAGATAAACAAGGCGTAATTTATAGTGCTTTTCATGCGGAGGAACATGATGGAACTATTCTTCCAGGGGGAATTCCTGGGTTTTATGCATCAATTGGATTGGGAATATCCAATGATAATGGACAGTCATTTAGTCTCTTAGATGAGCCGCTAGTTGATAATATTTATGATATTACGTATGATAATGGCTATGGAGATGGAGGTTTAGGTGAGCCATCAATTACGTTCTCAAAAGATTCAACAGAAATTTTCCTATATTATGTAGACCATAACCGTTCGGGAAGAGGGGTGAACATAAGCATGTCTAAATTTAATGTAAATTCAAATGGTACTCCAGATTTTGATAATTGTTATTATTTAGGAGATGATAATTCATTTACAAGCACTATTATTCGATCTAAGGAAGTTGTTAAAGGTACGGGTCAATCTGATGCAATTTTCCCACAGGTGACATATAATAAATTAACAGACACATATTTAATGGTTTACTCAGAAAACAACTGGGGTGAATTTGTTAATGGCTCGACCAACCCTTCATCCTCAGGAATTTATTATAGACAATCTGAAGATGGGATTAACTGGACCTCTCCTGCTGTTCAATTAATACAAGGATGGTCAATTCCTTATAGCTATGATGAGCATTCATTTATGTGGCACCCTAATTTAATTTATACTAACGACAGCCAATCTGAAGGTTATTTGGTTTATTCTAAAGCTAATACATTGTCAGAAGGGCATAAAATGTGGGCAATTAAATTTAATTTAACTCAAAACTAAACGATAGGCTTATTTTCTTTTTTTAGCGGAGACTCGTTTACTTTTCGTAAGTGGCCCGAACCAGCAATTAATTCTATACGGTGTTCCCTGTAGTTTTTATTTTTGATATTAAATCCGTTACCAGTTTAAACTCCTTAATGTCGGAAAATATATGGCCAGCATCAATTCGAATAAAATTGTCTTTCAGGGTCATACTATTACCATCAAATTTTTTAAGATCTTTTAATATGCTTTTTTCGAATTCAGTTGTATTGTCTATGGAAGAGATCTGCTTTAGTTTGCTCGTCGTTTCAAGTTCAAAATTGTTTATAGCTAACCGGTTTTTAAATTCTACTATAATCGATGTTTTGTCAGTATTAAGACCTTCAGCAGATTTCCATAATATTCCTATGAAACTAAAGGTGGCGACTTCATTTGTATAATTAATTAAATAATGGGACTGAATGACGTTGCCTTGATTACGTTCTTTATATTTTAATTCTATGTTTTTTAACTTAGAAAATGTATTCCATGTTTTATCTATTTTATTCCGATTCATTTTTTATTTTAGGTATTGTTTTGGTGTAGAGGTTGTCGTGTGACGTTTTTTTAGGCCTATACGTGTTGGTCAATTAAAATAGTGTTCCCATCTGGATCAATAAGCATGATACTAGCAGGTCCTTGAGTGTTTTCTGCTATTTCATTTTCTAATTTGGTTCCTTTACCTATTAATTCTTTTTGGATTTTCCTGACATCATCAAAATTTTCAATCAAGTTCGCATTTGAGTCCCAACCAGGATTAAAAGTTAAAATGTTGTTTTCAAACATCCCTTGAAACAATCCAATAAGAGAGTTTTCATTTTTCATAATTAAATAATTCATTTCCATATCTCCTCCAAATACTGAAAAGCCTAAATTTTCATAAAATACTTTTGACGTATTGAGGTCTTTTACATTAAGGCTAACTGATAATATTCCTAGTTTCATAGTCAATAATTTTAAAGTTTATTTTTCTAGTAGCATCATTCAATTTTCAATGACTGATGACGGTAAGGCTATGATTTATTGCGTAAGTACTAAGATAGTAAAAAGGAGTGGCGTAGAGGAGATTTGGTAGAATTTCCGTGGTAATCATTAATCACCATCTATCAAGTAATTATGCACGGTGTTGGCAGTAGTTTATTTTAAGTGAATTAATTCAAAATATAACAAACTAAATTTCTTCAAAAATATTTACACCTGATTCTCCAGATCTAGATTTCCATTCAAAATGTTCTATCAGTCTAATTTTACCTTCAGTTGAAATCGCTAACTCTGAACTCGACTTTCCGTTGTCCAATATGCCATCCGTTTGCAATTGGCAATAACTAAATTCTAATATGTTTTCTTTTATCACACCAACAAGAAACCCATTTTTTATTTTTCCGCCAGAATATTTAGCCTCAACAAAACTGTCCTTTTGGACGAAATCAAAAATAGTCTGTTCGTTAACAACTCCATTTTGAGCCGTTTCAATCACGTTCATTTTTAGATTATTTAGATTTATCATTTAAGTGTTTATTTTAACATTTAGGTATTCATAATTACTGCCAACGTAACTATATGCATTAGATATGAGCACTAATATAAGCTGTTTATTTAAACTTCATTTTGATTATTAGCATTTTGCCAATGACTCTAAAATGAATATTATATAATTAAATTGTGGTGGATTTTACTCTGTTCTTTGTTGGGTCACAATTTTATTCAAGTTGTTTTACTTTGTTTTCTAGTTCAAATTTGTTTGGCGACATACAACGCTAACCAATCTCTGTGGTCATCCATAGAGTTTAATTTATTTTTGTAAAAAATCTTATTTATTTTTCTATTTGTAAAGAAGTGAATCCATTCTACCAAAGGGATGAAATCTCGATGTCCAACACCATCAATAATTATTAATTCTACAGATTTATTTTTTAATACTTTACAACAAATATTCTTACCCATTAGGTCTCTAACAATTATTTTATGCTTAATCATCAGTTTCTTTAATTTTTCTAATTTAGAAATAAATAATTCATCTGAAAAAGGTGAATTTCCCATTTTTAAATAATCATCCATTGTTAAAGAAACATTATTAGTTGTTTCATCTTTTATTAAATCATAAATATGAGCGACACCAAGATTTGTATTTACTTCACCATAATATTTTGCAAAGAAGGGAGCTGAAATGTGTTTTTTTTGAATTTTTTTATAGTATTTAACTTCTCGATTAACTCGAGGGTTTTCATATTGTTCGTTTATTTTTATTTTTAAACAAAGATTGTCATTATCAGGATGAATATAGCATTTTTGCAATTTCCCCTGTCCTATATAATGTTTTTCTTCAATTTCAATCATTAGTTATATATTTCGGGATTTGTTTTCTAGTAAAATTTAAAGTGCTTTTTTAGTAAGTCGGATATTAATATTAAAAAGAACATTCTATCAAACTTCATTACAGGAGAATAATATTGTTACCAACGGATATATATCGTTACTGCTAACTACACACCCTTTAGAAGAGCGCGAATATAAGCTGTTTATTTAAACTTAATTATGATTATTTCCATTTTGCTAATAACTCTAAAATGAATATTATATAATTAAATTGTGGTGGGTATTATTGGTGTTTTTATTTGTCAATAATATTTTTAGCGGGTTCTGAATAATGGATACTATCTACTTCAAAGGTGCCATGATATTCATCCCTGCTTTTATCAATAAATATGCCTATTTGATTCCTTCCTCGTCCACTTAATTTAGTACGCTTAGCACCATTACCAGTTGTATCAATCCATGCAGTACCTCCACTAAAATTTTGATTCAGTGAGATTACTTTGCTTTCTTCAAATTTGTCTAATACATAACGCCCCATTTGTCCAGAGCCCTTATTAATCATGTTGTGGTAATTACCAGTGAGTACAATTAAAAAGTTTGAAGGTTTTTCTGTAGCTTTTTGTATAACCCTTTGAGCCATTTCAATATCTCTGTCACTCGAACTTGGGTCGTCTATCAAGAATATTTCCACATCAGCGCCATCCACCCTTAATGCTCTCAATGACGCTATTAAGCCAAGCATTGCATTGCTTGCTCTGCCGTCCTGATAATCTTGTGACCAAAAAGGTAAGTTTAATATTTTAGCTCTATCTGATGCTTTTCCTTTTGATTTCATAAAGGTTTTTATGACTTGTTCATCTAAATAGGGTAATTCAAGACCAACGGACACACTTAATTTTTTTCCAAGAGCATGACAAACAATCTTCTCTACAAACCCAGGGCCTTCTTTTGTTCCATGCATCTCACCAAGCAAAATTATTTTTTTGTTGATTAACAAAGGTTCTAATCCTGTAACGGGACTGCATACAAGCTCATTATTAGAGGTCCTTTTTGTACATCCATAAAAAAGGCCACTTATTATAAGTATGAAAATAATTATCTTGTTGTTAGAGGATTTCATCCGAGATATTTTTATAATTGAGTCCTTTTTTCAAAAGTAAAAAATTATTTATCTTACAGTTTTATGTTTTGGATAATTTTAACGCCTCAATTATATTGGTCTTTTTTTAATTAAAAGGGTTTAACGAATTATACTTTCTATTACCAGTTGCCCCTTTTTTGATGGACTATCACTTATTCTTCTCCAATTAACCTTTATGTCTGGTTTAATCCCATAGACTTCATTTTTCCCGTCTGCTCTTAACCGGACACAGTCAGGCATTTTAATAGAAAGACCAATATGATTAAGTGTTGTTTTAATGCCTCCATTTGTATAACCACAACCTGCACCATAGCTAGTTCTTCCAACAATAGTTGCGGCGTTATTAAATTGTAAAAGAGAAGAAAATCCTTCTGTAGCTGAAGCAGATTGACGGTCTTGAACGATATACAAGGGGCCAGAGTAAGCTCCTCTTTTAAAAGGTCTAAACCTTGACGCCGTCAGTAGGTTTTTGGATTGTAATAACATAAATTGAGAATCGGTCATAATATCAAAAGGGAGATCAGATTGATAAGGGTGTCTTATTAATTTTAAGCAATCTATCTTATTGCTATCCCAAACATTTTGTGATGAACAATTACTTTTACATTTAACAATAAGGCTTTCAGCCAACTCCTTTAGTTTTAAGAGTTTTAGTTTTAGAGATTCATTTAATTCATCATTTGCCAAATCGATTCCTATTATTTTTAAATCTTCTTCTAGTGATTTTTTCCAATGATTGTGCTTAATAATAAAGCTAGGCATATACTCTAATTTTGGTTTATCACTTAATAAGTGAGCAATTTCCTCAAACCATCCTGAACCGCCATTATTTCCAGTAACATCTATTAAAAGTTTAGAAATATTTTTAGCTTTTAATTCTTCAATGCGTTCAACGAATTGTTTTGTGAATTGTTTTTCTAGTTTATATTTAAAGTTTTTTTGACACTCCTCATCACACTCCCCTTTAAATTCTTTCTTATAAGAATCCCACATTTTATAGGGTGTATTCCAATACCCTTCATTATAAAAATAGGGCAGCTTTATAGTGCCTATTTTGCCTAATGATGTTTCTATAACGGCTGTGTGGAACGAGTTGTTTTTATTAATTAGGGCTAAATATCCTGGAACAGAATCAAATTTTATATTGGCACCATAGGTATCAATGAAAAACCCCATTTTTTTTAAAGCGACAGCTGTAGAGTCTGTGCTTAATGGAAAATCATTACGCTCATTAGAAGTGTTATTAGAGGATGAGGTATTAATTACAGTTGCTGATAAGTGGCCATCTTTAAACTTTCTCAAAAAGCTTTCAATAACTATTTGGGCTTCCCTCTTAGTTTTTGCTAGTTTAAGCTCTGAAATAGTCTTAGTATTTAGGCGAGCTAAATCAATGCTTTCCTCATTGACTATGGATTTTAAATTTGCATAACTTTTCGTCATTTGTGCCTTTAAGACCTCGAAATCCTGAATCCATAAATCGTTTTGATTCTGATTGTTTTTAAAGCCTAATGTTAACAACAGTAAAAAAGTGCTGCAGACTAATATTTTTTTTCTCATTATTCTAATAATTAGTTTGTGTGTGATTTCAAAGTACAGAAGCGAATCTATAATAGGGATGCCCACTAAACAAAATAAATGTAGTGAATAGTGGTTTTTATGCATTGAATTGCTAAAAGCCTAATTATGAGAAATATTAATAACTGCTGTAACAAGTCAAAATATAGTGGGTCTATATATAAGAAGAAAAATTAAAAAGATGAGAGCTTTATTAACTGTATTAATTATTTGTATGCATATTTCAATGCATTCGCAAAATGAAAAAAAAATATATACCGAGGATATTGATAATTTTTGGGCAGCTTATGATATAATTCTTGAATTAGATAATTTCAATGATAAACTAAAAATCATCAATGAATTATATATAGATAAAGGAACAATTGGATTAAAATCATTTATGAAGTTGCGTAGCTATAACGATACCTTATGGGTTAAACTGATAGACGATTTGCCGAAATTTTGGAATAGTATTAGACCGAATACTCTTAAAGTAAAGGAAAAATCAAAAGATATTGAAAAATCTGTAATAAAATTAAATCAAATATATCCAGAATTGAAAGATGCAAAAATGTATTTCACGATTGGCGGTCTTAGGTCGGGAGGGACTACAAATAAAAGCATGGTGTTAATTGGCACAGAAATAGCAACAGCAGATTCAAGTACAGATGTTACAGAGTTTAAAAGTAATTGGTTGCCAAATGTGTTTAGTAAACAAAGTATTGATAATTTAGTGTTTCTAAATATTCATGAATATATTCATACACAACAAGATACTCGAGGGACTGACGTTTTATCAGCTTCTATTAGGGAAGGAGCCTGTGATTTTATTGCTGAATTAGTAACAAAAACACAGTACAATTCATCTTATATGCAATATGGTAATAATCATGAGGAGGAGATTAAAGTACAATTTGAAAAGGAAATGCATACAAAGGATTATAAAAATTGGTTATCCAACGGAGGAAAAATGAAGGAAAAAGCGGACCTTGGTTATTTTATTGGTTATAAAATTTGTAAATCATACTTTAATAATTCTACAATAAAATCCCTTGCCATTAAAAACATTATTGAACTGGATTATTCAAATAAGGAAAAGATACAAGAGTTTTTGCGTGAATCTAAATACTTTCATTAATAATGCGGCTATATTTATACAGTTTTTCAAAGTTAAAACTTAGATTACTTTCTATAGTAGTGCGTATTTTTGTGAATTAAATTGGATACTATCTAATTAAAATGCTGGTGGGTTTTTGCCTTAAAATGTATATATTTGCCCAGCTTTGCAAAGAAATGCACAGTTGCTAAAAAGGTGTAAAACCCTAGGAAGCATAGTATATAAAGAAAAAGGGGATGTAGCTCAGTTGGCTAGAGCGCTTGACTGGCAGTCAAGAGGTCGTGGGTTCGAATCCCATCTTCTCCACATCAAGCAGAGAATGCACTCTAGAGAGCGGATTTTTTGTGTTGTAAAAATCAGTAAGCTTAATTTTATGGTTTCTATAGCATAAGAATCCAACAGGCATAGTAGGTAAATTTCTATCTGCAATTATGCGAGAATGATAGGAACAACAAGGGTGATCCCAGTTTCATCACGAATTCAAACAATTTTATTAGTATTTACAATGCTTGTTTATGACTCACAAATGGTATTTGCTCTTCGCCAAGCATCAACAAATTCAGACCAGGCAATATTCCCATTGATAAAGTCTTCCAATTTGTCTAAAGAAAGATTAATTGCCCCACAACAACCATCATTTTCTTTGGCCACATGTCTGCAATCTAAACGTGGAATCCGCCATCTAAATACCGGTGTAGTTTCTCTAACTTTAGGAGGAATGGCTTTACGCTCTAAGCGAATTAAGTGATTATTTAGTCTAATATATTTTTCAAAGATGGGTGCATCTGTCTCTAAATTTGTACCATCATCCATTAAAGATTCTGGAATAGATGATACAGATATACTTTCAAGTAAATCAGCTAAACTGTCCATTTTTTTGTTTGTTTTATGGTTGTGATGTCTCCGGCTAGGTTAATGACACACATAAGATACGAAAAATCAGTAAGTTATAAAGGGGAAGGAGAAAATATGAAGAACCATTACTTTGATTTCAAATTAAATCTCTTTTTCAACAAAGGAAATTTCAGAATCACATATCTCCAAAATGAGCGACTTCAATTCAATAAAAAAAGAATCTAGAGTGTCCTGTGTAATTGAAGCATCTTTTTTTGCATAGGCCCCTGGTTTATCTTTTTTAGCAAACTTTAAAAATCCTGCATTTAAGTTTTTAAATGAAATAATACCGGCCTCAACAGGGCCGTCAAATGGCTGTTTCTGATTCATCATAAAAGCATACATCAATATTTGAAAACTTTTGCTATACTTTGTATAATCAGTAGTAATATCTTCCCAGTTAACAATTTCAACTTTACTTTGTTCAACCTTGCCCGTTTTATAATCTATAATACGAAGCATCCCGTTATACTCATCCACACGATCTACTTTGCCATTAAGTGTTACAGGAAATCCTAATTCATCAATGGCTATTCTTACTTTCAAATCGGCTTCAATTTGAACAATTTTAATGCTATTCCCTTTTTTTAAATCTTCAATTTCTTTGTTTAGAAAGTTTGAGACATATCGTTTAGCAATTTCAAAAATGATTAAGTTTTTACCTTTGGTAATTTCTCCTGCTTTGTAAATGCTTTTAAAGTGATGTGTAACCCGGTTTTCTATTTGAAGTTTCATTGCATTTACCAATTCTATGCTAAGCATTTTTTGTTCAAGAGGCTTATAAAAATCTTCAAGCGTATTATGAACCACCGACCCTAAAGTGTTGGCGGCTACAGTTTCCTCAACATCATTTTGTTCTTTTATCCCTAATATTTTTTGGTAATAAAAATCTAATGGATTACGGATATAGTTGGTTAATGATGATGGCGAGAATCCTTTGGTTGCAAGCACTTGAATGCTGTTCAGGATATCTTCTGTTTTTGGGATTACATTTAAATTTGATATAATTTTTGGCGTTTTTGGCCCGACAATATATTGTTTTAAGTTATGGATATTTTCAATTTCCATTTGTGTAATAAAACGACTCTTTTCGCCACCATTTAATACATCCGGCTCAGTATTGTAAATGATATATATGTTTTTAGCGCGTTGTAATAACCGATAAAAATGATAGGTGTATACGGCATCCTTTTCTTTATATGTTGGCAATCCATTTTCTAGTTTAACATCAAAAGGAATAAATGAATTATTACTTTTCCCTGAGGGAAGTATCCCCTCATTTACAGAAGAGATAATAACAGTTTCAAAATCTAAAACGCGAGATTCTAACATTCCCATAATTTGAAGTCCTTGTAGAGGTTCTCCCTGAAAGTCCAGGGTTTCTGTGCTTAGAATTTCTTTATATAAACCATGCAAGACTTTAATGGTATTAATATATTGATGTTTTGAATTAAGCGTATGAAGGGTGTTAAATACTTCATTAAATCTAAAAAGGTATTCTAGAGCTAATAGATTGTCATCTTTGTTTTGGCTCAGGTAATCTTTAATTTTCATTATAAGCTCCAAACAGTTTTTTAATGCCAGTTTGGGACTATTGTTCCAATTGCCAAAAAGTAAGCAAATGAGCTGTTCATGTTTTGGAACAAGTTTAATAAGCGTTTCACTTTTTAAAAACACCAAATTATTAAGATGGATGTTTTCTATGATTTGTTCGGCAGCATTAGAGCCATCATCATTATCAAATAAAGTTCTGGTAAATTGATGAGATAGTAAGGCAATAACATCTTTAAAATGAAAGGTATCTGTATTGTTTTTATGTAATTCGAAAAGTTGTTCAAAAAGAGAGGCCGATGGAATTGCACTTAACGGAAATCCCATGGTAATATTAAGTGCGTTTATAGTGTTTGGGATGGAGTTCAATACAGGAATTAATAAATTTTCATCCCCTAAAACAACGGCTGTTTTGTTTAAATGACCATTTTTAGTTTTGAGTCCTAAAAGTAATTCACCAATATATTTTGCTTGACCAACATTTTTTGGAGTTCCAATAATTGAAATGTTTTTTGCTTCGGAATAATAATTAGAAAGCCATTTAAAGGGGTGTTGTTTAAAGTGTTTCCAAGTTGATTGATGTTTTCTTATAAAGTATCCTGCATCGTGATAGGAGTTGTTAATAAAGGCGTTATCGGTATCCCAGTATATTGAAGCGAGCTCATGGTGTAGTAATTCTTTAAAAATGGTGGTTTCGGCAGTATTTAGAGCATTAAACCCAAGAAAAACATGTTGCTTGGAAGGATTAAATTGAATATAAGCCTCTAAGTTTTCAACGGCTTCCTTATAGATCAATCCTTGATATGCTAATCCTTTATTTATAAGAGCATCAGAAAGACCTGTGTAATAATCATTAAGTTTTTTCCAAAAAGTAAGGTAGTTTTTTATAAGAGGTGTTTGGTTATTTTCCATAGACCAATGATTGAGATCTTGTATGGCACTTAAATAATCAAAAATATATTTGGGAGGGATTAGATAACGATCTATTTCATTAAAATCCTGTAATAGGATTTGTGCCCATTTTGAAAAAACATCAAATGAATCTTGGCTTTCTTGCGGTGTAAGCGCAGTATAAACATTATAAAACTCGAATAGTAATTCGGTGTTTGTAACTTGTTTTAATTGTGAAAGTTCTTCAACAAAAGATTCAATACTAAGTATCGTTGGGGAAAAAATGGTTTGTGTGGTCAGTATTGATAACTCGTGTTTTAAAAATGCCCCCGCACGTTTACTGGGAAGAATAAAAGTAAGTTGAGAAATATCAACTGATTTATTTTTTAGGTCTATGAGTACATCTTGAATAAAACTTGTCATTGTATAAAAATAAAAAACGCTTCGAAATTTCGAAGCGTTTTTTCACTAAATATTTTATATAAGGTATAAAACTATTCTTTTATTAGTTTTACTTCCACACGTCTGTTAGCAGCTCTACCAGCTCTATTGTCGTTAGATTCAATAGGATCACTTTCTCCAAGTCCAACAGCATTTAATCTGTCAGCAGCAACTCCATTTTCAACGAAATAACCCATTACAGCATTGGCTCTAGCCTCAGATAATGTTTGGTTAAAAGAAGTACTACCAGTACTATCAGTATGACCTTCAACTGTAAAGTTAGCTTTAGGATACTCTACTAATATAGCAGTAATTGCTTGTAAAATTTCAACAGT